>CAIMBM010000053.1 GCA_903839205.1 uncultured Holophagaceae bacterium | reverse complement strand
CCTGGGCGGCGGGCACGTCGAGTTTCGGCAGGTCCATGCCCCGCTTGCCAGGGACGGAGCGTTCGAAGGAGAGGGGTTCGCGCTGGCGTAGGAACATGTCCATCTCCTCAGACGGTCGCGGGGATGCGAGCCAGGATCTCGACGAGGCTCTCGATCATCTGGCGGGTGTGGAGTTCGGTGGCGCACCACAGGATGCAGCCCGCATATTCGGGATAGAACCGGCCCAGGTCCAGGCCCGGCAGGAGGCTCTCCCTCAGGCAGGCCTCCTCGAGGGCCGCGTAGTCGCCGGTGTAGCGCAGCACGAACTCGTTGAAGAAGGGTTGTCCGGGCATGGGCTCCATGTCCGGAAGGTCGAGCAGGCGCTGGCGGAGATACTGGGCCTTGGCGGCGTTCTGCGCGGCGAGGCCCCGGAGGCCTTCGGGCCCGGCCAGCTGCATGAAGATGTTGGCGCGCAGGGCCACCAGGCCCTGGTTCGAGCAGATGTTGCTGGTGGCCTTGTCGCGGCGGATGTGCTGCTCGCGGGCGGTGAGCGTGAGCACGTAGCCCGTGCGGCCGTCCAGGTCCTTGGTCTGGCCCACCACCCGGCCGGGGATCTCGCGCTTCTGGGCATCCTTCACGGCCAGGAAGCCCAGGAAGGGGCCGCCGAAGTTGGGCTTGTTGCCGAAGGACATGGCCTCGCCGCAGGCCATGTCCGCGCCGACCTTGCCCGGGGCTTCGAACCAGCCGAAGGCGAAGGCCTCCTGGGTCACGCTCACCAGCAGGGCGCCGGCCGCATGGACGGGTCCGGCCAGGGCCGCGAGGTCCTCCACGGCCCCGAGGAAGTTGGGGTAGCCCACCATCACCGCGGCCACGTCATCGTTGAGCTTGGCCTGGAGGTCCGCCGGGTCGGTGACGCCGTCCTTGAGGCCCACTTCCACCAGCCTCAGGTCGTCGTGGGGGGCGAAGTTGGTCCTGAGCACCTCGCGATACATGGGGTGCAGGCCGCGGCTCACCAGCACCGTGTGGCGCTTCTTCGCCACCCGGACGGCCATCAGCGCCGCTTCCACGCAGGCGGTGCCACCGTCGTAGAGGCTGGCATTGGTGACTTCCAGGCCCGTGAGGTCGCAGATCAGGGTCTGGTACTCGAAGATGTGCTGGAGGGTGCCCTGGCTGATCTCGGGCTGGTAGGGGGTGTAGGCCGTGAACCATTCCTGCCGGCTGATGAGGGCGTCGATGGCCGAGGGCACGAAGTGGTCGTAGGCCCCGGCGCCCAGGAACTGGGCGCAGAAGCGGGTGTTCCGGTTGGCGAGGCCCATCATCTGCCAGGCCACCTCCTGCTCGGAGCCCTGGGTGGGCAGGTCCAGGTCGCGTCCCAGGCGGAGCGGTTCTGGAATGCCCACCAGGAGCGCCTCGGCATTCGGGACACCGATGGTGTCCAGGAGGGCTCGATCCTCGACGGGGGAAGAGGGCAGGTAGCGCATGGCGGCCTCGGCAAAGAACGTTGAAATGCCAACGCCCCAGGGTATCAGGCGGCCCCCGAGAACCAGCCTATGTCGGGGATCACACCCCGCCCCCGCACACCAAGGGCCCTAATGGGTGGACCAGGCGCGGGGATCGGGCTTTGCCCGAGCGCTGCGCGGGGGCTCCGGGGGTCTACGCGCAGCGCGGAACCCCCGGACAGCACTAATGCCGTTTCCAGAGGTCGAAGGGCTGGGTTCCGATGAGCACGTTGAAGCTGCCCTCCGCCCGGCCACTCTCCAGGGGCCTGCGCTCCTTCAGGAATCCGTAGGACAGCTCCACATAGAAATTGGATAGCGTCGTGCGCACCAGGAGGCCCGTGCCTTGGGCGCGGATGGCCACCTCCTGCTTCAGGAGGGAGGAGGGGTCCGGGGCCATCCATGCCATGTCGAAGCGGGGCACCACCTCCACCGTGAGGCCCAGCCCCAGGTAGAGCCGCAGGGGGATCCCTAACCGGGCCGAGGCGAAATTCGGCGCCAGGTAGCCCAGGGCATTGGACCCGATGACAAAGGAGGATCCCCCCAGGGCCCACCAGCGGTCCAGGGGCAGGCGGCGGCCCTGGCCCCATTCCAGATCCAGGTCCGCTCCGGTGTGTTCGCCGAAGGAGCTGATCCCCCGGGCCCGGAAATAGGTCTGCTGGAAGGTCGCTCCCTGGAGTTCTCCCGCCTCGGCGTGGCCCAGGCCGAGGCGGGTCCGCAGCAGGAGCCCTTCCCGGGGGAGGGTGTAGCGGTCGAAGTTGTCCCACTCGCCCGAAAGAAAGGCGAATTCCTGGCCCTGGCTGCGGCGCAGGCCGTACTCCTGGAAGGCCGCATCCCGCCGGCCCAGATCCAGGCTCATTTTCCCCGTGCCCAGGTTGCTGAAGCGGAAGTAAGTCTTCATCGTCAGG
>CAIMBM010000052.1 GCA_903839205.1 uncultured Holophagaceae bacterium | reverse complement strand
GCCGCGGGCAAGGGCGAGAAGGGCTCCCAGGTGATCCACTTCCGGGAGGCCTTCCATGGCCGCACCGGCTACACCCTGAGCCTCACGAACACGGCGGATCCCCGCAAACACCAGTACTTCCCCAAGTTCCCCTGGCCCCGCGTGCCGAACCCCAAGCTGGAGTTCCCCCTGGACCTTGCGAAGACGGAGGCCGCCGAGGCGGAAGCTATCGCCGCCATCGAGGCCGCCGTCGCCCGGGACCCCGACGACATCGCCTGCCTCATCGTGGAACCCATCCAGGGCGAGGGCGGCGACAACCACTTCCGCGGCGAGTTCCTTCGCGCCCTGCGAGTCCTGGCGGACCGTCATGATTTTCTGCTGATCTTCGACGAAGTGCAAACGGGTTTTGGCGCCACGGGCAAGTGGTGGGCTCACCAGTGGTTCGACGTGCAGCCCGACCTTCTCGCCTTCGGCAAGAAGAGCCAGACCTGCGGCATCGCCGCAGGCAGGCGCCTGGATGACGTGGAGGGCGTGTTCAAGGTGCCCAGCCGCATCAACAGCACCTGGGGCGGCAACCTGGTGGACATGGTGCGCGGCACGCGCATCATCGAGGTCATCCGGGAGGAAGGCCTGCTGGACCACGGTGTGAGGCAGGGCCAGCGCCTGCTCAAGGGCCTGCAGGAACTCCACCGGGACTTCCCAGAATTCACCTCCAATCCCCGCGGCCGGGGTCTCTTCTGCGCCCTGGACCTCGCCACACCCGAGCTGCGCAACGCCGTGGTGGCCAAGGGTCACCAGCTGGGCATGATGATCCTCGCCACTGGCGTGAAGGGCCTGCGCTTCCGCCCGGCCATGAACCTCCGCACGGAGGACCTGGATCTGGGCGTGGAGCTGCTCCGCAAGGCCGTGGCTGAAGTGGCCGCCATTTCGCCTAGTCTGGTGGGATGAAGATCGAGCTCTACTGTGACGGCGCCTGTCTCGGCAATCCCGGTCCGGGTGGCTGGGGTTACCTGCTGAGGGTGCACCTCGCCTCGGGCCTCCAGGAGAAGGAAGGCTCCGGCCCCGAGGCCGACACCACCAACAACCGCATGGAACTCACCGCCGCCATCCGGGGCCTCGAGGCGCTCACGAAGCCCTGCGAGGTGCTCCTGCAGAGCGACAGCCAGTACGTGGTCAAGGGCATCACCTCCTGGCTGAAGGATTGGAAGCGGCGTGGCTGGAAGAAGGCCGACGGCAAGCCTGTCCTGAATGCAGACCTTTGGCAGAGCCTGGATGCGCAGCTCGCGCGACATCGGGTCGAAGCCCGCTGGGTAAAGGGCCACGCGGGCCACGAGGAGAATGAGCGCGTAGACCGCCTTGCCAATGCGGCGGCACAGCGGGCATGAAAAGGGCCCCTGTCGAGGGGCCCTTCCAGTAGAAAGACTGGTTCAGTTCAGCTTCTTGAAATTGTAGACGATCTCCGGCGTCCACCCACGCACCGCCTTGCCGTCGCGCGTAGCGGGACTGAAGGTGGACTTGTTGGCGGCTTCGACGGCGGCCTCGTCGAACCCGGAGGCGCCACCCACTCCTTCGATCAAGGAGACCTTGAGCACCTGACCGCGCTCGCTCACAAAGACCTTCAGGCGCACCCTCTGGTCTTGGTTGGTCCCCAGGTGCAGCTGGATCGCGCGCTGAGGATAGGCTGGAGCAGCCTGATTCAGGACGCGGGCAGGCTCATTGGTGGGAGCGACATCCGAACCGGCCGACTGGGGACTGCTGGGCGCCGCCACCGGCTTCGGCGGTTCTGGCACGGGCTGCTGAGGCTTGGGAATCTCAGTGACCTGTGGCGGTGCGGCGACCTTGCTTGCGGAGGCCCGCCTCTGCTCGTTCAGCCGCTGCTCATTCTGCTTCTGCTCGGCCAGCCTCTGGATGGCGGCCTTCTGCTGGCGCTCCAGATCCAGTCTGCGCTGCTTGGATTCCTCCAGCTGCTTCTCGATCTTCTGTTTTTCATCGGCGGACTTGGTCTCAGCCAGCTGCTTCTGGAGCTGGGCCGTCTTTTCACTCTGGGCCTTGGCCTTGGCGTCCACATCGGCCTTCTGCTGCTCGAACTGCGCCTTGAGAAGCTGCAGCTCCGCCAGCTGCTTCTGGAGGGCCGGGTCTTCCCTGTGGCGGCCGAAGAAGAGGTAGGCCAATCCCAGGATCACCGCAGCGGCGACACCCCCACCCACGAGGAGCAGCGAGTTCTTCGAGCCCGGTTTCGCGTCCGGAGCGCCATCCATGTGGCCGGCCCCGCTGCGCATGCTTTCGCCGGCGGCAGTGTAGGCGAGGTAGTTGTCACCCTCCTCCGCCTTCATGGCGCTGGCGTCCCGGTCATTTTCCTCCCGGAACAGCGTATGCATGAAGAAGGCCATGTTGAAAGTGGTCGGGCTGTACTCGCCCTCGTAGAGCACCCGTTCCAGCTCTGCCTGGAAGCCTTCCACCGTGAGGAAGGGCTGGCGGCCCAGCAGCAACCGGCCAAGGAGGGCGCGGATCTCCGCCGGCAGGGGGACATCCTCCTGGGCGGCCTTGAGGGTGGCCCGGTCCAGTACCGACTGGAGGTTGCCCCCCACCGGCAGACATTCGAAGGTGAGGAGTTCGTACAGCACGGCCCCGAGGGCAAAGAGGTCCTGCTGGAGGGCGTCTTTCTCCGGCCCCTGGAGGTAGGGCGCCAGTTTCTTCATGGCCGTGGGCGCCTTGGCCAACAGGCTCCTGACCAGCGAGGCAAAAGGGGCATCCACGAGCTGAGTGGCGCCTTCAAAGCTCACCCACACACTGTGGGGGCTGAGCAGGCCGTGACTGACCCCCTTGGCCTGCATCTGCACGATGCCCTGGGCCACGCCCTGGATCACGGTGAGGGCGTGATCCACGCCGAAGGGGATCTGTTCCTGCTTGGCCTTGTCGAGGAGCTGCGCGAGACTTCGGCCCGGGACATAGTCACAGGCCACATGCGGTGTCTTTCCGCTCTCGATGCGGTAGCCCAGGCCGAAAATCCTGGCGCCACCCAGCAGGGGCACCACCCGGCCGGCCTCAGCCAGCCGAGGTCCCAGGCCCGCCTGGAAGAGCTCCTCCGAAAAGGCCCGGACCAGTACATGGCGATCGAAGCTGCTCCCGGCGATGGCGACCGCCCGGTGCACGGCACCAAAGGGATCACTGGTCAGTTCTGAAGCCAGCAGGTAGGACCCGAGGCGAGTGTAGGTGCCCATGTCCAACTCCTAAGACAATGCTTGGAAAGATACCCCGAAAGTCGTGTTTCGCCTAGCGGATCGTCCAGGTATGCAAGCCCGCGATCAGGGTTCCGCCGGACTCTCCCAGTCTTCGCCAGCGGCCCGCCACACCAGGATCCAGAAGTTGGCGGTGGCGTGGACCCCGTTCGAGAAGGCCAATTGCATCTGGGCGAAGGGAATGGAGAGCTCATCCCAGGGCACCGTCCGCCGACCAGCGCCTTCATCGAAGCAGGCCCGCAGCCGACGGTTGCGTTCCTGTTTGATGGCCAGCATCCGACGCAGGGGGGGGGCCGGGTCCAGGCTTCCTCCTGTAGCCCAGTAGGGTTCCTGGGTCACGACCAGGTGGGCCAGATGTTCGTCGGCGTAGGCCTCGAAATGCTCCCGAAGGGGACTCACACCCTCCATGGCCGAGGGATCCGTCAGCAGTTGGACCTGGTGGGCCAGCACTCCCAGGTCGCGAACGATCTCCTCGGGACGCCGGTGCTCCTCGCTGAGACGCAGCAGGGTGCGGAACTGGGCTTCCACCCGCTCCACCGTGGGGGGCTGGTCATTGGCGACCCCGCGGGCGCCCTCCAGCAGGGCCTGCGGATGGGCCCTTAGAAACGCCGCCATGCGGCGTGGCAGGAGCCTGATGGCCTTGGCCGTCTGGGCTTCATGGACCTTCGGGGACCAGGCCCAGGCCGGAAAGCAGACGAGAAGCACGGTCAGGGCCGGGCGGACTGAGCGCTGGATCAAGGTTGCTCCCGGGTCAGCAGCGATGCTGTGTCGCCCAGGGGGTCCGTGGGGATGTCCAGGGAGCGCAGCCGGTGCAGCAGCGTGGTCCGCCGCATGCCGAGACGGCGGGCCGACTCGCTCTTATTCCAGCCTGTGGCCTGCAGGGATTCCAGGATCAGGTGCCGCTCCAGGTCCTCCAGAAAGCGCCCCAGATCCTGGTGCTGGGGCAGCCTCGGGAAGGCCACGGCAGGCAGGGCGCCGGCGATGGAGGCCGGGAGATCCTGGAGCAGGAGGCGTTCGGGATCGGAGCCCAAGGCCATGGCACGCTCCACCGCATTCTCCAGCTCCCGCACATTGCCCGGCCAGGTGTAGGCCTCCAGTGCCTGCAGCGCCGCGGGCTCCACCTGCTTCAGGGGCAGGCCCAGTTCCCGGGAGAACTTCCGCGCGAAGTGGGCCATCAGGACGGAGATGTCCTGGGGGTGCTCCCGCAGGGGATGCAGCTGCACGGGAATAACGTTCAGGCGGTAGAAGAGGTCCTCGCGGAACCGCTTCTGTTCCACCAGGCTGCCCAGGTCCTCGTTCGTGGCGGCCAGCAGGCGGAAATCCGCCTTGATGGTCCGGGTCGATCCCAGCGGCGTGAACTCCCGTTCCTGGATGACCCGCAGCAGCTTCACCTGGAGGTTCATTGGCATGGTGCCGATCTCATCCAGGAAGAGGGTCCCCCCTTCGGCCTGCTGGAGCCGTCCGGGCCGGTCCGTGCGCGCGTCCGTATAGGCCCCGCGCACATGCCCGAAGAGTTCATCCTCAAGCAGGTTCTCGGGAATGGCCCCGCAGTGGATGGCCACGAAGGGCCCCTGGGCCCGCAGGCTCCACTGGTGGATGGCCTTGGCCGCCAGTTCCTTTCCGGTGCCCGAGGGGCCCGTGATGAGCACTGTGGACGGCGAAGGCGCCACCCGGCGCAGCAGGGCCTGGAGGTTCTGCCACATGTCGGAACGACCCACCATCTTGGGCTCCGGAGTCTGCCCCTGGATCTGTTCCCTCAGCCGCTTGTTCTCCTGGTTCAGTTGCGATTTTTCGATGGCGCGCAGGAGCGTGTGCTCCAGCTCTTCTGTGCGAAAGGGTTTGGGGATGTAGTCGTAGATGCCCATTTTCACGGCCTGCAGGGCGGTCTCCACCGATGTCGATCCGGACAGCACCACCACAACGGTGTCGGGTTTGGCCAGGGCCTGGCGAGCCAGCTCGAGGCCACTCAGGTCAGGCAGCATCAGGTCCACCACCGCCAGATCAAAATGTTCGCCCCGGAGGAACTGGGCCCCGCGCAATCCGGATCCCGTCCCCACCACTTCGTGGCCATGCCGGGTCAGGAGCGTGCCCACCACCTCAAGGATGGTGGGGTCGTCATCCACCAGGAGAGCTCGGGCCGGGTTCATGCCTTAGCGTCCAGGGTTGGCGGGGCCCTGTCAAGGTTTGGACAGGGTAAATGAAGGTAGACTTTGATCCGCATGCTATCCAGATCCAGCCTGTGGCAGCGCCTCTCGGGCGCCTCACTCTGGCCCCTGGCTTGGGCCATGGTCTTGCCTTGTGCCCTGCCCTGGCTGCTGCCCGAGCGCTGGGATGGCCGGGTGCCTCTCCCCTGGCTCCTCCTGGGCGCCGGGGTCTGGCTTGCCAGCCTTCCCCTGGCCCGGAGCGCCCGTTGGTTCGTGGTGCCCCTGGCCCTGAGCCTGATGGGGTTCACCTCCCTCGGCCTGGCCCGGCTGGCCCGGTGGGAGCTGGCTCTGCCCACCGGCTTCCAGGCCCTGGAGGGCCGCATCGCCGCGCCCTGGTCCCAGCAGGGCGACCAGTTGCGGAGCCAAATCGACCTCTCGGCTCCTGAATCCATGAAAGGCCTGACCCTGCCCCTCACGCTTCCCGCCGAGGGTGAACTGGGCCCCCCCGAACCCGGCACGCCGGTCCGGTTCCGGGCAGAGCTGCGACCCGTCCGACCCGCCCCGGTCTTCCTGGCGGAACGCCCCCTCTGGCGCGCCCGCAGCGATGAATCGCCCCGGCGCATCCACCTGGCCTCGACCCAGCTGATGGAGGCTGCGGGCCCCGCACAGCCTTCTCCCCTGCTCCGGCTGCAGGCTTTTGCCCGACGCCGCTTCGAGGCCCTTCCCCTCGGTCCTACTGCCAAGGACCTCTGGGGTGCCCTGGCCCTGGGCATCCCACCCGCCGACGAAGCCCACTTCAGCGTGTTCACCGAAAGCGGCACCATCCACATCCTGGTGGTCTCGGGGCTGCAGGTGACCCTGGTCATGGCCGCCGTGGAGGCCCTGCTCCGGCGTCTCCGGGCCCGCTGGGCCACCCCGGGATCCATGGCCGCGGGGTTGCTGTATTCGGCGCTGGTGGGCTTTTCGGCCCCCGTGTGGCGCGGCCTCTTCATGGGGCTCGCCTGGGCCCTTGGCCGAAGCAGCGGCTGGAAGCTCCCGCCGGTGGCTGGATTGCATGTCGCCCTGCTGCTCTGGCTCCTCGGGCATCCGGCCGCCGGGGCGGAACCGGGCTTCCTGTTGGCCTGGTGGGCCCTCCTGGGGGTGCTCTGGGGCGCAGAGCCCCTGGCCGGGCTGGTGTCGCCCCTGCTGGGGGCCCTGGCCCTCCCCTTCGGACGGCTGGCCGCCCCTTGGCTGTCCACCCTGCCCCTCCTGGCCCTGCTGCATGGAGGCGCACCCTGGTGGGGCATCCTGGCCAACCTCCTGGTGCTTCCCCTCGTGGCCTTCCTCACGCCCCTGTGCCTGGCCCTGATCCTGCTGCCGCTACCTGGCCTCACCCAGGGCGCGGCGCTCGTTCTGACTTGGCTGGGGGATCGGCTCGTCCCGGCCCTGACGGGCCTCGCCCCCCTCGGCACGGGCCTGCTCTGGCCCTGGCTGCTGCTGGCCCTGGGGTGGCTGGCCCTGGCCCACCTGCAGGGGAGGCTGAGGCGGACCCGGGCCTTGACGGCGGCCTTGGTAGCCACCTCCATGCTGTTCCTCATGGTCCGCGGCACGGGGCGGAGGGCCGACACTCTTTCGCTCGAATCCGTGGACATCGGGCAAGGCGATGCCCTGCTGCTGAGGGTCCCCGGCGGCGATGCCACCTTGATCGACACAGGCCTGGGCCCCTGGGCCGCCAGACGCCTGGTCCGGGTGCTGAGCCGGCGGGGTGTGCGCGAACCCGTGCACCTGCTCATCACTCACCCCCACGGCGACCATGCCGGCGGCTGGGCCACCTTGTCCCGGCTCTGGCCGCTCAGCACGACCTCGGTGCCGGTGACCGCCGATGACGAGGACCCCTGGCTCCCTTACCGTCCCTCGGCCGCGGGAGATCCCGCCGGGTTGCAGCGGGGGGACGCCTGGACCCGGGGGACCGCCGCCTTCCGAGTGCGCTGGCCCCCCCGGCCTTTCGCCCTGGCCGATGCGAACATGGTGTCGGTCGTCCTGCAGGTCGATTGGCAGGACCGGGAACTCTGGCTCATGGGTGATGCCCTGGCCGTCCAGGAACGGGACCTGATGGATCTGGGCGACCCGGGTTCCTTCCGGCATCGCCTGCTCAAGGCCGGGCATCACGGCAGCCGCAGCGCCTCGGATCCGGCCTGGATTGCCGCTTTGAAGCCGGAAGTGGTCGTCATTCCCGCCAGTTTCAGGAACCCCTTCGAGCACCCCCATCCGGAGACGCTGGAGACGTTCCGACAGCAGGGGCTGGCGCCGTGGATCACGGGCCCCTCCTGCGGCGTACGCGTCTGCGCCGTGACCGGAGGATGGGCCATCGAAACCGGCGACGGAACCAGGGCCTTCACGCCTCTCCGAAGAACCCCGAAGCCCTGAGGCGCTCCACCAGCCTACGGCTGCCTTCGAGGTGATTGGCCGTCCACTGGGCCTGGGCCTGGGGACCCACCTCGTTCACCACCACCAGGGCCGCCCCACAGGGCACTCCCGCCCCGTGGCAGGCTGCGAAGATCCCGGTCAGCTCCAGATGCTCTGCCGGGGCCACGGATCCGAGCAGGGCCGCACCTTCAAGGGTCTTGGTGATGGCCGGCGGCACGGCGACCGGGTGGGACGGCAGTGGACCCGGCAAGGTGGAGGCCCAGCGCACCCGCTCGATCCGGGGACGGTAGGCCTTCCCCTGCAATTCCCCCAGGGAGGTGGCGATGGCCTCAGAGGCCCACAGTGCCTCAAGCTGGCCAAGGCGGCCGTCGTAGCGCCCGCAGGTTCCCAGGAACAGGACGCACTCGGGCCGCCGCTCCGCCAGCAGGCGCGCGGTGGCTGCCGCCGCCGTGACGGCTCCCACGCCCACCGTGGCCGCTTCCCAACCCGGTGGAGGGTGGTCGGCGAGAGGCCCCAGTTCGGGGGCAAAGGCGGACAGCAGGAGTCGCATGGTGTCCCAGATTCTACAGGTGATCCAGCGCCCAGGCCGCGACGGGAATGGAGAGGCCGTTGCCCAGGAGCCGGTACCGGGCCTCCAGGGACAGGGACTCCGGGAACCGGAATCCGGCCGGCAGTCCCAGGAGGCGTGCCACTTCGGAGGGAGAGAAGCGCCGCACCCCCCGATCGGTCTTCAGGAAAGGCCCACTGCCCACGAACAACCGACCGTAGCCGCCGATGAAACAGGTGCTGCGGCGATCTCCGGGTTCCACCAGATCAAGCCCGTGGTGCCGGCGGGCCAGGACCTCGGGTAGCAGGTAGAGGCGCGCGTCCTCCTCTGCATCCAGAAAACCCGCCAGGGGACCCGGTTGAAGGTCCGGGACCGGAAGCGGCTTCAGGGGCTTTCGGGAGGCCACGATGAACACTC
Organism: uncultured Holophagaceae bacterium; assembly: GCA_903839205.1. Classification (GTDB taxonomy): domain Bacteria; phylum Acidobacteriota; class Holophagae; order Holophagales; family Holophagaceae; genus Geothrix. Next base: position 2,739 of record CAIMBM010000052.1, on the reverse strand, counting down.
GCGGCCGGAGGTTTGGCCTGCCGAAGCGGCTGGGACAGGCCTGGAGGTCCAACTGATGCATTCCCAGGGTCCGGAGGCGCTCCGTCAGCAGAGCGTGGGCATCCGACCCCAGGAAGCCTGTCACGTTCTCCACCACCAGACGATCCGGGGGCGCCTGCGGGAGGAGGTCCATGAGGTGGCGGAAGGCCCTGGACCGGAGATCCGAGAGGCCCCGGTGATTCCCCATTCTGCAGAAGGGCTGGCAGGGCGGACTCAGGAGCCAGGTGTCGGCCCCCAGGTCCGCCAGATCCTGTGCGGGCAGGGTGGCCAGTTCCTTGGCCCGGGGCTCGAAGTCGTGGTTGAGGGCATAGGTGGCGTTGGCGGTCTCGCTGACATCGTAGGCGGCGAGGACCCTGCCCCGATCCCCGAGGGCGCAACGCCAGCCGCCCAGGCCCGAGAACAGCTCCAGCACCCTCATCAGCCGCCGCCGCAGCCGCCGCAGGCGGCCTGGAGGGCGGTACCCTTCCCGAGGGTTCGGCCCTCCAGGAACAGGCGCAAAGCCAGGGCCAGGCCGGTGCCCGCATCGGCCCAGATGAACCACTGGCCCAGCAGGCTGCCCAGCAGAAGCAGGGCCGACAGTTCGAGGACGGTGCGGCTGCGGGCCAGGTCCAGGTCCAGGGCCGCATGAGTCCCGGCGAGGCCCCGCTTGGCGATCCAGAGGAAAGCCTCGAGTCCGGTGGCGAGCAGGGCCAAACCCAGCCGAGTCAACCCGGCCTGGGGGCCACGCTCGCCCAGCAGGGCAGAACCCGAGGCCATGGCCAACCCCAGGGCCAGGAGGCGCAGGAGATGGCTCACCACGCGGAGGGTCACCCGATCCCGGTCCAACCCACTGTTGCCGAGCCCCTCTCGGATCCGCCAGCGCAGGCTCAGGGCCGACGGTATTTGCAGGAGACAGGCCGCCCCGAAGCCCCACAGGGCGATGGCACCTTCTCCCAGCCCCAGCCAGAGGGCGGCCGCACCCATGGCCAGGCCCAGCAGGACCGTCAGCAGCGAGAGGCGGGAAGCCCGCGCCGCATCCATGCTCATCGCGTCAGCTTCCGGTACTTGATGCGGTGGGGATCGAAGGGCTTCAGGCCCAGCACATCCTTGCGGTACTGCTCGTACTGACTGTAATTTCCGTCGAAGAACTGCACCTGCGAATCGCCTTCGAAGGCCAGGATGTGCGTGGCCAGGCGGTCCAGGAACCAGCGGTCGTGGCTCACCAGGACCGCGCTGCCGGCGAAGGCCTCGATGGCCTCCTCCAGGGCGCGCATGGTGTTCACGTCCAGGTCGTTGGTGGGTTCGTCGAAGAAGAGCAGGTTGGACTCGCTCTTCAGCGTGAGGGCCAGGTTCAGGCGGTTCTGCTGGCCCCCGCTGAGCTCCGAGACCTTCTTCTGCTGGGAGTCCCCGGAGAAGCCGAAGCGGCTGAGCCAGGCCCGGGCGTTGATGAGTTTACCGCCCAGCTCGATCTGCTCGTAGCCGCCCGAGACCGCCTCGAACACGGTCTTGTCGGGATTGAGGTTCGCGCGGAGCTGGTCGACATAGGCCATCCGGACGGTTTCACCGATGCGGATGGCGCCTGAATCCGGCTGCTCCTGGCCCGTGAGGAGGCGCAGCAGGGTGGACTTGCCGGCGCCGTTGGGGCCGATGACGCCGAGGATGCCGGCCCGGGGGATGGCGAAGCTCAGGTTCTCGAAGAGCACCCGGTCGCCGTAGGCCTTGGAGACGCCCGTGAGTTCCGCGACGAGATCGCCGAGCCGCGGGCCGCTGGGGATGTAGATCTCCAGCTCCTGCTCCTTCTGGCGGCCCTCCTCGCCCGCCAGCCGCTCGTAGTTGGCGATGCGGTCCTTGCTCTTGGCGTGCTGGCCTTTGGGCGACATGCGGATCCACTCCAGCTCGCGCTCCAGGGTCTTCTGCCGCTTCTGGTCCGACTTCTCCTCGCGGGCCAGGCGGCCCTGCTTCTGCTCGAGCCAGCTGGAGTAGTTCCCCTTCCAGGGGATGCCCTCGCCGCGGTCCAGTTCGAGGATCCACTCGGCCACGTGATCCAGGAAGTAGCGGTCGTGGGTGACGGCGATGACCGTGCCCTTGTAGTCCTGCAGGTGTTTCTCCAGCCAGGCCACGGATTCGGCATCCAGGTGGTTGGTGGGCTCGTCCAGCAGCAGGATGTCGGGTTCCTGGAGCAGCAGGCGGCAGAGGGCCACCCGGCGGCGCTCGCCGCCCGACAGCACGCCGATCTTCGTGTCGGGATCGGGGCAGCGCAGGGCATCCATGGCCTGGTCGAGCCGGGAGTCCAAATCCCAGCAGTCATGGGCGTCGATCTTTTCCTGCAGGGCGCCCTGCTTGGCCAGCAGCGCGTCCATGTCCGCCTCGGGATCCGCGAACTGGTCGCTGATGGCGTTGTACTCCTTCAACCAGGCCACCTTCTCGGCAGCGCCCTCCTCGACGATCTCGCGCACGGTCCGGTCGGGGTCAAGCTGGGGCTCCTGGTCGAGGATCCCCGTCGTGTAGCCCTTGCTGAGCATCGCCTCACCATTAAAGTCCTGGTCCACGCCCGCCATGATTCGCAGCACGGTGCTCTTGCCGGACCCGTTGAGGCCCAGTACGCCGATCTTCGCGCCGTAGAAATAACTGAGGGAGATGTCCTTGATGACGGGCTTGTTGTTGTAGATCTTGCTGACCCGCATCATCGAGTAGATGATCTCGGGCTGATCACTCTGGGGC
>CAIMBM010000051.1 GCA_903839205.1 uncultured Holophagaceae bacterium | reverse complement strand
GCCTTCAAGCAGACGTCCTTCCTGGCCGAGGTGGCGGCCACGGAGCCCGAGAAGGCCAAGGGGCTGATGTACCGGCAGAGCTTGGCGAAGGACCGTTGCATGTTCTTCGTCTACGGCGAAGAAGGCTATCACGGCATCTGGATGAAGAACTGCCTCATCGCCCTGGATGTGGCCTGGATCGATGCGGAGGGACGGGTGGTGGAAACCGCAGAGCATGTGCCGCCCTGCAGCCCCATGCGGGGGGATGACTGCCCCACCTACGGCGGCACCATTCCAGCGCGCCACTTCATCGAGTTCTCGGTGGGAACCTTCAAGCGCCTGGGCCTGAAGAAGGGAGATCGCCTGGGCTGGGATCTCACGCTGGATGATGGTCGCGCCCTTCACGGCGGTCTGCCGATATCCAGGGCCAAGAAGAAATAGAACGGATTATTCCTTGGACTTGCCCATTTCCTTGCCCTTGCGGGCGGGGCGGGTGAGCGTGCGGAGGTGCTCGGGCGTGGGCGGAAGCTCGGTCAGAACCAGAGGACTCAACCGATCGGCCAGCAAGGTCCAGGCCCGGGCCTGGCGGGGCAGCCGCTCGGGCTGGATGACCTCGAAACCCTGGGCGTAGCTGACGAAGGGCGGCATCACCAGGGCGTAGCCCGTGTAGAGGAAGGCCGGCAGCCTGAGCCAGTCCGGCGCACCCGTGGGGTCCAGGCAGGGGACGGCGAAGAGGGGGTGCACACCGCCGTTGATCCAGAAGCCGTGGGCTGGATCGTGGCGGGGATAGACGAAGATCCGCCGACGATGCATCAAGGTGAAAGGGCCCACGTGGAGCTGCTCTACGGGCTGGATGCCCGTGCCCTCCAGGGCGGGGCCGCCGCTTCGTTCGGGGTGGCCCACCACCTGGATCACGGTCCGGCCACCGGTCTTGAGTTTTCGGAAGATGGTGCGCAGTTCCTCGGCCTCATCGCCTTCCACATTCCCCTGGCTGGGCTTGAGGTCCCCCAGCAGGGCCACCTGCTCCGGGGCGTAGTCATCCATGAGACTGAAGACCCGTTCCCAGATTTCCAGGTGCGCCGTGGCGGGCATGGGATCGGGCCTGCGCCGCCGGGCCGCGCCCAGGCCGAAGAAGAGATCCGACAGCACCAGTGTCTTCTGCCGGGGCAGCCACAAGGCCCGGCGGCTGTCGAGCACCACATCTTCGCTGAACTGCGCCTGCACAAGAACCTCCAACCTTCCATTGGAACACACGCCGGCGCAGAATCCTTTGGATGGGAATGGGTGAATCGTGACCATTGAGGCAGGCCACCTGCTGGCGGGGCTGGGCACGGGCCTCTGCGGGGGACTCCTGGCGGGTCTGTTTGGGGTAGGTGGTGGCATCGTCATGGTGCCCCTGCTCGGGCTGATCCTGAATCTGGACCAGCACCGTGCCCAGGGCGCCACCCTGGCGGCCATGCTGCTCCCCACGGGGCTTCCGGCCGTGCTGCAGTATCGACGGCGGGGCATCGCCTCCAGCCTCCCCCTGGTAGGCGTACTCATCCTGGCCTTCCTCTTCGGGATCTACGGTGGCGCCCTGGTGGCGAACCTCATTCCTTCGAACACTCTGCGGTGGGGCTATGCGGCGTTCCTGGTTCTCCTAGCTGTGAAGACCTTTCTGCGACAGGAGCCGACGATCGTGGACCGGGGAGCGGAGCCCATTGACCTTTCGGGGCTCTGGACCTGGGGTCTGCCCATCGGGTTTCTGGCGGGCGTGGTGTCCGGTCTTACCGGTCTGGGTGGTGCGGTGGTGGTGGTCCCGCTGCTGGCTTCAAAATTCAGGATGACCCAGCATGAAGCGCAGCTGGCCAGCCTGATGATGCTGCTGCCGCCCATCGGCCTGCCCGGCGTCTATGTCTATGCCCAGGGCGGCTTGCCCTGGGTCGTGATCCTGGGTGTGGCCATCGGTTTCGCCATCGGTGCCTTAGGTGGAGCCCGGGTGGCGACCCGTACCCGGGGTGTAAAACTGAAACAGATCTACGCCACCATTGTGCTGCTGATGGCCTTGTTGGTGGCGCTGCGGGGGCACTGATCCACGCTCAGAGGAAGGCAAGCCTCGGATAGCTGGTGCCAAGCAGACTGTCGGTGGTGGCGGTGGCCTGCCCCAGCCAGCGGTCCAGCACGGTCGCATAGAGGCTGCGGAAATCGGTGGTGAACTTCATGTTCCCGTTGGCATCCAGACTGGTGAGATCGGGGTAGGCGCCATAAAGCCCTCCCTTCACGGCCTTGCCCACGCAGAAGGAGAGCCCGGCGGTGCCATGGTCCGTACCCCCGGCGTTCTCCTGGACGCGGCGCCCGAATTCACTGTAGGCAAGGATCATCACCCGATCCTGGGCGTTGCCGGAGGTGGTGGTGATGGTGGCGAGATCGTCGTAGAAGGCCTTGATGGAGCCGCCGAGGGCGCGCTGGAGATTCGGAAGATCCACCGCCTCGTTGCTGTGCGTATCCCATCCGCCGAGCCGGGAGAAGAACACCTGGGCCGGGAGGCCCGCGGCGATCATCTGGGCGATGAGCTTGAATTGGCTGCTGAGCGAACTCGTGAGATTGGAGCCGTCGAGCCGCTTGGTCGGATAGGCGGCGTCTCCTGGGTAGGGAACGGTGGGGGTGCGGGATGCGAGGGACCCCCCGGTGCCAAAGGCGGGGTTGTTCTGCGCGTCGTAGAAGAGTTTCCCGGCCTGGGCCGCGGCGAGATACCCCGGCTTTGAACCGGGGGCTGCGATCGCAGTGCCCCAGCCGTTTTCCAGGGTGGCAGCGTCGGGTACGGTGCTGCCGCTCAACAGATAGGCCGGATAGACGTAGCCCCCGGCGCCGGTGATGGACACAAAGCTGCGGTTCGCGCCCTTCAGCATGACAGGCAGGTCCGAGGTCACGGTCAGACCCCGGAGGACGTCACCCGTAGGGCTGAAGGCCGTGTCTGCGTATCGCCCGAGCCAGCCGGTCCCTGCGGGCACCGTGGCGCCCTGACCCCAGAGGTCGATGGACGTGAAGTGCGACAGGTTCGGATTGGGCATACCGATGCCTGGGATCCAGGCCACGCGGCCCAGGGCGTGTAGCTGATCCATGCCGGTGAAGTCATTGTTCAGCGCGATGCCGCTGCCCAGATCCGTGAGCAGGGCCGGGTCGGTGATGCCGAGG
>CAIMBM010000050.1 GCA_903839205.1 uncultured Holophagaceae bacterium | reverse complement strand
GTCCTGCTCCAGGGCCAGCAGGCCGCCCTTCTTGATGTTCACGTAGACCTCGTACTGCATCATGAGGACTTCCATGTACACGGCCTTGGTGTAGGGGCTGCCCTTGAGGGGTTTGGCGATGTCGGCCGCCACGCGCTTGAGGAGATTCAGGGGATTGGCAGCCAGGAAGGCCCCGGCGCCCGCGCCGAAGATGATGAGCCCCTCCGCGGGCAGGGGATGGATGAGCGCGTGGATGCTGCCGCCCTCCATCAGGTAGCCCCCGATGACCGCGCCAAAGACCACCACCAGTCCGATGATGAAAAACATGCTGCAGCTCCTGCCCATGTCATCGGCCAGGAGGGTCCGGGCCTGAATTCTGGTCTCGGTGGTCGAGCCGACGACTGGCACAATGGAAGGATTGGGAGGATTTATGACTACTGCCTCAACTCTGGGCCCCGTCGGCAGCTATGTGAAGCACCATTTCCGGCATTTCAACGCCGCGGCCCTGGTGGACGCCGCCGAGGGCTACCGGGCCTACCTGGCCCAGGGCGGGAAGATGATGGTGACCCTGGCGGGGGCCATGAGCACCGCCGAGCTGGGCCTCTCCTTCGCCGAGATGATCCGCCAGGACAAGGTGCACCTCATCGTCTGCACGGGCGCCAACCTGGAGGAGGACATCTTCAACCTGGTGGCCCACGACTTCTATGAGCGCGTCCCCCACTACCGGGACCTCACGCCCCAGGACGAGGCGGACCTGCTCGGCCGCCACATGAACCGGGTGACCGACACCTGCATCCCCGAGATGGAGGCCATGCGCCGCATGGAAAAGGCCATGCTGGACGTCTGGACCAAGGCCGACCAGGCCGGGGAGCGGTACTTCCCCCATGAGTTCTTCCAGCAGGTGCTGAGGTCCGGGGTGCTGAAGCCCGCGTACCAGATCGACCCGAAGCACTCCTGGATGCTGGCGGCGCTGGAAAAGAATGTTCCCATCGTGGTGCCGGGTTGGGAGGACAGCACCCTGGGCAACATGTACGCCGCCGCCGTCATCCGGGGCGAGGTGAAGAACGTCCACACTGTCCGCACCGGCATCGAGTACATGACCTGGCTGGCCCGGCACTACCAGGAGGTCACCAGGACCGCGACGCTCGGAATGTTCCAGATCGGCGGCGGCATCGCCGGCGACTTCCCCATCTGCGTGGTGCCCATGCTCCACCAGGACCTGGAACTGACGGAAGTGCCTCTCTGGGGCTACTTCTGCCAGATCAGCGACAGCACCACCAGCTACGGCTCCTATTCGGGCGCTGTGCCCAACGAGAAGATCACCTGGGGCAAGCTGGGCATCGACACGCCCAAGTTCATCGTGGAAAGCGACGCCACCATCGTGGCCCCGCTGATCTTTGCGTATCTATTGGGCTGGTAGAAAAGATAAAAGATCTCCACCAAGGCACCAAGACACCAGGTTTTTTGTGTTTTGCCTATCGCCGAAGGCAATGCGGAGAAAAACTGCCAAAGCAAGTTCTTCGGCTTTTCTTGGTGCCTTGGTGTCTTGGTGGTAAATCAGTTTTCTTGTGTTTTAAAGGTCGAACACGAGCAGCCGCGCCCCATGGCGCCCCTCCACGGGGATCACGCGGTGGGGCGCTGCTCCGGGCACCTCGAAGCTGTGGCTGATGAAGCGGCTGCCGGGCCTCATCTCGCGGCGCACCTTGGCCCAGAGGGCGGGCATGGGCACGGGGGAGAGGAAGGCATAGGCCACGTCGAATTCCGCGAGGTCCGTGCGCCACAGGCTGCCCAGGCGGATGCGGGCATTCTTGTGCGGCAGGCAGCGCAGCCAGGCCACCAGCCAGGTCAGGGGCGAGGCCTCCACGCCCAGGAACAGTCCGTCGGGCCGCGCCTTGGCGAGGTGGGCCACGGGGCCGCCGAAGCCGCAGCCCAGGTCCACGAAGCGCAGGCCCGGGCGGGCCTGAACCAGACCCTCCAGCTGCCTCCAGGCATCGTGGCTGGCGTGGTAGAGGGGCACGCGGCTGAGGAGGCCGCCCCCGAAGACCAGGACCAGCGCCAGGAAAAGCCCCAGGTAGACCCAGGGGGGGATGGGGGCGGACCAGAGGGCCCGCACCAGGAAAGGCAGAGCCGCCTGCATGAAGACCCAGCGGGGGCTCAGGTCCAGGCCCCGGGACAGGAACACCGCTAGCACGGCCTGCAGCAGCACCCAGACCAGCGTCGGGAGCCGCAGCCCCATCCGCGCGAAGGCCAGCACCAGCGCGAAGGCCGAGGCCTGCGCCAACAGGGCGCCGAGGACCGGGGGCAGGCGGCGGAGGAAGGTCATGGGCCTCGTCCAAGAGGAAGGCGTTGGAGGTTTCCGGGCGAATGCCGCCGGTGGTGCCCCCGGGAATGCGCCAGCTCCGCGAGCCAGCCCCCGGGCTTGTTGGAAGCATAATGGGGATCCCACCTCCGCCGAAGCCTGGATCCCTGGGACGCCTGCAGCATCAGCACCGCTTGATCAGGAGCCGACATGACTGAAAAAACCAGAGTCTGCCTCGTCGGTGCCACCGGCTGGACGGGCCGGGCGCTCGTGGCCGCCCTCCGGGATTCGGATGCCTTCCAGGTGACCGGTGCCGTGGCTCGCCGGAGCGCGGGACAGGACCTCGGCCTGGCGACCGGCGGCTCCGCCTGGGGCGTATCCGTGTCGGCCACCGTCCAGGAGGCCCTGGGGGCCGGGGCCCAGGTTCTCATCGACTACTCCCACCCCACCGCGGTCAAGGACCATGTCCTGACGGCCCTCCGGCAGGGGGTGGCGGTGGTGGTTGGCACCTCGGGCCTCTCGCCCGCCGATTTCCAGGAGATCCGGGACCTCGCAGAGACCCGGGCCCTGGGGGTCATCGCCGCGGGCAATTTCTCCATCACGGCCGCCCTGGCCAAGCACCTCAGCCTCATCGCCGCCAGGTTCCTTCCGCACCGGGAGATCCTGGACTACGCCCAGGCCGACAAGCCGGACGTGCCCAGCGGCACCACCCAGGAACTGGCGGAGGGGCTCGCCCAAGTGCGGAAGAACGACCTCCTCAAACCGATCGAGGAGCTGCTGGGGCCCAGGGAGGCCCGGGGCGCCAGTGTGGCGGGCACGCAGGTCCACTCCGTCCGCCTGCCCGGCTACACCCTCGCCTTCGAGACCCTGTTCGGCCTGCCGGACGAGCGCCTGACGATCCGCCACGACGCCGGCAGCGGCGCCGGGCCCTATGTGGCCGGGACCCTGCTGGCGGCTGAGCGGGTGCTGAAGGTGCGGGGGCTGATCCGCGGGTTGGACCAGCTCCTGTTTGCGTGACCCGTGACCCTCGGCCGCTTTGCGCCCTCGCCCACGGGCCTCCTCCACCTCGGGAACCTGCGCACGGCGCTGGCCTCCTGGCTCTCGGCCCGGGCGAGCGGAGGGCGCTGGATCCTCCGCATGGAGGATGTGGACGGCCCCCGCTGCCACCGGGACCTGGGTGAGGCGCAGGTGCGCGACCTGGCAGCCCTGGGGCTGGAATCCGACGAGCCAGTGGCCTGGCAGTCGGGGCGCAGCGCGCACTATCGGGAGGCGCTGATCTGCCTGCACGAGGCGGAGCGGATCTATCCCTGCACCTGCACGCGGAAGGACCTGCGGGTGCTGGCCTCCGCACCCCACCCAGAGGACGGCCTGCGGGCCTACCCGGGCCGCTGCCGCGCGCGGCCCTGGGCGGGCTTCGAGCAGGCGCTTCGCCTGCGCCTTCCGGAGGGGACGGTGGCCTGGGGGGACCGGCTTCTCGGGACCCAGGAGGATGATCCGGCCCTCCTCACCGGCGACCCGCTGCTCTTCCGGCGGGACGGCTGCTTCGCCTACCACCTGGCCGTGGTCGTGGATGACGGCGCCCAGGCGGTGACCGAAGTGGTCCGGGGGGCCGACCTGCGGTCGGTGACTGCCACCCAGATCCGGTTGCAGGAGGCCCTGGGCTTGCCTCGCCCCGCCTACGCCCACCTGGGCCTGGTCAGGGCGCCGAACGGCAGCCGCCTGGGCAAGCGGGCGGGTGCCCTGGGGCTGGAGGCCCTGGGCGCCCGCGGCATCACCCCCGAAACCTGCCTGGGGTGGCTGGGCTGGAGCCTGGGCTGCCTGGACCGGCCCGAGCCTTGTGGCGCCGGGGAGCTCATTCCGGCCTTCGACTGGGCCCGGGTCCCCCGGCGCGACCTCCCTTTACCGGAGGCCTGGATCTAAGCGGGTGATCGGTATCATCGAAGGGAATCAGGAAATGAGCGGAGGCAAGCGGAGAAACTGAGGCCAGCGGAGCAAGACAGTTCCTTGCCTTTTTTCTCCGCTTTCCTCCGCTTATTGGATTTCATTAAAAACAAAGGACCCGGCACTCCGGGTCCTTTCAGGTATTTGGAAGGCCCGCTAGGCCAGCTTGTTCACTCTCTCGGTATCCCCTGCGGGGATACGCGAGACCACAAAACGAAGGACCCGGCACTCCGGGTCCTTTCAGGTATTCGGAAGGCCCGTTAGGCCAGCTTGTT
>CAIMBM010000049.1 GCA_903839205.1 uncultured Holophagaceae bacterium | reverse complement strand
CCTGGGCGTGAGCGCCGCCGAGCAGAAGCAGCGCACCTTCCGGGCCCTGAAGATGGTGGGCCTCCAGCACAAGCTGAGCAGCTACCCCCTGCAGCTGTCCGGCGGGGAGCAGCAGCGCGTGGCCATCGCCCGGGCCCTGGTGAACGACCCTCTGGTGCTGCTGGCTGACGAGCCCACGGGCAATCTGGATCCGGACCTGGCCCAGGAGATCATGACCCTCTTCGAGCGCATCAACGGCCAGGGCACCACCGTGATCGTGGCCACCCACGACCGCAGCCTCATCCAGCGCATGAAGAAGCGCGTCATCGGCCTGGACCACGGCCGCATCGCCTTCGACCAGCCGGCGCCCACCAGCCTCGTGACAGTCTGAGGGGCCGCAGGCGGTAGGCTGAAGACTGCAGACTGGATTCCCATGGCCCAACCTCTCACCGATGCCCGGTTCGTCACCTCCGCCGCCGACGCGAGAAAGCTCGGCGTCTGCCACGCGGAAGTGGCCTTCGTGGGCCGCAGCAACGTGGGGAAGTCCTCGCTGCTGAACGCGCTGGCCAACCAGAAGCAGCTGGCGCGGGTCTCCAAGACGCCGGGCCGTACCCGCCTCATCAACGTGTTCCTCACGGGGCCTGACCGCTGGATCGTGGACCTGCCCGGCTACGGCTTCGCCACGGGCCCCGCGGCGGAGCGGGCCACCTGGCAGGCCATGGTGGAGGGCTACCTGCGGGGCCGCGCCACCCTGCGGATGGTCTTCGTGCTGGTGGACGCCGAGGTGGGTCCCACGAAACTGGACCACGCCATGATCGACTGGCTGCGGGCCGAGGGCCTGCCTCACCGCATCGTGGCCACCAAGATCGACCAGGTGAAGCCCAGCCGGGCCCTCAAGCAGCGCAGGGACGTGGCCGCGGACCTGGGCCTACAGTCCGGCGACATCGCCTGGGTGAGCGCCGCGAAGGGCACCGGCATCCCGGAGCTGCGGCGGGAAGTGGCGGATCTGCTGGCGCTCTAGAGCGCCTGCACTTTCCCGTTCCGCCACACCATGAACCGCCCCTCGTGGGCCCAGGGCAGGGCGATGCCGTTGGCCTCCACCTCGTGGGTGTGGAAGTGGCCCGTGAGGAAGGTGCTGCCCCGGTGCGACTCCGCGGCTGCCCGGAAGGCCGTCCGAGGGAAGCTGAGCTTGTAGCTGGCGTTGGTGGTGCGCAGCTTCCGTTCCATCCAGGCCGACACCTTTCGCGCGGCGCCGCTGGGCATGAGCCGGAAAACCAGCCAGAGCGGCCCGGACCGCGAGACGAGGTTCCACAGGCGGTACTGGCGGTCCCGGGGATTGATCAAGTCGCCGTGTTCCCAGCACAGGGCCTCGCCTTCGAGCCCGCCGCCGAGGCCTTCGCCCAGGAGGTCGAAGTGTCCGGCATGGCGGTCCAGGAAGTATTCGCGGTTGCCCATCCAGAGCCCCACCCAGCGGCCGGCCGCGCGGCGCCGGTCCACCCAGTCCAGGAAGGCCCGCTGGGGCTCCGTCTCCAGGCCCGGCAGGCCCACCCACACGTCGAACACGTCGCCCAGGAAGAGCCAGTCGGCCCGGGGGAAGCTGCTCGTGGCTGCCTCGAGACCGGTCAGCTCCGCGCACCAGTGCGGATCTGCCACCAGGATCAGGTCCTTGGCCGTGTCGAAGCGCCGGGCAGCGCCCCGGCTCCAGGAGAGGGCCCCCAGGCGCCGGGTGAAGAGCAGGTGGGCGCTGCCGGCCAGGAGGCCCAGGCCCCCGCCCACCGAATCCGCCACCCAGTCGCCGAACTCGCAGGACCGCCCCGGGACGAAGAGCTGGTGCCACTCGTCCGTGGCCCCGAAGCAGGACACCACCACGAAGACCAGCAGGTGCCGCCGGTACATCGGTAGGTCCGGCCGGTCGAGCCGCAGGGCCAGGTCCAGCACCAGGGCCAGGGCCCCGAACACCGAGGCATGGGCCACCTTGTCCAGGGGCGGCAGCAGCTGGAGGCCCAAGGGGTACTGGGACTGGGCGCTGAGCCAGACGATGGCTGCGGCCACGGCCAAGGGGAGGGTCCAGATCCAATGCCTGTGCATGTCCCATCCAAGCACAGGCCGGGTGTGGATGTCTGCCCTATTTCAGGGCAGCCACCCCCGCCGTGGCGCACTGGTTGTCGTGCTCACTGCTGTCTCCGGAGACGCCGATGGCTCCGATGATCTTGCCGTCCAGGAGGAGGGGCTGGCCGCCCTCAACGGGCATCGCGCCCTGGAGCCGGAGGATGCGGAGCCCGGGGCCGCCGGCCGCCAGCCCGTCCTGCAGGGCCTTGGTGGGGCGCTTGTAGAGCACCGCGGACCGGGCCTTGTCGATGGCCACGCTGGCACTGGCGATCTGGGTGTTGTCCATTTTCTCGTAGTAGACGAGGTTGCCGCTGGTGTCCACGATGGCGATCGCCATGGTCCAGTGGTTTTTCTCCGCCTCGGCCCGGGCCGCGGCGAGGGGTTTCCGGGCTACCTCCAGGCCGATGGGGGCCCCGTAGGGATTGGGCATCTGGGCCCACAGGCTCGCGCCGCCGAGGGCGAGCAGGGCTGCGAACAGGGTGATTCGGTGGGAACCTGATGACATAGGCTGGCCTCCGGTGGAGTGGTAGCCCACGGTGGTTCGCCCTTCCACCCTTGTCAAGCATCTTCCAAAGGGCCCCGGCCCTGAAACGGCGCTGTGGACCTTCGGGGGAAGGAAAGGGCCGCCCCACCGTGCTAGCGTGGCTGGGTCAGGTGCCGACATGATCCGAACCCTCCTCGTGATGGTGGTCCTCCTCACCGCCCTCCCGGCGCGGAGCCAGGCCTCCCTGGCCCCGCCGCCGGCCCCCCGGCCCAGCCTTGAGGAGGTGCGCAGGGGCATGGGCATCCCGTCCACGGACGAGGTCCGCGGCCAGCAGGACGCCATCGGGTTCGCCTCCCGGGCCGACCAGATGGCCAGGGTCTGGGAGTGGTCGGCCCGGCCGCCCTTGCCCGAGGCCCTCGGGCCCAGGCCGGTCCCGGGCGTGCTGGGCGCCATCTGTCCCCATGATGACTACCTCTATGCGGGGCGGGTCTACCGCCAGGTGTTGCCCCTGGTCACGGCCAGGACCGTCGTGCTGGTGGGGGTCTTCCACAAGTACCGCCGCTTCGGGGCCAGGGATGCCCTGGTCTTCGACCCCTACCGCGCCTGGCGCTCGCCCGACGGCGAGATCCGGGTCTCCGGGCTGCGGGAGGACCTGCTGGCGCAGCTGCCGCCAGCGGACGTCATCCGGGATGCCGCCATGCAGGACAGCGAACATTCCGTGGAGGCCATCGCCTACTGGCTGAAGCACCAGGACCCCCGGGTGGAAATCGTGTCCATCCTCGTGCCTTCGGCCTCCTTCCCCCGTTTCCAGGAACTGGCCGCCCATCTGGGGAGGGCCCTGGCCACCTCCATGCGGAAGCGCGGGTGGACCCTCGGCAGGGACGTGGCCATCGTGGTCTCCTCGGACGGCATTCACTACGGGACCGACTTCGCCTACGCCCCCTACGGGGAGGGTGGGGTGGACGCCTATCAGAAGGCCCTGGCCCGGGACCGGGACCTGCTGAGGGGACCCCTGGCCGGGCCCCTCTCCCCGGAAAAGGCCGAGGCCTTCTATTCCGCCGTGGTGGACCCCCTGCACCCCGACACCTACCGCATGCCCTGGTGCGGACGGTTCTCGGTCCCTTTCGGACTGCTGCTGCTGGGCGAGACCGCGCGGGCCTTCGGGCTGCCGCCCCCGGTGGGCTCCCCCGTCGCCTTCGGCACGTCCATCGGCTTTCCCGAACTGCCCGTGAGACCCCTAGGCATGGGCGCCACGGCCCCCGCGAACCTCTACCACTTCGTGAGTTATCCGGGCGTGGTGTTCTCGGCCGAGCAGTGACCCGACCGGAGCCGGTGGGGGTGGCCTTCGCGAGGCCGGGTCATCGCTGCTGCGCCAGGGGCCCGAGGCACTGCTGAAGTTTCACGGAACTGAAGGGCTTGGGCAGCAGGATGACGTGGGCGTGGGCCTCCGCCAGGTTCAGGGCGGTCTGGTCCGCCCGGCCCGTGGACAGCAGCACGGGCACCTCCGGCAGCAGGGCCCGCAGGCGGGGAAGGGTGCCCGCCCCGCCCAGGCCTGGCATGTTCATGTCGAGGATCACCACATCCGGCTCGAAACCGGCCTCGATGGCCTCCAGGGCCGCCTCACCGCTCGGGGTCGAGACGACCGCGTGCCCCAGGGACTGCAGCACGCTTTCCATGGCGTTCTGGATCAAGTCATCATCGTCCACCAGGAGCACGTTCAGCGCCCTGCCAGGGGTCTCGGGTCCGGGGCCTTCCCCCCCTTCCGCGACCGGGTTCACCGGTTCGCAGGCGGGAAACAGCAGCCTCACGACCGTCCCCAGGCCGGGCTCGCTCAGGATCTCCAGGCTCCCCTGGTGGGCCTTCACGGTGGTGTGGACCATGGAGAGCCCCAGCCCCGTGCCCTTGCCCGTCTCCTTCGTTGTGAAGAAGGGTTCCAGGGCCCTTTCCCTGACCTCCCTCGGCATCCCGGTGCCCGTGTCCCCGACCCTGACCTCGACCGTGTCAGCGTCGAGGTTGCGGGTCCGGAGGCTGAGGGTCCCCCCACCGGGCATGGCATCCACGGCATTCACGCACAGGTTCATGAAGGCGTGGGTCAGGGCACTGGCATCCCCGCGGATGGGTCTCAGATCGGGTTCCAGATCCATCTCCAGGCGCACCCTGGAGAGGGTGGTGTGTTCCAGGAGGCGGACCTGCTCCTGGAGGAGGCTGTTCAGGTTCAGGTCCCGGGCCTCGACCCGGCTCTGGCGGGCAAAACTGAGCAGGCTCCGGACCATCTCCCCGCCCCGGGTGGCTGCCCGGGAGATGGTGTCGAAGGCGCGGTAGGCGGGACTTCCCGGGGCATGGACTTCGAGGTTGGCCGAAGCCAGACCCAGGATGGCCCCCAGCACGTTGTTCATGTCGTGAGCGACCCCTCCGGCGAGGCTGCCCAGGCTTTCCAGTTTCTGGGACTGCAGGAGCTCGGCTTCCAGTTTCCTCCGCAGACCCTCAGCCTGATGGAGCTCGGTGATGTCCGCGATCATGGCCAGCAGCAGGCGCTCTTCGCCGAAGGTGACGACCTCCCCGGAAATGAGGCAGATCACGGGGTGCCCGTCCTTGGCATAGAGCGTGGCTTCGAAGTTCCTGACACTCCCCTGGGCCTCGAGCACCTTGACGAAGCGGCGGCGGTCCTCGGCCAGCATCACCCCGAGCTCCCCCGAGGTCTGGCCGATGATTTCATCGCGGCTGAAGCCCAGCTCATGGCAGTACCGCTCGTTCACATCGAGCAGCCGGCCGTCGGCAAGGCGGCTGAGGCTCACCAGCAGCGGTGCGTGCTGGAAGACCTTGTTGAATTTCTCCTCGCTGCTCCGGACCCGTTCGTTCTCCTCCTTCCGCTGCGTGATGTCCCGGACCGACACGACCAGCTGCTCCTGGCCATCGACCATCGCCTTGCGCATGATCACTTCGACCCAGAAGAGTTGGCCGGATTTCGTCCGCGCATGCCACTCGAAGGACTGGGGGACGCCCTGGGCCGCCGCATGGATCCAGCGGAGGGCGGTCTCCTGGGTGTAGGGATGGATCCCGCTGCTGAGATCGGCCACTTCCAGGGCCAGAAGCTCTGCCTTTGTGTAGCCGTACAGGTCCTCGGCCCGCTGGTTCACGTCCAGGATGGCGCCCGTCTCCAGGTCGTGGAAGAAGATGGCATCGTTCGTGGTCTCGAAGACCGCCTGGAACCTCGCATTGCTGGCCCGGGCGGCCTCCTCGCTCTTCCGAAGGGCCTTGGTCCGCTGGTAGACCTGCCTCCTCAGGGACCAGGACCAGGCCAGGGCCAGGGCCACCAGCCCAAGGGCGGCCAGGCCGCTCCAGGCCAGGAGTCGCGCCAGGCGGGGGGAGATCCCGCCCTCGGGCTCCAGGGAGCCCAGCCATTTGTCGTAGATCGCCCGGTACTTCCCGGACCGGTTGAGGATGGCCATCCCCGAATCCAGCTTGGCCCTCAGGTCGCCTCGGCCCTTGGCCACGGCGAAGCAGAGTTCCTCTGACATGACAGATCCGGGCAGTGGCTGGATGTTGGTGAGCTTGAGGTTGTGGATCATCTCCAGCCCCTCGAGCCTGGGCAGGAGGGCCGCGTCAAACCCTCTCCCGGAGGAGAGCACGCGCAGGGCCTCCGGCTCCGAGGCCACCGGGTCTAGGTCGGCTCCGAAGCCCTGGGAGATCAGCAGCTCGTGCATCCGGCTGTTGCGCTCCACCAGAATCCGCTTGCCCCGCAGATCCTTCAGGGAGGCCACACCCTGGGTGCCCTTCCGGATGAAGATGCAGTAGTGCACCAGCAGGTGGGGAGCCGAAAAATCCACCCGGGTGGCCCGCTGTTCCGAGTAGAGCATCCCGGGCACCACATCGAGGCGCCCGGCCTCGACTCCGGCCTTGATGCGGTCCCAGGTGTCGGCCTGGAAGGCCAGGGGAAGTTCCACCTCCGCCGCGGCGGCCCGGATGAGGTCGATGTCGTAGCCGGCGGGCTGGCCTTTTGAATCCAGGAATTCGAAGGGAGGGAAGTCCCGGCTGAAGCCCACCAGGACGGGCTTCTGCTTGGGTGGTTCCTGGCCCGCGGCGCGCACCGGGGGCCCGAGGCAGGATCCCAGGAGAAGCGCAAAGGCCAGGGCCCTTGGCGTTCTCATGGGACCCCCGTCCGGTTGTCTCCCGGGTCCGCCTGTAACCTCCGGGGGGCCACTTTAATCGCCTCGGCGGGCCGGATGGTCAGGAGGACCATGAACCCATTCCCGGGTCCTGCCTGGCCGGCCCGACGGCGGCTGGGCCGAGGGGAAGCGACTGGATGTGCTGCTTGAGCTCCTCCAGGCTGAAGGGCTTGGCCAGGAGCGTGACATGGTCGTGCGCGTTCACCAGGTCCAGGGCGGACTGGTCCGCGCGGCCCGTGGCCACCAGGACCGGAAGGGTGGGGCAGAGGGCCCGGAGGCGCGGCAGGGTACCGGCTCCTCCCAGCCCCGGCATGTTCAGGTCCAGGATCACCAGGTCGGGCCGGGCCCCCGATTGGAGTTTTGCCAGGGCCTCCTCGCCACTGCGCACCGGAATCACCAGGTGGCCCACGGCCTCCAGCAGGGTCTCCGTGGTGGTCCGCACGAGTTCGTCGTCGTCCACCAGGAGCACGCAAAGACCCTTCCTGATCGGCCCCGACGGGTCCTGTCTGTCCCGGCCGGGACGGGCGAGGCCAGACCTGGAGACGGGGAACCGCATCCTGGCGGTGGTCCCCAGGCCGGGCCTGCTCTCCAGGTCCATCTGGCCCCGGTGGGCCTTCACGGTGCTGTAGACCATGGATAGGCCCAGCCCCGTCCCTTTTCCGGGCTCCTTGGTGGTGAAAAAGGGAATGACCGCCTTTTCCAGGATGTCTTCGGTCATGCCGGATCCCGAGTCCTCGACTTCGAGCTCGACCCAATCCAGTCCCACATTTCGGGTCAGGACCTTGAGGGTCCCGGAGTCAGCCATGGCATCCACGGCATTGATGCAGAGGTTCATGAAGGCATTGCCCAGGGCGCTGGCATCGCCGCGCACGGGGCGGAGCTCGCCTTCGAGGTCCAGCACCAGGCGAACCCTGGTGAGGGCCGATTGCTCCAGGAACTGGATGGTTTCATGGACGATCTCATTGAGGTTCAGTTCCCGTTCCTCGGCAGGGCTGCTTCGGGCGAGGCTCAGAAGGCTCTTCAACATCTTTCCCCCCCGCTCGGCAGCCTTGATGATGGTGCCCAGGGCCCGGTGCGAGGCACTGTCCGCCGGGTGGTGGTCGATGCTGGCGCTGGCCAGTCCGAGAATGGCGGCGAGCACATTGTTCATGTCGTGGGCCACCCCTCCGGCCAGGCTGCCGAGGTCTTCAAGATGCTGGACCTGCTGGAGCTTCGCCTGGAGTTTCGCGTTCTCCTCCTCCTTCTCCCGGCGCTCGGTGATGTCGGTGATCACCCCCACCAGCGCGTTCAGGCTGCCGTCCGCGTTGTAGAGCCGTTTTCCCGAGAAGTGCCCCCAGAAGTCCGTGCCGTCCTCTCGGATGTACCGCCGTTCCGAGGTGATGGTGTTCTCCCCGCCGTAGAGGGCCAGGTGGAGCCGTTCCCTGCCGGCCTGTTTTTCGGAGGCGTGGACGTGGCCGGTGTACTCGCTGCCGACCACCTTCGGCAGCGTGGTCCCGAACATCTCGGCCATCCGGTGGTTGGCATAGCGGATGGTGCCATCGGGGGACACCAGGATGATGCCCGCCTCCGAGGCGTCGAAGATGGTCCTCAGCTGCTCCTCGCTCTCCCGCAGCGCCATCTCGGCCAGCCCGCGCTCCTTCAGCTGATTCAGGTTCGATCTGCCGGCCAGGAGGATCGCCAGCAGGCCCAGTACCCAAATGAGGCCGACCCCGAGGGTCGTGGTCACGTTGTGAAGGCCGCTGCTGAGGAAGGAATCCTCGTTCATGGGGACCGTGAAGCTGATCCCGCCCCGGATGTCCCCGGCCTTGAAGCCCTGGTCCGCGTGGCAGCGCAGACAGCTCTCCAGGGTCACCAGTGCCCCCATGAAGCGGAGCCGGGGATGCCCGTCCACGGAGCTTACTTCCCAGAACTCGCGGGGCCCGCCCTCGAGCCTGTGCAGCGCCTTCTGCTCCCAGGCATCGGCCGCATTCTTCGGGTGCAGGGGTCTCAGGCTGGTCATGTGCCCGTGCAGTTCCGGGACGGGAATGCCCATCTCTTGCATGAACTGGGTCATGTGGGCCGGGTTGCCCATGGCGAAGGGCATGGTTCCGACGGCAGAGCCTGCCTGCTCCGGCCTCTGGATTTTGTGGGGATCGGGCCGATCCAGGTCATCCGGCAGGGCGTAGCCGCCCCCCGGCTGATTGACCAGCATGCGGACCATGACGTCCTTCTGGAAGTTCTCCCGGGCCCGGCTCAGGGCGTTGTCCCGGGCCTCGCGGTAGGAGTAGTAGGAGCCGAGTGCGATAAAGGCACACATGCCCGCCGTCCAGAAGATCGCCCGGGACACCACCTGCCTTCGCAGGTGGCGATCGCGCAGCAACTCCTGGAACCAGTGAGCCATGCTGTGATGCCTTGAGTGGGGTGTCTTGGGGCTGCGGGTGAAAAATCAGGCAGGGAGGCCTTCGAGTCAGCCTGCCGGGGTGGGCGTCCCGTGGACGGCTGGCTGAAGGTGGACCTTCAACTCATCGGGGGGCCGGGAGCTTCGCGTAAAAACTGTCACGGGCCGGAGGCCGGGGCTGGGACTCCGCGGTCCGGGTCCCGCTACCGGCCCACCAGCCGTCCGAGCCGCTCCCAGCAGGCCAGTTGGGTTTTCTGGAAACCCTCCTCCTGGGGGACGAGGTGCCAAAGCTGGAAGCGGGGGATGCGCCCCTGCGCATCGCTGGGGATGGGCAGGACCTTCAGGCCCGCCTTCCTGGCCAGGGCCATGGCCCGGGGGAGGTGCCAGGCGGAGCTAAGCAGTCCGACCCGCTGCCAACCCTCCTGGGCCTGCAGGCGCCGGTAGGCTTGGACCTAATCCCGGGTGATGAAGCAGGGCCCTTCAAGTTTTCGGACGGCCGAACTCGGGACCCCCAGGCTCCGCCAGATCGCGCAGGTCTCGGCCCCGAGGTCCCGGCGGCCGGTCCGGGCATCCTCGGAAGTCCCGCTCGCCACCAGGCACTTCGCCCTTCCCGCATGCCACAGGCGCGCAGCCTCGAGGATGCGATCCCCGCTTGCATTGAGGAAGGGCCGACCTCGATCATCCACCTGGCTGCCACCCCCCAGGACGAACACGGCCTCCAGGGGGGCCGCGTCCTTCGGCAGGAGCGGGATGGCTGACTCGAGGCGCGCCATCAGGAGGGCCCCCACCTGCGGATTGCCCGCCAGGCCGAAGCCCAGGAAGAGGAAGGCCAGGAATAGACCGAGGCCGCGCTGGCGCCGCCGGAAGGCCCACAGCATGGCCAGGAACAGGCCGAGCCAGAGCAGGCCCGTGGGCATGCAGAGCATTCCGATGAGCTTGGAGAGGGCGAGCATGGCTCCATTCTGACCCAGGGATGGTCCCGGAACGGCCAGGGAACCTCTGGGCACCGGGTGCATTCGCTGGTTCTAGCGCCGGGGCCGGCCCTCAGGTCCAGCCCAGCCCCATTGCCCCGAGGGTCACCAGTGCTACGCCGAGCCACTGGCGTCGCCCGGGACGCTCACCCAGGGCCAGGGAGAAGACCACCGTGAAGGCCACGGAGGAATTCCGGATCGTGGTGACCGCCGCAGCTCCGGTCATGGAGAGGGCCACGAGGAACAGGCTGAACCCCAGGGCGCACAGGCAGCCCGCCAGCAGCACTAGACCAGGCTCTTCGGGGAGGATGCGGAAGGCCTGGAACCCCCGTCGGCGGATGCGTACGAGGGTCTGGATCGGCAGCCCCACCGCCATCGAGAGGCTATAGAGCGCCAGCGGATGGGCCCCGTGGGCCAGCGACAGTTTGTAGAACAGGATGTAGCCCGCGATGAAGGACCCGGTGAGCAGTGCCCAGGGCAGGGCGCCCCGGCTCCTCCCGCCCCGGAAAGAGGACCCCAGGAGACCCAGCCCGGTGCAGACCGTGAAGACGCACACCAGGGAGGTCCAGTGGAAGGCCTCCGCCATGAACAGCATGGAGACCGGCCACAGGAGGGCGATGGAGCTGCCCCGCATCCAGCTGTAGCTCCAGCCCAGGGGGGCCCTCTCCAGGGTCCGCACCAGCCCCACGAAGTAGCAGCCCTCGCAGCCCCCCGCGGCCAGCCCCCAGAGGACCGCCTGATGGCTGGGAAAGGCCTTGCCTGGAATGAACGGGATGGCGGCCGCGGTGAGGAGCATGGACACCGCGAACACTCCGGCCGCAGCCGAATCCAGGTCCCTGTTCCGCTTCAGCAGCACGTTCCACAGGGCGTGGATGATGGCTGAGGCGAAGGCGAGAAGAAGCGCCGTCTGCGGCACGAGAACTCCAGGTTGCCCGCGGGACATGCCGGCGATTCATGGTAGCGAGGCGGGGGGAGCCATCCCAGAAGGGCCGCTGGGACCCCGGGGAACACCGGTGGGCTGAGCCGCCCGGGTTCCGGCACCGAAGCCTTAACAGATCGCGCGCGGTCCTCGGTTACGATGTCCGGATCGCGCCTCAGGAAGACCCCCTGTTCAGGTGCAAGGCTACTCACCTCCTCTCGGCCATCCACGGTGGTTCCCTCTATGCCTTCCGAGTCGGTCTCCCTGGATTCCCGACGCGCGGAATACGCGACGCGGTTCAACCGGGTTGTGGACTACATCCAGTCCCATCTCTCCGAACCCATGGATCTGGAGACCCTGGCCGACGTGGCCTGCTTCTCCCCCTATCATTTCCACCGCCTATTCCATGGATGGATGGGGGAGACCATTCGGGATTTCGTCTTCCGCCTGCGGGTAGAACGGGCCGCGGCCCAGCTGCTGTACAACCCTTCCAAGAGCATCACCCAGATCGCCCTCGACTGCGGTTTCTCCTCCTCCGCCACCTTTGCCCGGGGTTTCAGGGCCTTCCACGGCATCTCCGCCAGCGAGTTTCGCAAGAATCGCAACAAGGATCGCAAGAACGGCAAAGCGGAACCCTCGCCAGGGATCCCATGCTCAGGGGTACCTCCTGAGCGGGCCTTCCACATGACCCTGAACGTCCAAGTGAAGCAGCTCGCCCCCATGCACGTGGCCTACATCCGCCACGTAGGGCCCTTCCAGGAGGACGCGGCCCTCTTCGAGCGGCTCCTGGGCCGCATCCGGGCCTGGGCCGGGAACCGGGGGCTGCTGGGGCCTCGCTCGAGGCTGCTGAGCGCCAGCCATGACGACCCGGAGATCACGGATGCCCGCAAGCTGAGGCTGGACGTCGCCATCACCGTGCCCGAAGGCACCGCCGTGGGGGCGGAGGTCGTCTGCCGGGAACTGGAGGGTGGCCCCTACGCCGTGGCCCGGGTGCGCATCCTGCCCAACCAGTTCATGGAAGCCTGGGACGCCCTCATGGGCGGCTGGCTGCCGGGCAGCGGGTACCAGCCCGATGACCGCCCCCGCTTCGAGATCTATCTGGACAACCCTCTCACCGATGCCCAAGGCAGGCTCCACGTGGAACTCTGCCTCGCCGTGAGGCCGCTCTGGTGCTGACCGTCCGCGGGGTCTCCAAGCGCTACGGATCGGTGCTGGCGAACGACGGCATCGACCTCACCCTGAACGCGGGCGAGGTACACGCCCTCCTGGGGGAGAACGGCGCCGGCAAGAGTACCCTGTCGAAAATCATCTACGGCTACACCCGCCCAGATGCCGGGGAGATCCTCCTGGGCGGCGAGCCCGCGCGCCTGCGCTCCCCCCGGGATGCCCGGGCCCTGGGCATCGGCATGGTGTTCCAGAACTTCATGCTGATCCCCGCCCTCAGCGTCCTGGAGAACGTCGCCCTCTTCCTCAAGGACCTGCCCCTGGTGCTGGACCAGGAAGGGATCGCCGGGCGGATCCGGGCCATCGGGGGGCGTTTCGGGCTCCAGGTGGATCCCCATGCCCTGGTGCGCCAGCTTTCCGTGGGCGATCGGCAGAAAGTGGAGATCCTCAAGCTGCTTCTGGCCGAGGCCCGCATCCTGATCTTCGACGAGCCCACCAAAGTTCTCGCGCCCCACGAGGTGGAAGGGCTGTTCCAGGTGTTCGCGGCCCTGAAGGCCGAAGGCTACGCGATCCTGTTCATTACGCACAAGCTCCGGGAAGTCGTGGCCTGCGCCGACCGCATCACGGTGCTGCGCCAGGGACGGGTGGCTGGGGGGTTCGGGCCCGGCGAGGCGCAGGTGGGGACCCTGGTGAAGATGATGTTTGGGGAGTCTGGCGGGGAAGCGCCTGCCGCCATGGCCCCCGTGGGGGGGGGCACCCAGCCCATCCTGGAGTTGCGGGGGGCTTCGGCCCGGGGCGCGGGCAGCGAGACCACCCTGCAGGGCCTGAACCTGACCATCCACGAGGGGGAGGTGCTCGGCCTGGCCGGGGTTTCCGGCAGCGGCCAAAAGGAGCTGGGCGATCTGATCCTGGGCCTGCGGCCCCTGACAGGGGGCAACCGCTGGTTCCGGGGCGAGGACGCCTCCTCCTGGTCCATTGCGCGCCTGCGGGAACGCGGCGTTGCCTTCGTGCCCGAGGATGCCCTGGCCATGGCTGCCGTTCCCGGCATGTCCGTTCGGGAGAACCTCTCGCTGGGCACCGGCGCCGTCTACCGCAGGGGCCTGGCCGTGGATTGGCGGGCCCTTGAGGCGGCCATGGGCGCATCTTTCGAGGCCCTCGCCTTCCCGATGCCACCCCTCGATTCCCCCATCGCGGCCTTGTCCGGGGGCAATCTCCAGCGGGTGGTCATTGCCCGGGAGATGGCCCACGGCCCCAGCCTCATCATCGCCCTGTACCCCACCCGCGGCCTGGATGCGCGTTCCGCGGCGTCCGTGCGGGACCTGCTGCGACGGGCCCGGGACGGGGGCGCCGGGGTGCTGTTCATCTCCGAGGATCTGGAAGAGCTGGCGGAGATGTCGGACCGGCTCCTGGTGTTGTTCCAGGGGGCCCTGGTGGGCGAATTCCCCCGGGGTTCCTGGCGACTCGAGGACGTGGGCCGCCTCATGACGGGTTCCGAAGAGGTGGCCGGTGTCTGAGACTGCCCTTCGCCCGATCCTTCGCCACACCCTGGTGGCTGGCGCCGCCCTGGCCCTTTTCTCGGCGATCCTGCTGGTGGCCGGCAAGAATCCCCTCCAGGCCGCCGCCGACTCGTTCCGATCCATGGCCAGCGTGTACGGGTTCTCGGAACTCCTGGTGCGAATGACGCCCCTGATCCTCACGGCGGTGGCGGTCGCCCTGCCGAGCCGTCTGGGCCTCATCAACGTGGGGGGCGAAGGCCAGCTTTACATGGGGGCCTGGATGGCCACCGCGGGGGCGCTCTGGTTTCCGCCCCTGCCCCGGTGGGCGATGCTGCCCCTGGTGGCGGCCATGGGCTTCCTGGGAGGGGCCCTGTGGGCGGCCATCCCGGGGATCCTGCGGGCCGCGAAGCTGGTGAACGAAACCATCGCCACCCTGCTGCTCAACTACGTGGCCCCCCTTATCGTGAGCTACTCCATCTTCGGGCCCTGGAAGGCGCTGGGCAGTTCGGCCTACCCCGAGTCACCGGCCTACCCGGACGCGGCCCTGCTGCCGACCTTCTTTGAAACCCGGGTGCATGGGGGCCTCATCCTCGCCCTGGTGGCCCTCCTGGCCTATTGGCTCCTGGTGGACAAGACTCGCTGGGGGCTCCAGATGCGGGCCATCGGCGGCAACGCCGAAGCCGCCCAGCGTCTGGGGATCCCGGTGGCCGTGTTCCTCGTGGCGGCGCTGGCCCTGGGCGGGGGCATGGCAGGCCTGGCCGGCATGGGCGAGGCCATGGGCGTTCACGGGCGGCTGCGGCAGGGGCTGTCCCCGGGCTTTGGTTTCACCGGGTTCCTCATCGCCTGGCTTGCGGGGGGCAGGCCCCTGGGAATCCTCTTCATGGCCTTCCTCTTCGCCATCATCACGGCCGCCGGGGATACCCTGCAGATCACCCAGGGACTGCCGTTCTCGGTGGTGAACATCCTGCTGGCCATGATCCTCTTCATCGTGCTGGCACGCCGGCCAGGAGCGTCCCGATGATGACCCCGCTGGCTCTTGGCGTTCTCGCCGGTGCGGTGCTCTCGGGCACCTCCCTCCTCTACGCGACCCTGGGCGAGACTCTGGTGGAGCGTTCGGGCATCGTCAATCTGGGCCTGGAAGGCGTCCTGCTCATGGGCGCCTCCGTGGGCTTCACCGTCACCGCCGTCACGGGGAACCCCTGGATCGGACTGGCCGCGGCGGCCCTCACGGGCGGGCTCGCGAATGCCCTCTTCGGCTGGCTGGTGGTCCTCCGCAAGGCCAATCAGCTGGCCAGCGGCCTGGCCATGATGTTCTTCGGGTTCGGCCTGAGCGCCCTGGTGGGCGCCCCCCACGTGGGGGCGGTCATCGTCGGGCTGCCCAAATGGCGACCCGCATGGCTGGCGGCGCTGCCCTGGGTGAGCGCCTCGACGCTCTTCAACTACGACCTGCTCACCTGGCTGGCCTTGCCGGTGGCCCTCCTGGTGTGGTGGGTGCTGTTCAAGACGCGATGGGGACTGGGGGTGCGGGCGGTGGGCGAAAGCCCAGGCGCCGCCTACGCCTCAGGGCGGAATCCCGCCGTGCTGCAGTTCCAGGCCCTGGGCTTTGGGGGCGTGCTGGCGGGGCTGGCCGGGGCGCACCTCTCCCTGTCCCTGACCCTCACATGGGCCGAGTACATGACCGCGGGACGTGGCTTCATTGCCATTGCCCTGGTGATCTTCTCCAAGTGGAACCCCCTGCGGGCGGTGGCCGGCGCGCTCCTGTTCGGCGGCGCGGAGGCCCTGCAGCTGCAGCTCCAGGCCCGGGGTTCGCTGATCTCCCCGTTCATTTTGGACATGATGCCCTACGTCCTCACCCTGCTTGTCCTATTGGCCTGGGGCGGGTCCCGCCGCCTCGCGGCGCCCGCGGGATTGGGCAGGACCTTCTTCGGTTCGGAGTGACCTTTTCTGGAGGAACCCATGAAGAAATCCGGTTTCATCACCCTGATCCTGGCCCTGGCCTGCTTCACAGCCCAGGCCGATCCGCCCAGGCTCGTGATCGGCGCGGTGTATGTGGGCAGCGTCAACGACTACGGCTACAACCGCTCCTTCCACGACGCCCTGGCCCAGGTGGCCAGGGACCTGCCCGGCGTCAAGGTCCTGGAGGCGGAGAACGTGCCTGAGAGTGCCACCGCCGAGGGAATCATGGAGGGCATGATCCAGCAGGGTGCCAGGCTCATCTTCCCCACCAGCTTCGGGTACGCCGCTTCCGCCCGGAAGGTGGCCAAGCGCCACAAGGATGTGGCCTTCGAGTACGCCGGAGACGGCGACGCCTCCAGGAACTTTGGGGTGTTCTTCGGCTCCACGCAGATTGCCTGGTACCCCATGGGCGTCGCGGCAGGCCGCATGACGAAAACGAATAAGCTGGGCTTCGTGGTGGGAATGCCCATCGGCTACGCCCTGGGGAATGTGAACGCCTTCCAGATGGGGGCCCGCTCGGTGAACAAGAAGGTGCAGACCGTGGTGGTGGTCACCGGCGGTTGGGCTGACAAGGCGAAGGAGGCCGGCGCGGCCAATGCCCTCATGGATCAGGGCTGCGATGTCGTGGGCATGCACGTGGATTCCCCCGCCACCATCATCCAGACCGTGGAGGCCCGCGGGGGGATGTCCATCGGGTTCCAGTCCACGGAGGCCCGGGCCCTGGCACCCAAGGGGTGGATCACGGGCTTGGGCTTCACCTGGGCCCCCTTCTTCACCAAGGTCGCCAGGGATGTGATGGCCGGCAAGTTCCGCGGAGAGGCCGTGTACCAGGGCCTGGGGGGCATGGTGGCCATCGCCCCCTTTGGGCCCTCGGTGTCTGCGGATGTGCAGAGGCAGGTGAACGAGGCGGCCCAGAAGATCATCAAAGGCTTCAATCCCTTCACCGGCCCCATCAAGGACAACCGCGGCAACCTGGTGCTGCCCCCCGGGGCCAGCATCGGCAGCGATCAGATGGGCAGCTTCGACTGGTACGCTGAAGGCATCATCGGAAAGGTCCGGTGACCCATGACCCTCAAGGAACGCATCAACGCCGCCAATGAGGAGGCCTTCCGCCGCATGGCGGCCGCCGACCCCGTGCTCGTGGACGTGGCCCCCGCCTCCCAGGTGATCCCCGGCATGCGTGACCGCCTGATCCTGCATTCCGGCCCTCCGGTCACCTGGGAGCGCATGTGCGGCGCCCAGCGGGGCGCGGCCATCGGGATGTGCCTCTTCGAAGGCTGGGCCAGGGATGCCGCCGAGGCCGAAGGGATGCTGGCCCGCGCCGAGATCGAACTGGAGCCCAATCACCACCATGCCACCGTGGGCCCCATGGCGGGCACCATCACCTCCAACATGTGGGTCTGGGTGGTGGAGAACAAGTCCTTCGGCAACCGCGCCTACTGCCGACAGGTGGAGAGCTTTCAACAGTTCGGGGACCATTCCGAGGCGGCGCTGGCCGCTCTGTTCTCCTGGCGGGACACCTGGGGGCCCGCCCTGGGGCAGGCCGTGCGCTCCCTGGGCGGCATTCCCCTGAAACCCCTGATCGCCCGGGCCCTGCAGATGGGCGACGAGATGCACAATCGCGTCGTCGCCAGTTCCAGCCTCTTCGCAAATGTCGTGGCCCCGGCGCTGGCTGCCAGCGGGCTGCCCGCTGAGCAGGTCCAATCCACGCTGCACTACGCGGGCAATCACCCATTCCTGTTCCTGGGACTCTCCATGGCGGCATCCAAGGCCACCATGGACCCGGTGCGCGGCATCGAGTCGAGTACCGTCGTGACTGCCATGGCCCGCAACGGCACGGATTTCGGCATCCAGGTGAGCGGCCTGGACGGGGAATGGTTCACCGCTCCGTCCCCCCGCGTCCATGGTCTGCTCCTTCCCGGGTGGAAGGAGGAGGACGCCGGCCTCGACATGGGCGATTCCGCCATCACCGAAACCGCCGGACTGGGCGGCTTCGCGCTAGGCGGCGCACCGGGCATCCTGGCCTTCACCGGCGGCACCGCCGCCCAGGCCCTGGCCTACAGCCGAGACATGCGGGCCATCGCTGTGGGGCTGAGTCCCAACTACCTCATTCCCGCCCTGGATTTCGAGGGCACGGCCATGGGAATCGATATCCGCAAGGTGGTGCAGGCCAGCCTGGTGCCCGTCATCGACACCGCCATCGCCCACCGGGAGATGGGCCATGGCATCATCGGCGGCGGCCTCGTGCGGCCACCCCTGGAATGCTTCACCAGGGCCCTCACCCGGTTCTCCGAGGTGTATTCCGCTGCACGGGAGGCCTGATTGATCCGGAAGACCGTGGTCCGTCGGAACCGCTACCTGGATTCAGTGTTCCTCATGCAGGTGGCACGGCGCATGTCAGAGCGTCCCGGCATAGAGGACGCGTCCGCGCTCCTGGGCACAGACGCCAACAGGGCGGTGCTGGCGGGCCTGGGATTCGAGGTGCTGGACGCGGGTCCCAACGACCTGGTGGTGGCCCTGGCCGGTGAGGCCGCCGCGGTGGATGCCGTGGCGACGGATCTGGAGGCGTGGCTGGCCCCCGGGGTTCCAGGGGCCGCGCCCGATCCCCGCTCCCTTGAGGAGGCCCTGCGAACGCGGGCTGCCGACCTCGCGGTGATCTCCGTCCCCGGGGCTCACGCGGCCCGCGAGGCCCGGGCCGCCCTGCGTGCTGGACTCCACGTGTTTCTCTTCTCCAGCAATGTCTCTCTCGAGGATGAAGTTTCCCTCAAGCTGGAAGCCCGGGACCGGGGCCTCATCGTTATGGGCCCCGATTGCGGGACCGCCTACCTTGCGGGAGCGGGTCTGGGCTTCACCAATGCGATCCGCCGGGGCCCCATCGGCCTGGTGGGCTCCACGGGCACCGGCATGCAGGAGTTCGCCTGTCTCGTGCACCTGGCGGGCTCCGGGATCTCCAACGGCATCGGCACCGGCGGCCGGGATCTTTCCGACGCGGTGGCCGGCCTCTCCACCCTGGCCGGCATCGACGCCCTGGAGGCGGATCCAGCCACCAGGGTCATCGCCGTGCTCTCCAAGCCGCCGGGTGCGGCTGCCACGCGGAAGCTTGCGGAGCGCCTGGGGCGTTGTGCCAAGCCCGTGGTGCAGTGCCTGCTCGGAGGGGAGGACACCCTCGATGACGCTGTGATCCGCGCCCTCCGGGAAGTGGGGGTCGAGGCGCCGGCCTTCCTGCTGCCCCGTACCGATCCTCCCTTCCTCGGCCTGCGTCCGGAGCAGCGGCATGTGCGTGGGCTCTTCGCGGGTGGGACCCTGTGCTACCAGGCCCAGGCCATCTTCCGCCAGGCGGGCCTGACCGTTCATTCCAACGCGCCTTTGCATGGAATGGAGACCCTGGAGGATCCCGACCGGAGCCTCGGAAACACCTTCCTGGATATGGGCGCGGAATACTTCGTCGAGGGGCGGCCCCATCCCATGATCGACGGCACCCAGCGGAGACGCCGCCTGGAAAAGGAGTTGAGGGATCCCTCCGTGGGAGTACTGCTCCTGGATTTCATCCTGGGGACGCTGTCCTCGCCGGATCCCGTGGGGGAGGTACTGGATCTCCTTCCAGGAGGATTGTGTGTCGCGGCCTCGGTGTGCGGCACCGAAGGGGATACCCAGGGGCTGGAGAGCCAGGTGCGCGCCCTGAAGGAAGCCGGAGTGCGCGTCTTCCCCACCGCGGCCCAGGCCGCGCGCTTCTGCCGCGATGTGGCGCTGACCCTGCAGGAGGGCCCATGAAGGCTGTGCTGGGGGAACTGCTGCAGGGCAGGCCCGTCTTCGTCAACATCGGCGTGCGGGCCTTTGGCGACACCTTGCGACAGGCGGGCTTCGAGGTGGTACAGGTGGACTGGGCTCCGCCCGCAGGGGGGGATCCCCGACTGGCGGCCCTCCTGGATGAACTCCTTTGAGGGAGACCGCCGGGCGCCGGGCCCTTTCCCTGGGCCCGGGGGCGTGGATGGAACTCGCCCGGCCGGGCGCCGAGTTCAGTGTGCACAGCGCCTTCCCCGGAACCGTGAACCTCCGGCGCCGGGGGGGCCCCCTGCTGCTGGTGGCCCTTTGCGGGCCCGAGGGCCAGGTCCTCCCCCACGCGGTCTCCCTGGACCGCCCCCTGGGTCTCCTGGCGCCGGGCAGCCCTGCCCAGATGGAAGGGGAACGGATGACGCTGGGGGGGATCACCGTGGACCTGGCCACCGCGTGCCGCAGGCCCCTGCGCGTCCTGCCCCACCTGGGCGCCCTCCCGGTCAACCTGGGCCCCTGTGCCACCCTGCTCCGGGAGATTCAGATCGCCCACGGCCATGACCTGAGGTGGGGGGCCCCGGCGGCCGGGGACCCGCCCCTCAGTTCCATGGGCGTGCGTCTCCGGATGGCCGTGGTGGCCTTCCTCGAGCGAGGGTCGAATGTGCATGGACTGGTGGGCCTGGGGGCGGGGTTGACGCCTGCCGGGGATGATTTCCTCTGCGGCTTCCTGGCGGCCCTGCGGTGCCGGGGCCAGGCTCTGGGCGCGGACCTGGAAGGCGGCCTGGGGGCCACTGGGGACATCAGTGCCTCCCTCATCCACTGGGCGGTCCTTGGCCATTGGCCTGAACCCCTGGTTGACCTGGCCCAGGCCCTGGCCGAGGATCGGGCCCCCCATTCCGTGCTGGCCCTGGAGGCGCTGTGCACCCTGGGCCACACTTCCGGGGCTGACATGGCTACGGGATTTCTCGCGGGGCTGGAACTCCCGCCGGACAGGCTCGCTGCTGCCTTTCCCTCCTAGGGCCTGTTTCCACGCTGTCCCCAGCCAGTCCGGTTCCACAGTTCCTTGGAATCCTCCGTGGGCTCGACCCCCCTGCCGGGTTGATCGAGACTGGAATCGCCAGCTTCTGGACGAGAATGAAAAACACCGCACGTGTACAGGCATTCCACCTCGAGAATTGAAAGGCTCGGCCTTCCCTTCACTTCGCCCCCTCGCACACTCAACTTCCGCAAAGACGGTGCCATATCCCGGGAGCCCCCTTGTCCATCCTGTTCCGCCGCCCGCGAACCCTGATGCTGGTCGCCACCATCCTCCTGGTGCCCGGCACCCTCCTGGTGGCCAACATGCGAGCGGCCTTCTTTCGCGATCAGGGGCCCAGTGGCGCGCTTCGCCCGGTGCCGGGCCTCAAGGTGGAAGGCGAGCGGCTCACCTTCACCTTCGAAGACTTGGTCCTGGGCGTCCAGACAGATGGCCTGCCCCCCACGAAACTGGGCAGGGTGGAAGCCGTCTATCGCCTGAGGTCCGAAGGGGAACACGCCGCCATGTTCGAGTTCGTGGCCGCCTCCGATGCATCCGTCACCGCCAGCATCAACGGGACCCCGGCCGAGGTCCGGGTGACCCCCTCCGACATCCAGCTCCAGTTCGACCGCTCCCGCCAGGTCCCCGGCAGGCGGTTCACCCTCGCCTTCCTGGGCAGCCTGCGACCGGGCGCCAACGAGGTGGCCGTCACCTACACCCAGCCCCTGAGCTGCGAGGAGATGGGCCTGCGCTACTTCCACCGGTCCCGCTGGCGCACCTTCGCGGAGTATGACTTCTGGCCCATCAAGGAGTGGGTGAGGGATCCGGCGTTCCGGGCCGAGGTCACCCTGTCCATTCCACGCACCCGCAAGGTGCACGACTTCTTCTTCGGCCCTTCCCTGCTCCTCGCCGGGGAGACCTTCGCCCGCAAGGAGCTGCAGGGCGCCAGGCAGCCCCCGGAGGCCAGGAACTCCGCGGAACCTGCGCCGTCCCGGAAGCTCCCCTTCACGCTGGAAAAGACGCCGGATCGCCTGCTGGCCCATTTCACGCTCACGGGCGAGGATCTGCCGGACCTCCTGCGGGTCTCCGCCACGGAAAAGGACTGAGGGCAGGCGTCCAGGCTGTACCCCAAGCTGAGGAGTAGCCATGAAGCGAGGTCCCGCCTGTTCTGCATTCCTGGCCGCGGTGGGGTTGCTCGGCTGGGCGACGGCCAAGGCCGCGAACCCTGGGCCGACGGCCGCCGTCCAGAGCCCACGGACCCTTCGGTTCACGGATCGTGTGGGCCAGATCAAGGAAACCCCGGACCGTTTCCGGGTGTTCTTCCGGGTCCATGCGGCCGTCTATCGGCTGCCAAAGGAAAGCCGGAACTGTCCGGAAGTGCTCGAGGCCCTGAGGCAGAGCCTGGTGGCAAAAATCCCAGTGGAGGTCGAGGTGGACCCCTTCGCTCTCACCATCCTGGGGGCTGGCCCCGCGGGCATGGCGCCAACTCCGCCCACCCGGCCATGAGCCTCAGAGCTGGCTGAACAGGAACTCACCAAAGTGATTCATGAGCTGCGGGGAAGGCCGCAAGCCAGTGATTCGGTGGGCAGGGACCTGTGCCGTAGAGGGCATCCACGGCCGGGGTCATGGTGGTGCCCTAAGGCGCCGATGATGAAGGCCACTTGACTCGCTTGGGGTGGTCCTCATGGGGAACATGAAAACTGGATTTTTCACCAGTCTGCCACTGGCGCTCGTGCTGTTTGCCTGCGGCGGTAGCGGCGCCAATGGCAACGGCCGCCCGACCGTTGGTCCTGCGGAGGTCCCCTGGACGGCGGGTGCCTGGACGCAACCAGTTCCAACCTGGGGTTCGACAACCCGAGTCACCATCCCCTATCCGCTGAGCTCGATAAGCCTGCCTGACCTGGGGGCCTTTGGTGCGCACGAGGGTGGTCACCCGGAGGGGCTTGACCATGTCTGGCTCTACAACACCACTGACAACCAGGTGAAAAGCTGGGCGGATGGAACCGTGACAGAAATTGACGTCTACAGTGACCAGACCATGCTCACCATCGATTATGGGAACGGCCTGATCGGGAAGCATATGTCAGTCCAGACTGCCTCGGTGTCCGTCGGCCAGAAAGTGAAGGCCGGGGACGTGGTGGCCTTGGGGATTCCCGGTTCGCTCAACAACGAGTTTCAACTGATGGATGAGAACCGCGGCGATGGCATTAAAACGGACGTCAACGGCTTCTCCTATGTCTCGCCGTTCGACTATCTGCAGAAGGACCAGCAGGCCGAGTTGATTGCGCTGTATGAGGCGCAGGTGGTCGCGCCCTTCTTCACCCTCGGAGAGCAGGTCAACGCCGGCAAACCCTGGGAGCCCTACCTTACGAATCAGACCCTGATCCACCACCAGAACCGGGGGATGCTCGTCGGCGAGTGGGTCCTTGGCAACCGGCAGTGGAGCACGCCTGACCCCCTGTATTTCGACATCCTGATGATCAACGCGGTGACGAATGCCTTTGGCCAGTTCTCGAAGTTCAACTGCTCGGATTACAACCTGAGCGACCCCAAGAGCAAGGGGATCGTTTCAGGCAACTTCGCCTCAGGTCCTCAGGAGGGGCAGGTGACCTTCACCTACGATGGATCGGCCACACCCAATTGGTATGGTCTGTTCAGCATCGACGAGAGCGGGGCGCGGGCGATCATGAAGTTGGAATGGAGCGCCCAGGGCTTTCCTGTGGCGATATCGTCCAGTGCGGCTGTTTATTACGAGCGGTTGCCAGTCTATGTAGGGCGAGATGCAGAACTGCTCGGAGTGCTGCCCTGATCCGCATCACCCGACTCCTTCGTGAGGTCGGGGAAGCCTGGAGGTCCGTTTCGAGGACGGCCCATGTCAGTGGCATACCCTTGCAGGTCCTCCGCGACTGATCATGATCCGTGCGCGAAGGCCTGGCCTGAGGTCACACTCTGTCCACCCACCGCACCCAAACCAGGTAATCTCACGCTCTCTGCACCCATCTAAGGTGGTGAGAAAGACATGATTCAAGCGGTTGGAGCGTCTCCGGTGCTTGGACAGTCGCCCTCGACTGGTACTGGGGCTTTGCAGGCCCAACTGGTCCAAGCCCAGACAAAACTGTCTGCTTGTATCAATTGCCCCACGGCAAAAACCCTCCAGGGGAAGGCCCAGATTGAGGCCCTCTCCATCCAGGTCGAGACGCTAAGGGCTCAGATTCAAGCCGTACAGGCAAAGCAGGGGCCGAGCAACCCCGCGCCGACTTCCCTCAATCCGCCCAACTTTTCAACTGGTGCGGTGGATCTGCAGGCTTGATTCGATCCACCAGCAACTCCATGAATACACCCTGCAGACGGTCTCCAAGGAGCCAACCCCTGGGATGCGCTGGACGGTATTGCATGGGCCATCCTGAGGCCGTCTCCGAACGAGACCGGTGGCCTGAGCAGCAGGAGTCCTTCCTGCAGCGCCTCCTGGGCACTCCATGAAGTGGGACTTGCTACGGGGCGGCTGCCCACCATGCTGCCCGCTCATGTTGCCGATCTTGCTGTTCGTGTCGCGGAAACAATCGTTCAGGACGGATGCGGGATTCCTGCTGAAAGAACCCGCATATTGACCCGGTCAGACCGATAGGTCATGACACTCAAAGGTGGGACCCATGATCAGAACAGGGAATGCCCTCATTACGCTGCTCATTACCTTATGGCCCATGACCGCCTCGGCCCAGGATAGGCCAATGCGGCCCCCGCCGCCGCGAGACCGCCGCCCCCAGGATGAGCCTAAACGCTATTCCATAGAGCAGGCGACCTCCGATCGGGCCCAATTGCACACGATCGCTTTCGACGGATTGGCCTTCCTGACCGGGGACTTCGCCAGCGAAACGTTCCTGCCGCCCGGGAAGGTCTCCGACTATTTCGGGTTCCAGTACATGCGTGACATCGATGCGAAGGAAGGCGGCCACAACACCTCGTTCCTGACCCGGATCGCCGAGAACATGCTGGCGGTCCTGAACCAGGACCAGAAAGCCCAGCTCTTGACCCTTGGCCAACACCAGGAAAGGGATGTCCGGACTTTCGCGGAAAAGCGTTTTCCCCTGATCAAGGCGTTCAGACGAAACCTGGAAGGTGACATCCCGCCCGGATCCCGCGGCCTGGACAAGCGGGCCGTGGTGAAAGCATCGGCCGACCTCTATGAGTTGGACGGACTCATCGCCTTTCAGCGCGCGAAGGTCCTGGCCGCCGTGCTCCGAAGCCTGGATGACCGTCAGAGGTCAGCGCTGTCCCGGCTGAAATTCGGGGATTCCAGGACCTGGCCCGAGGTGGGGGAACAACTGGACAAGCGAAGCATGACCCACGACGTCAATGTGGCGGTCATGACCTACGCCAGCGAGATGTTCGCGTGGTATGCGGGTTCGCTGGAGGCTGATACCTACTTCTGTCCCGAACGCCATGGGATGTACTTCGGGGGGTTCGGGATGAAGACCGCCCCCGCCATGGGGAAGCAGGACTATTCGATCAGCACCACCCTGACGGGCGACAGCGGGGAAGCCTTCCTGTCGGTCCTGACACCGGCCCAGCAGGCACAGATCACGGATCTAGTGGACCTCCAGCGGAAGGACCTTGCGGAAATCGTCCGTATCCGGAGGGCCATTGCTTCCGAGCTGCGCCGCTTCCTCGGTGGGGAATCAGCCGACAAGGCAAGGGTCCTGGCCCTGTCGAAGCGCTATGGCGAGCTTGATGGCGGGATGTCCTATCTCTACGCCAGGGCTTTTGCTGAAATCGGCCGGACTCTGACCGCATCCCAGCGCGATCAGCTTTCAATGCTGCGCCATGACAATCCATCGGATCCCAAGGGACCATTCCTCTATTCCTCGCCGATTCGCATGCCGAACATAGGGAATACGGACCCCCTGTTCGGGGTCGCAGCAGGGGGCCACCCATGAAAAGCGCTGCCATCAGCCCGCCTCCCGAATCAAGGGTTGGGCATGCTCCGATAGGCATGGCCGCCATTCGTGGGATGAAACCTGCAATTCATGTACGGATTCCGATAGCCCGTAGGGGATGCTGGCCTCCCCAAAAACCGACCCCATAGTTGGCGACAGCAGGCCCGGAGAATCAGGTCTCCCCGAAAAGGTGCCTGGCGGCGCCTTGGCCGGAACAATCACGGTGGTGGGTAGCCATTCCGCTCCGCCGAATCTTGAGCCTCTCTCAGCATCCGACATCTACACCACCCATCCGAACCACACAGGAAAACCAGGAGGAACCATGCGTCTGGACCGCCTCATCCTCATGACGGGTGCCCTGTTGGGCATCCTCGCCGCCCTTTGTTGCGGTGGGGGATCCCAAGCCAGTTCATCGACATCGACTATTGCGGCACCCGCCGCCGCCTTCACCGTGGCTCCCACGACGCCGCTGAACGGCCAGGCGGCCACCTTCACGGACACTTCCACCGGCACCCCCACCTCCTGGGCCTGGACCTTCGGTGACGGGGGCACAAGCACCCTCCAGAATCCCACCCACACCTACGCGATGACCGGAACCTACACGGTCGTCCTGAAGGCCACCAACGCCGGCGGCTCCAATCCCGCCAGCAAGGACGTAACGGTCGCCAGTGCGAGTTCCGCCCCCGTGGCGAGCTTCACCTTCGCCCCAACCTCGCCGACCGCGGGTCAGACCGTGAACTTCACCGACACCTCCACGAACACCCCAACTTCTTGGTCCTGGACGTTCGGGGACGGCGCCACCAGCACGGTGCAGAACCCCACCCACGCTTTCACGACGGCGGGAACCTACACCGTGACCCTGTCCTCCACCAACGCGACCGGTTCGAACCAGACGAGCCAGAGCGTCACGGTGGCCGCTGCCGGACCGACCTCCGGGTCCTCCTCCTTCATCTTCTCAACCCTCGGCCAGCAGGTGTCCTTCACCGACACATCGGCCCAAGGTCCCATGACCTGGTCCTGGACCTTCGGGGACGGTTCGACCAGCACCGCACCGAATCCGACCCATACCTATGCTGCAGCGGGCACCTACACCGTGTCCCTGACGGTCACCTACCCCTCAGGTGCGGGCTCACCCGCCAGCCAGTCCGTGACCGTGACCTCGGCCCCCCTGACCGCTCCCTTGGCGGCCTTCACATTCAATGCCGCCTCGTCCGTAGCTGGGCAGGTGCTTCCCTTCGCCGATCAATCCACCAACAAGCCCACCGCATGGGCCTGGAAGTTCGGTGATGGCGGCACCAGCACGTCCCAGAACCCGACCCACACCTACACGTCGGCCGGAACCTACGTCGTGACCCTCACGGCTAGCAATGCGAACGGATCCAATTCCGCCATCGAGCCGATCATGGTGGCCGCCTCCGCCGGCACCGTTCCCACGGCCAGCTTCAACATGTCACCGGCGACACCCACCATCGGCCAGATCGTGGCATTCACGGATGCCTCCACCGGTAGCCCCATGTCCTGGTCCTGGAGCTTCGGTGACGGCTCGAACGATGGGGTGAGCAGTTCCCAGAACCCCACCCACGTCTTCACGGTGGCGGGAACCTACACCGTCTCGCTCACGGCCACCAACACCAGCGGAGCCAGCGTGGCGTCGACCAAGCCCGTGACGGTGAGTGCGGCGTCCGCGGCACCCGTCGCCGGCTTCCTGGTCTCCCCAACCGCCCCGTCCGCGACCCAGATGACCGTCCTGACGGACGCCTCCACGGGCGGCCCGACCTCCTGGTCCTGGACCTTCAGCGACGACAATTCGACGAGCACCGCCCAACATCCCACGCACGCCTTCGCGAACGCCGGTACCTACAAGGTGACGCTCATCGTCACCAACGCTGGTGGATCCAACACCTCAAGCCAGACGGTGGTGGTGGGGGCTGCACCCTCACCCAACACGGATCCCTACAACATGTCCACCGCCATCAACGATGGTGCCCAGCAGACGACCTTGGCCTTCGATGGGCTGGCCATGGTGACCGGCAACCTGCAGGCGCAGACCTTCTTCCCTCCCGGAAAGGTCGCCGACTACACCGGCTTCCAGTACCTGCGGGACAACACGCCCAATGGCCTTGGGCACAACACCAGCTTCATGACCAACCTCGCCAACAACGTGCTCTTCATCCTCAACGATGTGCAGCTCGCCCAACTGAAGACGCTCGCCATCGCGCAGCAGAACGACATCGATGCCTACGGCTACAAGCGTTATCCCCTGATGAAGGCGTTCCGGCGGATGCTGGATGGCGACATCCCGGCCGGCTCCACCGGACTGAACCTGGATTCCGTGAAGAAGGCATCCAATGATCTCTACCTGGTCGATGGCCAAATCTCCTTTGACCGCGCCATGCTCTACTCCGCCATCTACGCGTCCATGGCCAACGGCACGCCCTGCAACAGCGATCCCACGACGACCCAGTTGGCCTACCTGGACAAGATGAAGGGCGGCTTCTCCACATGGCCCGTCCTCACAGATGCCCAACTCCAGTCCATCAATGACCGGATGAAGGGCCTGACCAATGGGGTCGTGGTCGCGATGATGACCTATGCTGGTGACATCTTTAGTTGGTACGCCGGCAACGTCGATGCGGACGTCTACTTCTGCCCGGAACGCCATGGCACCTACTACGGCGGCTTCTACATCAAGGACGGACCCGCCATCGGCGTCCCCGGCTATCAGATCAGCACCTCCCTGACCGCCACCGCCGGCAAGGCGCTCTCGGACCCCTCCGCCGGCTACGTGACGGCGAGCCAGGCCGCCATCATGAACACCCTGGCGGGTTTGCAGAGGAACAACCTCTATGCAGGCAGTTCCAACATCGTGCAGATCCGGACCGAGATCGCCACGCTGCTGCGCAGCCTCCGGTCCGCCTCGACCAACAGCGACCTCGTCCGCGCGCGGGTGCTGCAACTGTCGGGCATCTACGGTGAGCTGGACGGCGAGAACAACTACTACTACACCACGGTCTTTGCCCAGGTCTACAACACCCTGACGGACAGCCAGAAGACCAGCCTCGCGGCGCTGCGGAAGTCGATCCTAACCGGGACCTACACTGATGGGACTCCCTTCGACTTCACCACGTGCAACTTCTACTCCCTCTATTCGGGCGTCATCACCGACACCAGCGTGCTCTACCCCTATATCGCGAACACCGATTACCTGTTCTTCGAGCCTTAACTGACTGGACCGCGCAGAATTTGCGGTCACCTTCAAAGAACCCGGCCAGCCGCACGCAATTGTGCGGCTGGCCA
The DNA here is from genome assembly GCA_903839205.1 of uncultured Holophagaceae bacterium. Taxonomy (GTDB): domain Bacteria; phylum Acidobacteriota; class Holophagae; order Holophagales; family Holophagaceae; genus Geothrix. The sequence continues at coordinate 9,848 of CAIMBM010000049.1, read as the reverse complement.
CAAGAATTAACGTGGACCCCATGCGCAATAAATCGCTATACATGGACTAACCATGAAGACCGTTGAGATCGTTCAAGGCATCGCCCGCCGCTTCCGCCGCCTCACCACCTTGGGCATCATCCTTGGCTTCGGGATCCTGTGGGTTCCGGCGCGGCTGCTCGCCGGGGTGTCCTTCCATCGCCTGGGCACCTGGGAATTTTATTTGCCAGCGCTGATTCTGGCCTTGCATCTGGCCCTGTCCCCCATCCCCTGGCAGTGGACTGGGGACACGCAGCCGAAAGCACCCGTTTGGCGGGGCTTCCTGCAGGCGGTCCCCTGGAATGCCGCGTGGGTCCTTTTGCTGCTCTGGGGGGTCAGCGACTTCGTGCAGCCCGCCAGGCCCTTGCCCAACGCGCAGGCCACGGCATCTGGCCCGCCCCGCCAAGATAATCCAGCACCCCTGGACGACCGACCCGATCGGCGGCCACCCGAAGGACAGCCCCGGGAGGACCGACAGTCCCCGGCGGATGAACGCCCCCCACGAGACCGGCGAGCGCCGGAAGATCGCCCAGCCCAGCCCCCTCCTGGTCCTCGACCGGAATGGGTGATGCTGTTCCTCAACCTGCCTTTCGCCCTGGTGCTCGGGCTGTTCCTGTCCGAGAAGGAAAGGGTCGAGCGGGCGGAAGGTGACCTGCTGGAGCGGGAACGACTGGCCAGGGCCAGTGCGCTCCAGTCCCAGATGCATCCCCACGTGCTGTTCAACGTGCTGAGCGGACTCACCGAATTGGTCCATGAGGATCCGGACGCCGCCGAGGAAGCGTTGCTTGGGTTGACGGAACTCATGCGGATGCTGATGAAACACGGTTCGGCACTGAGCCTTCCCCTGGGGGAGGAACGGGCCCTGCTGGAACGTTACCTGGACATCGAATCCATCCGGTTGGGTGCGCGGCTTGAGTTGCAGGGCTCCTGGGAAGACGGTCTGGACCAGATTCCCGTTCCGCCCCTGCTGTTCCAGCCGCTGGTGGAAAACGCCGTCAAGCACGGGATCTCCCCAAGTCCGAAGGGCGGCATCGTGAAGGTGGACGCGATCCGGACGGCTACCGGCCTGCTGTTGAGGGTGGCGAACACCGGGATGCCCTTGGACAAGAACGCTAGGACCGGCACGGGGCTCGGGCACCTTCGGGAAAGGCTTGCCCTGCTCCCGAAGCCAAGGCCCACCCTGGATCTCCGCCAGGAGGGGGGGTGGACCGTGGCGGAACTCCGCATTGAAGTCCACCATTAGGGACATGAGTCAGCCCCTGCGGATCGCCCTGGCCGATGACGAGCCATTGAACCTTAAACGGCTATCTCGGCTTTTGGAAGAATGCGGCTGTTCGGTAGTGGCCACCTTCGGCAACGGGCTCGAGGTCGAGGAATGGATAGCCACCGGTCCCGAGGTGGACGCGCTGTTTCTCGACATCCGGATGCCGGGACTGGATGGACTTAATCTGCGCGCGTCCCTGAGCCCAAAGCTCCCTGTGGTGTTCGTGACGGCCCATCCGGAGCACGCGGTGGACGCGTTCAACCTGGATGCCGTCGACTACCTTCTGAAGCCTGTGACTACGGAAAGGCTCGTGAAGTCCCTGGCCAAGGTCCGACGCACGCTTGGCGCTGAGGAAGCGCCGACGGAAGGGAAGAAGGGTAAGGATGATCGCTACCCCGTCCAGGTGGACGGCGGGTTGTTGTTTCTTCCGCTCACGAAGACCACGCATTTTTTGGCGGAGGATCAGGCCGTTTGGGCCTTCGCCGGCGAACGCTTCCGGACCAAGTGGCGAACCCTGGGGGAGGTCGAGGCGTTCTTCCCCGATTCCGGCCTCCTGCGCATTCATCGCCACCTGCTGATCCGACCCCAAGCCGTGTTGGGGATCCGGTCCACAGGTGGGGGGGCACGTGTCATGGTTCGCATGAATGGCGGCATCGAACTGGAAGCCAGCCGAGGGGCCACCCCCTCCCTCAAGCGGCGCCTGGGCCTGGTCATGGAATAGGATTCAACCCAGGTTCCACTGAAAGACCGGGCTAATCATGGGGGGAACGTCATGTCCAGCGGGTGTGATTCTCCCCAGGCTGCATAATCTGAGCTACCAATTCCTAGTAAGTGCAGCGAGAAACGGTATTGTCGGAACCATTTGTAACCCAAATATAGCCTCCGCCGGAAGTGACCCATTGAGGGCGTTCTCCGACCTGGTGCGTTCCTACAAGACTTCCGTCAGTAGCTAGTAACTGGGTCACTGTGCAGATGGTATCCATGGGAAATGGAGGGGCTCCGGTATAGACCTGATCGGTGATCCAAATGTATGTGCCATCAAAGGCAATACCGTTTGGTCCAACACCTGCACCATAAGTCCCCAGAATGGCGCCATCGCTGGTGCGGATCTTCACGACAGTGTTGGCTGAGGCTTGAGTGACCCACATACAGGTCCCATCAAATGCTATGGCATACGGGGATCCCGGGACGGCGTACTGACCCAGAACGGTCCCTGTGTTCACGTCAATCTTGTCTACTTTGTTATCACCATTCACTGTGACCCACATAGTATTGGCCACATAGTCATAGGCGAGAAGCCTCGGGTTGCTTACACCACCGGTGCCAACCGAAACAGTTTGTTGGATTCTGCCGTCTAAGGCTCGAATCTTAGTAACTGTTGCAGGGGTATAATTTGCAACCCACATGTTGGCGCCATCGAACGCAATGCCGTCAGGATCATTACCACACGAGTAGGTGACCAAATTGCCGGAGGTGGCATTGATCGCTGTTACGTTGTTGCTGGCTGGGTTTGTAGTCCATACATAGTTGTTCACGTCGTCGTAAGCCAGATACTGTGCCCCGAGCCCAGCTGGATAAATTTGAAGAACGGCACCAGTCGAGGCAGAAATTTTGTAGATATTCCAGCTGTTCTCATTGGCAACCCAGATGTTCGTCCCGTCAAATAAGACCCCCACAGGGGAGGTGCCCACAGTGGTGTTTGACATGGTCCAGTTACCTGGTGGGACCACTGCGGCATTGACGGTGATGGAGATCCCCACGGTCGTGTGACCAGCCGAGTTTGTCGCCGTGACCGTATAGCTTGCCGCGGCAGTCACGGCAGATGGGGTTCCCGAGATGATACCCGTGCCTGGATCCAGGCTCAGGCCTGAGGGTAGGTTCGGACTGACACCGTAGGAGGTGACCGCACCGCCGCTGCTACTCGGGGCGTTCGGTGCGACCGCTACTCCGGTGGTGTAGACCGCTGGGTTGACCGAGTAGGTCAGGCCAGTGGGTGCGACCACAGGACTGCTCGAACCGCCGCCGCCTCCACCGCCACACCCTGGCAGAAGAGAAAGGCAGACGATGATCGGAAGGGTCCACAAACGCACATCAGCCTCCTGTCGTGGGTGAGTGCCTTATCGACAGGCTCCCTAAGGCCAATAAGTGGGTGGTTGAAAATGTCTCTTGGACCGAATCTGGCCCCATTCCTCAGTTCACAGCTCCCCATAGAACCGACCAAGCCCATGGGCAAGCATGAGGGACATAGCCAGCAGGCCAGCGCCGAGGATGGGAGAAACTGGTCGATTTCGTGAACTGGCTTGAGCGTAAACCGGAACCAGAAGGCCAATGCTCGGAACCAGCCCCCTGGGTGCATACCGAGCGGCTTTGGTGGCGCTTTCTGGATTCCCATGGCCTGGGGGACGATCGACAAATCAGCTTGAACGATTTCTCGGCCTACCTCAGTCGATCAGGCTTTCAGATCGGGAGGAAGGAACATCGTTCAGCGGTACTCGGTGTACTACAGATACCCCCCCGGGCAACCGAGCATCAGCCCGTGAAACCCCAGTGTTCTAAATTGCCTGCTAGTTGGTTCGCACTGCGAACCAACTGCAAACTTCCAAACCCCGATAACTGATTAGCCGTGTCTGTCCTCGCCTACCTCAGGCAGTCCTCAAAGACAAGGCAGCTGAGCGGGTCATGAAGTGGTCGAGCATGCGGGCCCGGATCCTGTCGGTGCCACCTGTGGCTCAGCAGAGGCTCGGGGTGGCGATGCCCTAGGTCCAAGAACTCACCGAGTAGGTCCATGAGGCCCTGGAGGTACTGTCGGGCCGAATGGATGACCCCCGTGGCTGACTACGAGGAGACCGCTCCTAGACCCAGGAAACCCCTCTCTGCGGGGCAGAAACGGCGTAGCAGGACGCGGAGGGATGATCTTTTACGAAAAAAGCCTTGCATATCATGAATAACGGGCACAAAAAAACGATGAATATTGTTGCTACAAATTTAATTAAGCTTTAAAGTCCCTCATTAGTTCCAAACCCTCCAGTGTTTCGTTCCATTCAATTCCAACTGAACCATTGCGTTCGCAAAATTCAGTCGGACAAGTAGGTTCTGCATCCAATCTTGGGAGGGCTTATGGCTAAAGGGCCTGGGTTCAATGTCGCGCTTGGCGTGGCCATTGGCTTGTTGGGATTTCAAATTCAGTGCGGCGGGGGAGGAGGCGGCGGGAGTCCGGCCGCTGCCGCGCCTGCCGCCCCGTCCATCGCCAGTTTCGTGGCCAATGCCTCGACCATCACAGCGGGAGGAACCGCCCATCTGACGGGCGTTTTCGCCAACGGCACGGGCGTCATCACTCCGGGCAACATCCCCGCCACCAGCGGAACAGCCGTGAGTGTCTCCCCCTCCACCACCACCAGCTACACCCTCACGGTGACCAGTGCCACCGGGTCCGCGGTCACCCAGGATGCAGGCGTCACCGTGGTACCCACTGGGGCGGCCGTGATCACGCCGAGATCGGTCCAGGCTTCCGGCGTCCAGCAGACCACCTCAGGAGGCACCTTCTCTAATGGCCCTGTGGTGGGGGAACCCCTCCCCGCCACGACAACTTCATCCCCGTCCAATTCCTTCCAGGTGCGCAACGACTTCCTGCCTCCCGTTCCCAACTGAACCCGCCGAACACCCAACTCTCTAGGGGATGACCTCATGCGACACGCCTTCCTTTCTCCCACCCTGGCCCTGCTGATCGCCTCCCTCGGCCCGCTGGCGCCGCCGGCCCACGCGGCCGGAACCGCGACCACCGCGGCGCCCCTGCCAAGCCTCGCCTACCAGGGGCGCCTCCTGCAAAGCGGGGTGGCCGCCAACGGCAGCTTCCCATTCACCTTCTCCATCCTGGACAGCACTGGCACAGAGCAGTGGAATTCAGGTGCCCAGTCCCTCGCGGTCACGGACGGCCTCTACTCCACCGTCCTCGGGTCCGATGGCATGACGCCCATACCGGCTTCGGTTCTGGGCTTGAGTGGCCTGACGCTCCACATCACCGTATCCGGCCAGGTCCTGTCCCCGGACGTGTCGATCGTCCCCGCCTTCCAGGCCCAGAGTGCCTGGTATCTGCTGGGGTCCTTCGGCGGCGATCTCTCAGGCACCCAGAACCAGACCCTGTTGATGAACCTCCAGGGCCTTCCTCTCGACCTGACCACGACGGCGCCCACCACGGGTCAGGCCCTGGTGTTCAATGGAACCAAGTGGATTGCAGGAACCGTGGGCGGCACGGTGGGTGCCACGGGAGCCACAGGCGCCACCGGTCCGCAGGGGCCAGCAGGGGCCACGGGAGTTCAGGGTGTGGCAGGTCCCACAGGAGCCACAGGGCTCACGGGAGCCACAGGCGCCACCGGTCCCCAGGGGCCAGCAGGGGCCACTGGGCCGACGGGTGCCATTGGTCCACAAGGTGTGGCAGGCCCGACAGGAGCCACAGGGCCGACGGGTGCCCAAGGTGCAATAGGACTCCAAGGGCTTCCCGGCCTGACCGGTGCCACGGGATCTCAGGGACCTGCTGGACCGACTGGATCCACTGGACCCACCGGTGCACAGGGAGCCGCAAGCGTCGCCAACAACCCTCTGCGGCTGGCCACCCTGGGCTGGGCCCAGGCCAACATGGCCTTTCCGGACATCACGGTCGGAGGACTCCAACCCATAGGCATGGCCTTCGATGGGACCAACATGTGGGTGGCGAATAGTAATAACAGCAGCGTGACCAAGATCAACGCCAGCACCGGGGTGGTGCAGGGCACCTATGGTGTTGCAGCCAATCCCAATTACCTCAGCTTCGATGGCATCTACATCTGGGCCACGCTCACCCCCGGTTATGTGGTCAAGCTGGATCCCGCCACCGGCACGGTGGTGAGCACCTATGCAGTGGACCCCGGTCCCGAGGGCATCGTTTTCGATGGGGCCAACATGTGGGTGGCCCACCAGAGCACCGGCTACGTGACCAAGCTGAACGCGAGCACCGGGGTCATCGTGGGCCACTACAAGGTCGGCAACCAGCCCATCGGCATCACCTTCGATGGGAACTACATCTATACCGCCAACTTCGCGGATGGCACCGTGACCACGCTATCCCCGCTCAACGGGAGCGTTATCCATACCGGTCCGGTGGGGACCAATCCCATCGCCCTCGCCTCCGATGGGGTCCATGTCTGGGTCGCCAACCAAGGCTCCAACAACGTGACGGAGTTGGGCAACGGGTATGTGGTCGGTACCTTCGCCGTCGGGAACACCCCCCAGGGGATTGCGTTCGATGGCACCAGTATCTGGGTCGCCGATACGGGTGACAACTCGATATGGAAACTGAGCCCAGCGGACGGAAGCTTCGTTGCCAATATCACTGGTGGGGGCGGCCCTTATGGCATCGCCTTCGACGGGACCAAGATGTGGGTGACCAACATGGCTGTCGGCACCGTGAGCCGCCGGTAGGCTAACTCGGATCCAGGTCGTGGCCTCCTGAATGCTTAGAAATTGCTGCTGATGCCTAGGGCAGAATCAATTCGGGTTCATCATTCCTGGCCGTTCAGGCCTCGAAAGCTACCCTTTCCCAGAGGACCCAATGACCTTCAAGCGGATTGCAGCCGTCTCCATCCTCCTGTTTCAGATCGTCACCCTGCCGGTTGCCGCACAGTCCAGGGACCTGGCGGGTAGCCAGGACTCCCCCCTGGTTTCGCGCTACCCGGGCTCGGTCATCGGCCGCTACGTCTCGAAGGAGTTCGATGCGTTCGCCTTTCCCGTCGGCGCCGTCACCGCCAAGGGCGCACCCAAGAGCCTGCACCTGGAAGGCCGGATCACTCGCATCGAGTACACCAACCCCAAGGGACGCTCCTCCCTGGAGATCTACCGCAACTATGAAGGCGCCCTGAAGCGGGCCGGGTTCGAGGTGGTGTTCTCCTGCAGCGGAGACGCCTGCGGCGTGGCCCGGTTCCATATGACGGAGGACTGGGCGGATCTCTGGTACGGGGCAGGCCACTATCAGTTCTCGGGCAAGTTGGCCCGGCCGGAAGGGGATCTCTACGTGAGCCTCCATGTGGCGCCGGATACCACGAACCTCGACCTGATCGAGACCAGTCCCATGGAAGGCGGCCTGGTGACCGTCGATGCGGCCGCCCTGAAGGGTGACCTCGGCAAGGCGGGACACGTGGCGGTCTACGGCATCACCTTCGACACGGCCAGGGCCGAGGTCAGGGCCGAGTCCGCGGCGGCCCTGCTGGAGGTCTCGAAGCTGCTGCAGACGAACCCAAGGCTTAGGCTCTACGTGGTGGGCCATACGGACAATGTCGGCAGCGCCGGGGCCAACCTAGAACTCTCCCGGCGCCGCGCCATGGCGGTCGTGAATGCCCTCACGGAGCAGTACAGGGTGGCTGCGGAACGACTCCAGGCCTATGGTGCCGGCCCCTATGCGCCTGTGTCGGCCAACGAGTCCGAGAGCGGGCGCGCCCTCAACCGCCGGGTCGAACTGGTCAAGCAGTAAAGGTCATCCCCGGTTGATCCGAATGTCCACTCGCTGAGGCGCCAGGGCGGGCGCCTCAGGCGGCTGTGGCTTCGTTCAGCGCGCTGGAGCAGGTGGGGCCGGTCAGCTTTTGGGAGCCTCGCTCCCTTTGCCGATGCTCTTGGGTCCGTGACTGGCCGTGCCCCCAGTGGTAGGTCCAGGGGGGTTGGCTGAACCCTTGGCTGTGGGTCCCTTGGCCGTGGGTCCGTGACTGGTCGTGCCGCCGGTCGTGGGGCCGTGGGTGGTGGTGGTGCCGGTCGTGGAGTTGGTCGCGCCGCCAGTCGTGGGTCCGTGGATGGTTGTGCCGCCGGTCGTGGGTCCGTGACTGGTTGTGCCGCCGGTGGTAGGTCCATGGGTGGCTGTGCTGCTGGTCGTGGGAGTGGTCGCGCCGCCAGTTGTGGGTCCATGCTTTACGCCGCCGGTCGAGGGCGTGGTCGCGCCGCCAGTCGTGGGTCCATGAGTTGCTGTGCCGCCAGTCGTGGGTCCGTGGGTGGTGCCGCCGGTCGTGGGTCCGTGGGTTGCTGTGCCGCCGGTGGTAGGTCCATGGGTGGCTGTGCTGCTGGTCGTGGGAGTGGTCGCGCCGCCAGTCGTGGGTCCGTGTTTCACGCCGCCGGTCGCGGAAGTGGCCGCACCGCCAGTCGTGGGTCCGTGGGTGGTTGTGCCACCGGAGGTGGGTCCATGGGTTGCTGTGCCGCCGGTCGTGGGTCCGTGGGTAGGTGAATCGTAGACTGAGGTTCCATGGGTAGGTGAATCGTAGACCGAGGTTCCGTGGGTGGTGCCACCGGAGGTGGGTCCATGGGGGGCTGTGCCTTTGCTCGTGGCTCCTTGCGTTGCCTCGCTGACGGACTCGGGAGGTGGCTTGGCCACGACCTTCGAGGGGGTCTTGTTATTATTATTGGCCGCGCTGGCTAAGCCACCAGCACCACTAAATACAGCAATCATTAATGCTGTATAGCTATTCCTTTTGAAACTTCTGAGAAGTTGAAAATTCATCATGACTCCTGATGTATGTGGAATTGGAATGGCTGACATTTCACCATGGCCTAGTCATGGGAACCAGTAAACAAATCGCCACAAAGTTGCTCAATTCCTGCAGACACTAGAAAACAGGCACTATGACTCACTTGCACGCCTAGTCCTCTTGACCTCCTCCCCGAAAAGTAGCCGAATGGATTTGCGGGAAGAGTGGTCTTCCCAGCGCCAGTGCAAACCGAGTTGCTGGAAGTGGGACTCGATGACCTCCAGCGGCGTGGTTGACAGATCCCATCCGCGACTTTCCTGGTTGGTCAGGAGCGTGTACCAGCTTCTGTCCATGGGGCAGGTTTGCGGGGAACTCATAGAAGGTCTGGGGGGGTGTGATACCTCACGAAGTTATGGAGGCTTTTGGAACTCCGCTCGGAGTCAGTCCCTTCTCCCGGTGGGAGTTCGGGCACCACATCTGAATTGACCTCGGCTGCTTCCTCTACCCTCAGTGCGAGAGCAGGATGAGTAGTGGCCTTTTTCCGGGTGTGGTGGGTGCTATAGATGCAGTGACTGCGGCCTTTCGCGCCATATCGTGCCTCCTGGTTAAGATACGAGTCCACCCCCCGATTTCTGAGAAAATACCTGGGGCTACTCCTGAGACGACCGATCCCGGTGCGTCACCAGATAGACCATCTCCAGGCTGAGGACCATAGGTGACCACCTTCCTTGTGCGGGAAGTGCCAAGGGCCCACAGGCCCAAGGCAGAGCTATGGCGGGGCCGAGTCCTCACAGATGGCCCTATCAGTCAGAAGGCGAAGGGCCCCGCCATGGCCCTTGGGGTAGTCGCCTCCATATCAAGGGGCCAGTGACCACCCGTAGTTCCCGTTCACCGCAGTTCAGGTTGGAACACCTCGGGCTAGGGACATTCATGCAAGATGGGTGCAAGATGGGGGTTTTTCGGTTCTTCGCATTCTCGCTTAAATACAAGAACACCCTAGATTTCTCTAGGGTGTTTGCTGGTAGTCCCAAGGGGAATCGAACCCCTGTTCCCGCCGTGAGAGGGCGGTGTACTGACCGCTATACGAT
>CAIMBM010000048.1 GCA_903839205.1 uncultured Holophagaceae bacterium | reverse complement strand
GAAGACCGACCCCGGCATCAGCACCGGGGCCGAGGAGAAGAAGCTGGGCATCAAGGGCAGCTCCACCCGCACCGTGATCCTGGAGAACTGCCGCATCCCCGAGGACCGCCTCCTGGGCGGCAAGGGCAAGGGGGCCCGCATTGCCCTGGGCATCCTCAACGTGGGCCGCTTCAAACTGGGGGCCAGTTCCGTCGGGGCCGGCAAGCACGTGCTGGAGTACACCCTGAAATACGCGGGGGAGCGGACCCAGTTCGGCAAGCCCCTCACCGCCTTCGGCCTCATCCAGCAGAAGCTGGCGAACATGGCCGTTCGGATCTTCGTGGGCGAGAGCATGAGCTTCCGCACCATCGGCTACCTGGACGACGCCCTGGCTATAACCAGCTGGGAAAGTGAGACGGGCGGCGCCGACAAGATGAAGGCCATCGACGAGTACGCCATGGAAGCCTCCATCTCCAAGGTCTGGGGCAGCGAGGCCATCTTCGCCACCGCCGACGATGCCGTGCAGTCCTTCGGCGGGGCCGGGTTCAGCTCCGAATACCCGCCGGAGAAGATCTACCGGGACTGCCGCATCAACCGCATCTTCGAGGGCACCAACGAGATCAACCGCCTGCTCATCGCGGGGACCTTCCTCAAGCGCTGCGACGGCCTCGATGGCCTTCCCCTGGCGGCGTCCGCGGCGGCGCGGTTGGAGCTGCCCAAGGAGGGCCTGCCCCGCACCGTGGCCCTGGCCAAGGCCCGGGCCCTCAAGGTGATCGCCCTGGCCCAGGCCGAGCGCGGACCGAGGATCCTCGACAACCAGGAGGCCGCCGCACGCATCAGCAACCTGCTCCTGGAGATCTACGCCATGGAGTCCGCCGTGGTCCGCGCCATGAAGATGGCCGCCGCGGGTCACCGCTGGGCCGGCCTGGCTATGGACCTGGCCGCCGTCTACGCCCAGGAAGCCTGGAACCGGGTCCAGGCGGATGCGCGCATGCTGGCGGCGGAGCTGGCCTCGGACACGGTCCTGGACACCCTGGTGTCCGACCTCCTGGCCATGCAGGCCCCCGCCCCCATGGCCCTGTCCACCCTCCGCCAGGGCATCGCCCAGGTCCTGGTGGACCAGGGCCGCTACCCCCTCTAGGCTCGTCGGCACCGAAACTCAGGCTCCGGTGGGCTCCCACCCGATAACCAAGGGGTGGAGATCCCGCCCATGAGCACCCGGCCCCAGCCCACCCTGCAGGAGAAGGTCCTGGGAGAAGATGACTTCATCGTCTCCAAGACCGACCTGAAGGGCCTCATCACCTACGGCAACCGCACCTTCATCCAGATGTCGGGCTATTCCGAAGCCGAGCTGCTGGGGGCCCCCCACAACATCCTCCGGCATCCGGACATGCCCAGGGTCGTGTTCAAGCTCCTCTGGGACACCATCCAGGCCCAGCAGGAGATCTGCGCCTACGTGAAGAACCTGGCCAAGGACGGGAGCTTCTACTGGGTCTGGGCCAACATCACCCCCTCCCTCGACCGGACCGGGAGCCTCATCGGCTACTATTCCGTGCGCCGGAAACCAAGGCCCGAGGCCCTGGAGGTGGTCGAAGGGCTGTACCGCACCCTGCTGGAGGCCGAGCGCCGTGCCGGCGACGGCCAGGCGGGCATGAAGGCCTCCCTGGCCATCCTCAACCAGACTCTCGAACAGAAGGGCATGAGCTATGAAGAATTCATCTTTGGGCTCTAAGGCCAGGTACCTCGTCGGGGCCTGCCTGGCCCTGTTCCTTGTTTTCGCCGCCCTGCAGATCAAGGACGGCATGCCCACCTTCCAGTGGATCCTCCTGGCCCTCCTGACCGCCCTCCTGCTGCTCACCTTCTACACCGTCCACCGGATCCTGAAGGCCCTGGACAACCTGACCGCCAGCCTCAGGCGGGCGGCCGCGGGCGACCTGGACCAGCGCATCACCGGGATCAAGGACGGCAGCGCCACAGGGGACCTGGCCTGGGCCCTCAACGACCTCCTCGATCAGCAGGAGGCCTACTTCCGCGAGGTCGCCTCCGCCTTCGAGCATGCCACCAGGGGGCAGACCTTCCGCCTGGCCATGGAGCAGGGCCTGCACGGCGCCTTCAAGGACGCCATCCTCCAGATCAACATCTCCCTGGACGGCCTCGGTCAGGTCCAGCGGATGGCCCTGAAGGAGAAGCTGATCGCGCGGATCACGGACCTGAATTCCGGAAGTTTGATGGGGAACCTGAAGTCCATCCAGGAGTACCTGCTGAACATGACCCAGGAACTGAGCGTCGTGGGCCAGATCTCCAAGGGGACCGTCCAGGAAGCGGAGGGCAGCCGCGCCACCATCGAGGACCTCGTGACCAACCTGAACCGGGTGGCCGAGATGGTGACCGAGACCAACTCCCAGATCGCCCTCCTCCACGCGAAGAGCGACGAGATCAACCAGATCGTCCAGGTCATCACCGATGTGGCGGACCGCACCAACCTGCTGGCCCTGAACGCCGCCATCGAGGCGGCGCACGCGGGCGACGTGGGCAAGGGCTTCGCCGTGGTCGCCGAGGAAGTGCGGACGCTCTCGGAGAACACCAAGGATGCCGCCGCCAGCATCGCCTCCACCATCGAGTCCTTCGGCCAGGCCACCTCGCAGATGATCCAGGATTCGGAACGGGTGAAGGAGCTGGCCGAAGGCAGCCGCGGCGCCGTGACTGAGTTCAGGGCGCAGGTGCTGAAATTCGCCGAATCAGCCAAGACATCCTTCACCCAGATCAACAAGGCCCAGGACTTCAGCTTCGCCTCCCTGGTGAAGATGGATCATTTCATCTTCATGCAGAACGGCTATCGCGTCATCCATCAGGGCGTTGGGTCCTCGGAGGCCCAGGCGGTCCGCACGGATCACCACGGCTGCCGGCTGGGCACCTGGTACTACGAGGGCCAGGGCGCGGAAATGTTCTCCCAGGTGCCCTCCTACGGCAAGCTCGAGGCTCCGCATGCCGAAGTACACAACAGCATCCACGAGGCCGTGGCCCTGCTGGGCACCAGCTGGGATTCCGATGCGGATGCGCAGAACCGCATCTTCGGCCATTTCCAGACCGCGGAAAATGCCAGCAAGCAGGTGGTCCGCCTCATCGACCGCCTGGTCGAGGAACGGCACCAGCTGGCCTGATCACTTGACCCCCACATGCAGGGCCACGATGCCGCCGCTGAGGTTCGTCCACCGGACCTCCCGGAACCCGGCACACTCCAGCTCCGCCGCCAGGGATCGCTGGTCCGGGAAGGTCCGGATGCTCTCGGGCAGGTAGGTGTAGGCCGAGGCGTCGCCACTGATCCAGGCCCCGATGCGGGGCAGCACATGAAGGCTGTACCAGTCGTAGAAGGCCTTGAGACCGGGGAGCACCGGCG
>CAIMBM010000047.1 GCA_903839205.1 uncultured Holophagaceae bacterium | reverse complement strand
TCCAGGCGTCGAAGCACTGCCGGAAAGTCAGGATCCGGGGCTGCTTGATGCCGACGCCCTCCAGGGCAAATTTACCCTTCATCGCATTGACGAAGTCACGGGCCTCGTTCACCCGATAGCAGCCGGTCGACCCCGAATGTATTTGGCCCCGATGAGAGAAGCGGAATAGATAGACCCCGCTCTGGGGATGCTTCGCCAGGTTCTGGACGAAGTGCAGCTTTCCGTCCTCCACGCGCCGCCTCCTTACGGGCACCTTCCCCTGCTTTGGGGGTAAGGACACCTGGAGGTTCCCCCCGCATCTGGCGGGACATACGCCTTGGATGCCGCCCAGATGACCGAGGGCCTCAGGCGCAACGCCCGCCTGCGCGATGAGGGCACCCGCAACCTGGTGGCCGCCGCGGTCTTTGCGGGTGCCCGCCGGCTCATCGCCCAGAGCATTTCGTTCATCTATGCCGAAGGAGCGACGCCTCACCCTGAGTCGGATCCCCTCCTGCCACTCAGCCACCCCGCCTACGGCGAGACGGTCGCCGCGGTCCTCAGCCTCGAACATCAGGTGCTGGTCGCCCCCCTCGAAGGCCTCGTCCTCCGGTACGGCCTCTTCTACGGCCCAGGAACCGGATTCGACAGTCCCATCGCCCCCGGCTCGCTGCACGTGGATGCCGCCGCCCAGGCCGCCCGCCTGGCGGTCACCGCCGGCGCGCCTGGCATCTACAACGCAGCCGAGAAGGATGGTGGTGTGGATATTGCCAAGGCCATGAAGGCCTTCTCCTTCGACCCTTCCTGGCGGCCAGGATCCTAGAAGCCTGGGACAGAGCTGGCAGCGGAACCCTGAGGCCGCGATCCAAGAGGGCGCCGGAAGGGACCGTTCCTTTCAGAGCACCTGGTTCGCCGGGGCTCCGCTCGATGCGGCTCTGGTCCAAGCCCTTCGGCGTGCGGGAATTCCAGAGGCGCCTCGAGGGCAGTTTGCCGGGATGAACCCGTGGATCCAGGCCGCCTGGGACCAGGTCCGGGTCGGGCGGGGGAGGTTGACATCCCTCATTTTGCGAGGCACATTGGAACATGCCATTTTCCCCGCACCCGGAGGCCACCGTGGACCGTGAACTGCTGAAGGGCAGCACTCCCCTGCTGCTGTTGTCGCTGCTCTGCGAGGGGCCCATGTACGGCTACCAGATCATCGAGACAGTCCGCCAGCGCACGGGCGGCACCTACACCCTGAAGGAGGGGGCCCTGTACCCGGCCCTGCACAAGCTCGAGGCCACGGAATTCATCGCCTCCTACTGGGAGACCCAGGAGAACGGCCGGGAACGCCGCTACTACGCCATCCAGCCAGCGGGGCTGGCCTTCCTGTCGGCCAAGAAGAAGGAGTGGAACCAGTTCGTGGACATGGTCCAGGCCTTCGTGGGGCCAAGGGCCTAGGCCGGAGCCGGATGTGTCCCGGGCCCTGGAGGCCTATCTCGCGCAGGTGGACTCGGGCCTCAGGGGCCTGACCGGGCGCCGCCGGGTCACGCTCATCCGCGAGCTGGAGGCCCATCTCCTGGACGAGGCCGAAGCCAGGGGCATCGGGTCCGAATCGGCCATGTCGGCCATGCTCTCAGAAAAGGAGCACCCCAGCCTGCTGGCGGAGGGACTCGCCCTGGGGGAGGGCCAGGACGCCAACCACCGGGGAGGCACCGCCCTGGCGGCGGGCATGATCATCGGCCTGGCCACGGGCGGCCACCTGTGGGTCGAGGGGTGGCCCTGGTACATCAGCCTGGCCTTTGGGACGGCCCAGGGGCTGGCCGTGGGCGCCGGCTACTTCTGGGTGCGCCGCCATTGGCTGCGGCTGGATCCCTGGGCCCGGACCAGTGTTGCCGTGTGCATCACCCTCCTGCTGTCCATCCCCCTCGGTTTCACCACCCATCATGGATTCAGATCCACCCGGCTGCTCTATGGGGCTTTCACTGGCTTCCTGCTGGAACGCCACAGCCAGGAGCGGCCCCTCTGGCAGACCCTGCTCGAACCCGTGGTATTCACGGCCCTCATGTTTCTCCTAGAGGCGGGCATCCTGGGTCGGGTCCGGTTCCAATGGTGGAAGGTGCCCCTGGAGCTCAGCTTCAACGCCACCATCCTGCTGAGCGTCATGGTCGCCCTCCGCTTCAAGCGGCTCCTCGCGGAACGGCGGTTCCTGACGACCCAGGAACAGGGGTAACGCTCTCCGGGGGGACCGTCTGCTCGCTCCGGACCCCTATATGTCAGGCAGGCGCAGCCTGCCTGACATGTCCAGGCCTTCCCCTGGGAATCCCCCTTGAGTCAGAAGGACTCCGGCGGTAGACTGGTCGTCTTGCGTGGACAAGCCGCGTGCACAAACCCCGCTCATGGGGGCATCCGGTCGGTCCCAGGAGGAAAGTGATGAAAGAGAAGATGCATCCCGAACTGCACGACGTGAAAGTCCACTGCGCCTGCGGCAACGAGTTCATGACCCGCTCCACCAAGAAAGAGATGCGGGTGGAAATCTGCTCCAATTGCCATCCCTTCTTCACCGGCAAGCAGCGCCTGATGGACACCGAAGGCCGGGTGGAAAAGTTCAACCGGAAGTATGCGAAGAAGGAAGCCGTCGTTGCCGAGGCGACTCCCGAGGCCGCTCCGGCCACCACCGAAGCCTAGCTGCGATGTTCCAGAGAACGGGCCGAGCGCATCGGCCCGTTCTTCTTTTTTGCCCCCTGCTCCAGCTTTCGGCGGGGCCGAAATCCGGAGTTAGCGAAAGAGGTGGACCATGCTCGATCAGCTTGAAGCCGTGGAAGCCCGCTTCCAGGAGGTGGAGGCGCAGCTCCAGGATCCCGCGGTGGTGTCGGACCCCAGGCGCCTGCGGGAGCTGAGCAAGCTCCGCGCGGAGCTGGAGCCCGTGGTGCTGGCCTTCCAGGCCCACCGCACCCGCCTCAGGCAGCTGGAGGAAGCCGAGACCATCCTGGGCGACAAGACCCTGGATGCGGAGCTGCGCGACATGGCCGCCATGGAGATCGCCGACCTTAAGAAGGCCATTGCCGAGGGCGATGCCGAGATCAAGCGGCTGCTCGTCCCCAGGGACCCCATGGACGCCAAGAACGTGATCCTCGAGGTCCGCGCGGGCACCGGCGGCGAAGAGGCGGCCCTCTTCGCGGGGGAGATCTTCCGCATGTACCTGCGCTTCGCCGAGCGGCGGGGCTTCAAGGTCTCGGTGCTCGACGAGAGCGAGGCCGACGCCGGGGGGCTGAAGGATGCCACGGCCGAGATCCAGGGCGAAGGCGCTTTCTCGCTGTTCCGCTTCGAGAGCGGCGTCCACCGGGTCCAGCGGGTGCCCAAGACCGAGACCCAGGGCCGCATCCACACTTCCGCCTGCACCGTGGCCGTCATGCCGGAAGC
>CAIMBM010000046.1 GCA_903839205.1 uncultured Holophagaceae bacterium | reverse complement strand
GTTCCTTGGTGAACTGCTTCAGGGGCTCGGTGAGCTCCATGTGGCGGCCGGTGTAGTTGACCTTCATGGGACACTCCTGAAAGGGGCCTGGTGGCCCGTAACTCATGGGTCCGGCCCGATTATCGGCGCCGGCGCTGGGAAGCGGGAGGAATTTTCAGCTCCTCCCGGTACTTGTTCACCGTACGGCGGGCCACCTTGATGCCGTCCCGCTCCAGCAGGCCGGCGATGGCCTCGTCGGACAGCGGCTTGGCGATGTCCTCGGCCTGCACGAAGGCCTTGATCCGGTGCTTGACCACCGTGGCCGAGACGTCTGAATCCTTGGGACGCGCGGAGAAGAAGTAGTTCAAGTCATAGAGGCCCTGGGGTGTGTGGATGGTCTTGGCCTTCACCACCCGGCTGATGGTGCTTTCGTGGAAGCCCGTGGCCTCCGCCACGTCCCGCAGCACCATGGGCCGCAGGCGTTCGATGCCGTGCTCGATGAATTCCTTCTGGAGCTCCACGATCTGGGCCGACACACGCAGCACCGTGCGATTCCTGTCCTCGACGCCGCGGATGAAGTCCCGGGCGCTGCGGAACCGCTCCCGGATGAAATCCTTGTCCTGTTTGGCCTCGCTGGAGGCCATGAAACGCTGGTATTCGCCGTTCACCTTCAGTCGCGGAAGGCCTTCGTCATTGAGGTAGACCTTCCAGTTGCCATCCTCGCCCTTGAGGACCACCACATCCGGCTTCACCACCCGTTCGCCCTCGGGGTCGAAGGCGCGGCCTGGCGAGGGATTGAGGTGCTTGAGCTGCTCCATGGCCTGGAGAAGCTCCTCTTCGGAGCAGGCCAGGGCCTTGCGCAGCTTCCCGCTCTCCCGCTGGGAGAGGAGTTCCGAGTGATCCTGGATGATGCGCACGGCCAGGTCGTCCGGTTCGGCCCCCGCGTGCTGGAGCTGCAGCAGCAGGCTCTCCTGTACCGTGAAGCAGCCCACCCCGGAGGGATCGAACTCCTGCAGGACTTCCACGGCCGCGAGGAGCGCCTCGACGGACACGCCCAGGTCCGCCGCCAGCGCCTCGGGAGTGGCCTCCAGGGAAGGCTGATCGGGGTCCAACCGGAGAAACCCCTTCGGATCCATCCGATCGATGAGGCGTTCCACCAGGGGGGCCCTGGGGTCCTCGTGCTCCAGTGTCTCGTAGAGCTGGCCCAGCAGGTGGTCCTGCAGGGACTCGAAGGCGCTCAGCCGGTCCTCCCAGGAGAGCCGGTCCTCGTCGGGCAGGTTGCTCGTGCGGGGCAGGTCCTGGTCCCAGCTGTTCTCGGCCCCCAGTTCGGTCTCCTGCACCTGGGCCACGCCCTCTTCGGTGAACTTCTCCAGGTCGCCTTCGGGGTTCATCTCCCCCGCCGCATCCTGCAGGGGACCCAGATCCACCGTATCCACGCCCTCGGGGAGCTCCGACCCGTCCGCCATCTGCTCGGCGGTGCCCTCGGTCACGTCCGAGTCCCGGCCCTCCTCGATGGCCTCGAGGGTCGGCACCTCATCGGCGTCCTCGGCCAGTTCCAGCAGGGGATTGTCCTCCAGCTCGCGCTCGATGGTCTGGGACAGTTCCTGGAGGTTCATCTGCCAGAGCTTGAGCTTCAGCTGCATGGCGGGCGTGAGCGCCAGGGTCTGGCTCTGGGCCAGGCGCTGAGAGAGGAAAGGGCCCGCAGCCATCAATCCAACCTGAACTGGTCGCCCAGGTAGACCCGGCGGATGTCCGGATCCTCGGCGATCTCACTTGGCAGGCCATTCTTCATGATCATCCCGTCCGCCAAGATATAGGCCCTGTCGGCGATCCGCAAGGTCTCACGGACATTGTGGTCGGTGATCAGCACGCCGATGCCTCGCGCCTTGAGGTCGGCAATGAGGCTTTGGATCTCCAGCACCGACTTCGGATCCACCCCCGCAAAGGGCTCATCCAGCAGCATGATGCGCGGCTCGGTCACCAGGGCCCGGGCCAGTTCGCAGCGGCGCCGTTCCCCGCCGGACAGGCTCATCCCCAGGGTGTCACGGACCTGTTCCAGGTGGAATTCCGCCAGGAGGCGTTCACAGCGCTCTTTCTGCGCGGCCTTGGGAATGGGTTGCAGCTCGCCCAGCGCCAGCAGGTTCTCCCAGACCGTGAGCCCGCGGAACACGCTGGACTCCTGGGCCAGGTAACCGATGCCCAGGCGGGATCGCCGGTGCATGGGCAGGGCCGTCACATCCTGCCCCAGCCAGCGGATGCTGCCCCGGTCCGGGGCCTCCACACCCACCACCATGTAGAAGGTCGTGGTCTTCCCGGCGCCGTTGGGCCCCAGGAGACCCACGACCTCGCCCGTGCCCACGCAAAGGCTCACGTCCCGCACCACGGTCCGGTCACCGTACCGCTTCTGGAGGCTCACGGCCTCGAGACAGTGCATCTGTTCTGGCATCTTTCTATCAGAACATACGAGACTGGGATTTGGAGCCGTCACCACCCGGACCCGCTTCCCTTGCCCCGCACGCGGCCCTGCCAGCGCACGATCTTGGGCCCGGGCTCCAGGTCCAGTTCCTCGCCCTGCCCCTCACCCAGCTGGCCGCGGAGGGTCACGGCGCCCTGGGCATGCACGAGCTTCACGCTGCGCTCGGGCCCCAGCGTGACGGTCACCGTGTCGGCCACCAGGTGCCAGCCCTGGCCCTGGCATTCCACGCCCCCGCTGAGGACGACCTTTTGGGCATCGCTGAGCCCGCGCTCCGCCCGGAGGAACAGGTCCCCGTCCGGGGCTGCCAGCGTTCCGCTGAGCCCCTCCGGGAAGGTCACCACCTCGTCCTTCCGGAGGATGCGAGGGCCTGAGAGCCTTTCCCGCAGTCGGCTCCAGGTGGCCGGGCGTCCCGTGAGGGTCCACAGGGTCTCTTCCCACACCAGCTTGGCACCCCGGAGGCTGCCACCCGAGAAGAGGTTCACCTGCACGGGGCCGTCGATGGTCCAGGCCCGGGGATCGCCCTGCCCCGGTCCTCCCGTGAAACTCCCGTCCTCCCCGCGGCCGAAGACCGGGGCCTGGAGGCTCCAGCGGCGGGTGTTCCGGTCCACCTGGATGCGAGGCGAGGAGAGGGTCCGCCGGCCCCAGCTGAGCAGCGCCTGGCCCTCGGCCAGGGCCTGGCCCACGGGCAGGGATTCAGGCAGATCCGGTCCCCGGGCCTCGCGCATGAGCACCCGGGGGGCCTTCAGGGTGAGACTCTGGCCGTCCACGGGCTGATCCCACACCACGTCCCCCTCGAGGCGCAGGCCGGCCGGCGTCCAGCGGGCCCCGTCGGTCGCCAGCTGCTCGACTCCCGTGGGCAGGGCCCGGTGGGCCTTGAACTTCCACAGGTCCACCTGCTGGAAGCTCGCCCCCGGAGCCGGCCTGGGCGCCCGGCCGCCCTGGGCCTCCCCCCGCCATCCATCGCTTCGCTCGAAGGACAGGGGGCCCGGCCAGGTGACCATATCCGCCGTCAGTTCGGCCACCGAGGCCTGCAGGGACCCTTCGCTCAGGTGGGCATTCACACCCTCCAAATGGCCCGTCTGGAACCCCGGTGTGGCCCAGAGGCGCTCCGCATCCATGGCCCGGAGGGTGGGCACCACGCGGCCCTCCGCCGGGGCCTCCCACCGCACAGGGCCCCTGTCCACCCGCAGGTGGCCGTCGGTCTCGCGCCGCCACCCCGTCGGCAGGTTCCAGACCCCGCGGGAGGAGCCCTCAAGGGACTCCCAGCACAGCGGGGCGAGCCCCTCCCACTCCGCCCCGGTCCAGCGGATGGCGGGCACATCCCCCTCCACGCGCCCCCTGCCCAGCAGGTGGGTGGTGCCGGGCTGCATCACGGCGAGATCCAGGGGTCCCTGGAGGGTCCAGATGCCCAGCTGCCGGCGGGCCCTGGGGGAGACCAGACGCCACTGACCGGTCTGCTCGTCCAGCCGGCCGGTCACCTGATCCAGGAGCAGATCCTCCTCTGAGCCGGCGATGGTCTTGTAGGCCAGCACCATGTGGTTGGGACCCAGCTGCTCGGTGAGAGTGCCCACGGTGCCACGGGTGCCCTCGCCGAAGAGGGAGTCCCCGCCCCCCGTGCGGCCCGGCATGCCCTCGGTGCCCTTCATGAGGAAGCTCGCGGTGAAGCCCAGGGTGCCCGCCACCAGGACCCAGCCCAGGACCTGCCAGAGGGCCGCCCGGGCGGGGGGGAGGTCCCGGAGCAGGGTGGCCAGCTTCATGGCAGCGCCTCCCCCAGAACCGAGTCCACCAGCCAGGAACGGCCCCAGCGCTCGCTGCCCTGGGGCGTGGCGGCCACATGCAGGAGGTCCCCGGCCTGGGGCTGGACCCCTCGCCCGGGGCGTTCGAACCAGGTGATGGGCTCTGGCAGGCCGGCCAGCCGCAGCTTCCAATGGTCCGCCCCGAAGGTCGCCGAGGAGACGAGCGTGCCCTGGAGGTTCGCCATGGGCGGCGGGAACCCCTGACCGTAGGGCTCCAGCCGGGCCAGATCCGCGTCCCCGGGCAGTTCGCCAGGACCCCCGTCCACCATTAGCGGAGGCAGCTCCCGGCCCTGGGCCTGGAGGCTGGCGCCCCGCTGGAGGGCCTGGCGCACGAAGGCGAGGCGCGGGGCCAGGAAACTCAGGCCCGCGGCCACGCGGTGCCCCCCCCCGCCCAGGATGAAGGGCTGGGCCAGCGCGAGCAGTTCGTTCAGGTCATAGCCTTCCGGGGCCCGCAGGCTGCAGTGCGCCACATCGTCGATGACGGTGCAGACGCCCGAGGGGCGGCCGCTGGCCCGCATGCGGTGGCCGGCCACGATGCCGATGACGCCCTTGTGGGCCGTGGGGTCCAGCACCAGGTCGAAGGCCTCCTCCGTGGGGGGTGGCAGGCGGGCGGTCAGGTCCCGCTGGATGGTGCGGCGCTCCAGGTTGAGGGCCTCCACCCGGGCCATGAGGGTTTCCGCCTCGGCCCGGTCCCGGGTGAGCAGCAGGCGCACGGCATCTTCCGCACCCCCCATGCGGCCCACGGCGTTCAGCCTCGGCGCCAGCCCGAAGCCGATGTCCTGGGCCCCGATGGCCCCCTCCTTCTTCGCCGCCCGCAGCAGGGCGACGAGTCCCGGGCCGTTCTTCCCGCCAAGGGAATCCAGGCCCCGCCGCACCAGGAGGGCGTTCTCGTCCACCAGGGGCATCACGTCCGCCACGGTGCCGATGGCCACCAGCTTGAGGAGGCCGTCCAGGAAGGCGGCGTCGGCTCCCGCCGGGTGCGGCGCCGCGCCCAGGAGGGCCTGGGCCAGCTTGAAGGCCACGCCCACGCCCGCGAGGAACCGGTTGGGGTACGCACCAAGATGGGGATGCACCACGGCGCAGGCCGCCGGCAGCTCCGCGCCGAGGGCATGGTGGTCCGTGATCACCCAGTCCAGGCCCAGCGCGGTGCTGGCGTTCACTTCGTCCAGGCTCCGGACACCGCAGTCCACGGAAATGAGCAGCCCGGGATCGCGGGTGGCCTTCAGCTCCTGGATGCAGTCCAGGTGGAGGCCGTAGCCGTCCGAGAACCGGTTGGGGATGAAGAAGGAGACGTCGGCTCCGAGCTTTTCCAGGGTGCGCATGAGCAGCGCCGTGGCCGTGACTCCGTCCACATCGTAGTCACCGTAGACCACGATGCGTTCCCGGGCCTCGATGGCCCTGCGGATGCGCCCAACCGCCTGGTCCACCCCGGGCAGGAGATGGGGATCCGTGGTGCGCTGCCAGCCGGCATCCAGCCGCCAGGCCAGGGCCTCAGGCCGGTCCGCCCCCCGCATCCAGGCCAGGCGCGCCAGGCGGGGATCCAGCTCCCAGGCCGCCGCCAGGGCCTTCCAGGGCGCCGGCCCCGCCGGGATGGCACGGCGTAGGCGCCAGCATGTGGCGCCCATGTCAGCCCACGCGACCGATGCGCGCGAACTTCTGGTATCGCTCCTCCACCAGCTCTTCCGCGGACAGCTCGGAAAGTTCGGAGAAGGCCTCCACGATGGCCTCCTTCAGCGCGGCCGCGGCGGCGTCGAAGTTGGAATGGGCGCCGCCGAGCGGCTCCTTCACGATGCCGTCGATGACCCCCAGCTCCAGCAGGTGCGGGGCCGTGAGCTTGAGGGCCGCGGCCGCCTTGGGGGCCTGGGAGGCATCCTTCCAGAGGATGGACGCGCAGCCCTCGGGCGAGATCACGGAATAGATGGCGTTCTCCATCATGAGCACGCGGTCCGCCACGCCCAGGGCCAAGGCCCCGCCGCTGCCCCCTTCGCCGAGGACGACGGCCACCACGGGTACTTCGAGCTTGGCCATCTCCAGCAGGTTCCGGGCGATGGCCTCGGCCTGGCCCCGCTCCTCGGCGTCCACGCCAGGGTAGGCGCCCGGCGTGTCGATGAGACAGAGGATGGGCCGCCGGAACTTCTCGGCCAGCTTCATGAGGCGGAGGGCCTTGCGGTAGCCCTCGGGCTTGGGCATTCCGAAGTTGCGCAGGATCTTCTGCTTCGTGTCCCGGCCCTTCTGCTGGCCGATGATCATCACCGGGTTGCCGTCGATCCAGCCCATGCCGGCCACGATGGCCGCGTCATCCCCGTAGCGGCGGTCGCCGTGCAGTTCGTCGAAGCGCTCGCAGATCCGTTCCAGGTAGTCCAGGGTGTAGGGCCGCTTGGGATGCCGGGCCAGCTGGGCCCGCTGCCAGTCGGTCAGGTTCGTGAACAGGTCCGCCTTCAGTTTGTCGAGCTTCTTCTCCAGCTTCTCCCGCTCCTTGTTCTGGGCGGGATCCATCTCCATGGCCCGGATCTGGGCCTCCAGCTCCAGCACCGGCTTTTCCAGCTGGGAGAGATCCATGGTCTGTTCGGGGGACGCGTCTTTCATGAAGCCTCGAGCTGGGATGTTCGACGGTCCAGTGTAGAGGCCTGGGCCATGATTGGATAGAGAATGCAGACTCCGGGTAGGCAGCCCGGTCCCGGCCCTTCCTTTTATCCCAGTCCACACACGGGGCACAATGCTCCTGCGAGGTGCCTTCCCGATGGCCACAGCCTTCCCCCTCCTTGGCCTCAGCGGCGGCATCGCGGCGGGGAAGAGCTTTGTCGCCGCGCGCCTTCAGGCCCTGGGCTGGGCGATCATTGACGCGGATGCCTTGGCGCGCGAGGCCGTGGTCCCGGGCAGCGGGGGGCTGGCAGAGGTGGTCGCCGCCTTCGGCCCGGACTGCCTCCTGCCCGACGGCAGCCTGGACCGGCCCTGGATGGCGGCCCGCGTGTTCTCGGACCCCGCCCAGCGGGCCCGGCTCAACGCCATCCTCCATCCCCGCATCGAGGCCCTGCGGGAGGCCCGGCTCCAGGGTCTTCCCAGCACCACCCGCGGCGCCGTGCTGGATGCGGCGCTCTGGGTGGAGCGCGGCAGGGCTCACCACTTCGACGCCTTCTGGACCGTCGATGCGCCCGAGGACCTGCGAACGGAACGCCTCATGGCCCGGGACGGCCTGACCCGGGAAGCGGCGCTGGCGCGGCTGCGGGCCCAGGCCACGGCAGCGGAGCGGGCCCTGCATGCGGACCTGGTCATCCTCAACGACGGGAGGGAGCTCTCGGGCCTTATCGAACAGGCCGAGGCCGAACTTCTGGCAAACTGGAGGGTCCGCCGCGCGCGGAACTGGAGACCCACGATGCCCGCTCCCTTCACCGCAGACCAGCTGCGGGATGTCCTGGCCACCCTGCTCAGCCGCGGCGGCGACTACGGCGAAGTGTTCGCCGAACGGCGCCGGGCCCACGCCCTGGGCATGGACGACGGCCGCATGGAGGATGTGCTGGCTTCCGAGACCTTCGGCGCCAGCCTGCGACTGGTGGATGGCGAGACCACCCGCTTCGCGGACCTCATCGCCCCGACCCTGGAGGAGCTGCAGGAGGCGGCCCACACCCTCGCGGCCCCGGGAACGGGATCCCCGGCCCCGGTGCCCAGCCTGGTAGTCATGACCCACCCCACGCCCAGCCCCGTGGAGCGGGACCCCGGCCAGGTCAGGCTGGACGAGAAGGTCGCCCTGGTCCGCCGGGCCGAGGCCCTGGCGCGGACCGAGGCCGGGGCCCTGCGCCCCGGCGCCCTGAAACAGGTCTCCGTGGGCTACGGAGACAATACCCAGCGCGTCTGGATCGCCACCGCCGAACTCAAGGCCGGCGCCTGGTCTGGCCGGATCACGGAGGATCACCGCACCCAGGTGGTGCTGCGGGCGAACGTCACCGCCGGGGACGGGACCCAGCTCCAGACCGGCTACCAGGCCCTGGGCGAGACCCGCGGCTTCGAGCTGTTCACGGAGGAGGCCGTGGCCCGGACCGTGCGCGAGGCGGTCCGCCTGGCCATCCTGGCCCTGGACGCCCAGCCGGCCCCCGCCGGGACCTTTCCGGTGGTGCTCAGCAGCAGCGCGGGCGGCACCATGATCCACGAGGCCTGCGGCCACGGGCTGGAGGCCGACCTGGCCCTGGCGGGCATGAGTGCCTTTGCGGACAAGCTGGGCCAGCGGGTGGCCTCCGAGGGCGTGACCATCATCGACGACGGCACCCTGCCCCACAAGCGTGGCAGCCAGGCCATCGACGACGAAGGCAACCCCGTGAGCCGGGTGGTGCTCATCGAGAACGGCGTGCTGAAGGCCTACCTTCAGTCCCGCAAGACATCGAAGAAGATGGAGACCGAACCCACCGGCAACGGGCGCAGGGAAAGCTACCGGAACCTGCCCATCCCGCGGATGCGGAACACCTTCCTGGCCCCGGGGAGCGAGGCCCCCGAGGCCATCCTCCGCGACCTGGACCGCGGCCTCCTCGTCAAGCACATGGGGGGCGGCCAAGTGGACACGGTCACCGGAAACTTCGTGTTCCAGGTGACCGAGGGCTACTGGGTGGAGAAGGGCGAGGCCAAATACCCAGTGAAGAACGCCACCCTCAGCGGCTGTGGTCCCGAGGTGCTGAGGGGCCTCTCGCGGATCGGCAACGACCTCCATCACTTTGACATCGGCACCTGCGGCAAGGACGGCCAGGGCGTGCCCGTCAGCGACGCCCTCCCCACCATCCTCTGCCCCGCCCTCGTCGTAGGCGGCACCGC
>CAIMBM010000045.1 GCA_903839205.1 uncultured Holophagaceae bacterium | reverse complement strand
GCCCACCTTGGCCAGCAGGAAGTAGCGGGCGAAGCTCACGAAGAAGCCCGCCACGAGGACGCCGATGAACCCCGCCAGGAGCGGCGCGGCGCCCCCGAGGCTGCCCTGGGCCATGAAGCGGTTGATGAGCCGCAGGGTCAGTTCGGACGGCATCACCTCGAGGGCCGCGCCGAGGGCCATGAGGACGAACAGCACCACCAGCCCGATCCAGTAGGGGCGGAGGTAGCCGGCCAGCCGCCAGAGCAGGGCGTGGCGCACAGGACTCAACTCCGCCTGGTCGGATTGGAAGAAGGCTCCCTGTTCGGACATGGGCCCATTGTCCCACAGCGGCCGGGGAATCCGAGCCTCAGGCCAGAACCCCTCCGGGAGTTGTCCGGCGGCCTCATGTACACTGGGGGTCCCCTGGAGACGTCATGGGTTCCCGACACCACATCCGCTTCGCCGCCGACCCGGTGGCCAGCGCCCCGGGGCCCACCCCGGAGTCGAAGGGCCGCCCATGAGGCTGGCGACGCCCTCTGGATTCGCTTCGGAGGTCTTCCTCCTCGAGAAGCCCGACGGGGATCTGCTGCCGGAGGGACCCTGGACCCTGGTGGGCGACCAGCGCCTCCACGAGGCCTGGACCGGGGCCGGCCTGCCGGAGCCGCAGCATGCCCTGTGGGTGGCGGTTCCGGAGGAGGAGAAGCGGCTGCGGACGGTGATCCCCTGGCTGGAGCACTGGGCCCGGGTGCCCCTCCACCGGGACGCCACGGTGGTGGCCCTGGGCGGCGGCGTGCTGACGGATCTCACGGGGCTCGCGGCCTCCCTCTACCTGCGCGGGGTGGCCTGGCAGGTCTGGCCCACCACCCTGCTGGCCATGGCGGACGCGGCGCTCGGAGGCAAGACCGGGGCCGATCTCGCGGCGGGCAAGAACCTGGTGGGCGCCTTCCATCCCCCCCGCCGCCTGGTGGCCTGTACGGACTTCCTGACGGGGCTTCCGGAACGGCACCTCCAGAACGGCCGCTGGGAACTGGTGAAGACGGCCCTGATCCAGGGCGAGATGACCTGGGCCTTGGACATGCTGCAGGAGGGCCCCGTGAAGGTCGCCTGGGTGGAGCGGGCCCTCGCCTTCAAGGCCGGCGTGGTGCACCGGGACCCGCGGGAATCCGGGGAGAGACGCCTGCTCAACCTGGGCCACACGCTGGGCCACGCCCTGGAGGCCGCCTCCGGCTACCAGCTCCTCCACGGCGAGGCCGTGGGTCTGGGCCTGCTCGGGGCCTGCCTCCTGGCCGAGGAACAGGGGCTGAAGCCCTTCCCGGCCACCCTCCTCGGTCCGCTGGCCCGGCGACTGAAGCCCCTGGCCTCGCTGGTGGCACCCTGGCAGGACTGCCTGCCGCTGCTCGCCCGGGACAAGAAGGCCGTGCAGGCCGCCGGCCACGGCGAAGAGGCTCCCGCCACCGTCATCCACTGCATCCTGCCACGACCGAACGAAGCCGCCGTGCAGCGGGCGCTGCCCCCGCAGGCGTGGGAATCACCCCATGCCCGGCTCCTGACCCTGCTCCACCTGGAGAGCCTCCGTGCTTGACCTCCGATTTTCGATGCCCGTGCTCCTCCTCATGGCCCTGCCTGCCTCCGCGGAGGACGCCCGGGCCCTCATGCTCGAGGCTCGCGCCCTGCAGCTGAGGGGCGGGGGCACGGACCCGGCGGCCGCCGCGGCCATCTACCGGCGGGTGCTGGAACTGGTTCCCGGCAGCGCCGAAGCGAACCTGCGGTTGTCGGAGTCCCTCCAGGAGGCGCAGGATCCAGATGGCGCCGTGGCCCCCGCCCGGCTGGCCGTGGCCCTGGCCCCGCAGAGTGCCGAGGCCCAGGCCCACCTCGCCCTCCTCCAGTACGAGCGGTCCCGGAAAGAAGCAGGCCTGCTGCCGGAAGCCGCCAAGGAGCTGCGGACGGCCGCGCGCCGCCTGCCCCAGGATCCGGAACTCTGGGCCCGCCTGGGCGAGGTCTCCGAGCAGCTGAAGGACAATGCGGGAGCCCTGCGGGCCTGGGTCCGGCTGGGCCGGCTGCGGCCGAGCTTCGCCCCGGCCTGGGAACGGGCGCTCATCCATGCCCGGGCCATCCAGGACTATGAAGGCAAGCGCGAGGCCCTGCTGGCCCTGAACGCCCGGAATCCCGAGGAACGGCACCTGAGGATGCTGGAGGAACTGGCCCGGGAGCAGATCCAGGCCGGCTACCTGGCCCATGCGGAGGAGAGCTACCTCCTGCTGGCCAGCCACGTGCCCCAGGAACCCGGCTTCTGGGAGAACATCTCCCTGGTCCGCCTGCAGACCGGGCGCTGGTCCGAAGCCCTGGAGTCGCTGGCCAAGGCCGAGGCCCTGAAACCGAGCCCCACCCTGACGTTCCAGACGGCCCGCGCCCTCATGAATCTGGGGCGCTTCGAAGAGGCGGAAGGGCGGCTCCGGCCCATCGTGGGGCAGGCCCTCGAGCCCCAGTGGATTGCCGACGGCGTGCCGATGCTGTACGCGGAGGCCCTGCTGCTCCAGGGCAAGGGCAAGGCTCTGCTGGCCTTCATGAAGGAGCGCCCCCCCCATTCCCGCACCGACGGGGAAGCCCAGGTCTTCAAGACCCAGGCCTTCATCAGCCTCAATGACTGGAGGAGCGCCCTGGAGGCCCTCAGACAGGGGATCGGCCTCTATCCCAAGCTCCCCTTCTTCCAGCAGGCCGCCGCGCTCCCCCAGAAATACCTCGACTACGCCTTCTTCTCCCGGAAGGAGGCCCGTGCCGCGCTGGAACAGCTCCACCTCGAGGGCATGGCCACCCTGTGGCAGGAATTCCAGCGCTGGGACAAGTGCCTTGCGGCGCTGGAACGGGCGCGCAGCCTGACGCCGGTGCGCCGGGTGGACACCCTCCTCATGCAGAGCGAGGCCTATGACCAGCTCAAGCGCCCCGTGGAGTCCCTGGCGGTGCTCCGGGAGGCCCAGGCGATGGAGCCGATGAATCCCCTGGTGCAGAACAACCTGGGCTACCTGCTGCTGGAATGTGACCAGAACCTCGCCGAAGCCATCACCCTCATCGAGGCCAGCGCCAAGGCCACGCCGGACAACGGCAGCGTCATGGACAGCCTGGGCTGGGCCCAGTTCAAGCTGGGCCGCCTGGCCGAGGCGGAGACCACCCTGCGCAAGGCCGTGGAGCTGAGTCCCTTCAATCCTGAGGTCCGCCAGCACCTGGGGGAGGTCCTGGTGAAGGAGGGCAAGCTGGTGGAGGCTGCGGAGCAGTGGGACCGCGCCCTGGCCTTCGTCTTCCCGGCGCGGCCCGCCCTGGAGAAGCGCCTGGGCGAGCTGCGGGTCCGCATCGCCAAGGAGCAGGCGGCGAAGGCAGAATCCTCCGCGGCGCCAGTACCGGCGCCTGTCGCCACCGATGACGAGGAGGACGACCAGTGATCCCTGTCCAGGCTCCGCCTGCGATCCCCGCCCCGGCGCCCGCGGCGCCCATCCGGGCCCAGTACGGCTGGGGCTATGCGGGTCCCGACGGGGAAGGGGTGGGCACCCTCAGCCTGCTGATGGAGCCCGCCAGCGGCCGCCTCGTCCTGGAACTGCACGCCCCCGGCGAGCGGCTGGTGCTGCTGCAGGGCGACCGCGCCTCCGGCTACCGCCTGCAGGTGCCCCGGCAGAACCTCGACCAGCGGGCCCCTTCGCTCTCCCAGCTGCCGCTGCCCTTCCTGCCCCAGGTGCCCAGCGTGGAGGCCCTGCTGCGGCTCCTCCGCACGGGCCAGGGGGCCGGCGTCACCGTGACCAAGAAGGACGCCACGGGCCCCCTCAAGCTCCGCTGGCAGGGCAAGGACCCCCGCGGCAAGGACGAGCAGGTGTGGCTGGACCGCAATAGATGGGAAGAGTCCCGCTGAACCTGTGGCCGTTCCCTGCTCAATTCGCCGCAGATGCGACGATTTCAGGAAGCTGGTCTCGCCGCTGAGGGCGGTCTGCCCGCCGCGATCCAGGCACTGAGGATGGCGTCGCCCAGGTGCTTTCCCGCCAGCTGAAGCTGTTGTTCCACCACGGGGCCCTGCCGGGCCCAGAAGACCGTCCAGTAGGCCGGGCTGCGCTGCTTGCCATGGCTGTCTTGCGGGGTCGTGCGATCGGCCTCGCGGTCGTCCGCCAGCAGCTGGGGGACGAGCCCGTGGGAGGCGACGAGCCAGTCCCAGGGGCGCTGCAGGAAGGCCTCATCGGGCTGGGCGGGCTGGATCGGCAGGTCCTCGGCCACGATGTACCGTTCCACCAGGCCCGTTTCCCAGCGGCTGTGAACGCCTCGCTGGTCGGTGAGCTGGCCGTCATGGTTGACCGTGGTGTGCAGGGGCACGTGGGCGTCGGCGATGTAGTGGCCGAGGATGGCCGTGGCCAGGGTCACCTTGGCAGGATCTCCGCTACGGAAGGCCTCCACCAGGTCCCGCCAGCGGTCCTGGATGATCCAGGGCACGACGCCCAGGCGGTAGTAGTCCCCTCCGACTTTGGCTTTGGCCTCATCCAGGGTGCGGGGGAGGTGCTCCGGGTCACCGTAGGGCTCCATATCCAGGAAGTGACGGGGGCCTTCCTTCCGGTCTTTCTTCCAGTGATCGGGATCCGAGGCGTGCTCGCACAACTCCGCCTCGCGTCCCAGGAACCAGGCCCGGGGACCCGGAGGCAGCGAACGGAGGGCCAGAATCGAGACCACACGGTGGCCCTTGTCGCCCCAGGACCACAGGGGTGCCGTCAGCACCAACATAAGCAGTGACAGGGCCCTCATACGGATCCGGAAAATATAAACAAGGAACACCACCAAGACACCAAGACCACCAAGAACTGCGTGGGAAGTGGCTTTGGCTTTTCTTGGTGTCTTGGTGGTAAGAAGTTTTTCTCTGAATTCAACGCCTGTCGTCATTCTCCCGGAGCTACTCCGGGATGGTCCCGGTGCGCTCCCAGCGGGTGCGGGTGAAGAAGTGCCGGGCGGTGTCGATGAAGTCCCCGGCCACGTCCGCGGGGCCGTCGGGCACGCGGCCGTTGTCGTTGTCCGTGTCGCCCTCGCGGAAGCTCCACCAGACGATGAAGGGGCGGCCGCGCAGGTGGTCCACGGGCAGGAAGCCCCAGTAGCGGCTGTCCATGCTGTTGTCCCGGTTGTCACCCATGGCGAAGATGTGGCCCGGCGGCACGGTGACGGGGCCCAGGAAGTCCTTGAACCCGTCCTGGATGAGGCTGTTCATGCCCTGCATCTGGTTGTGGTCATGGAGGGCCAGCACCTCGGGATCCGTGTGGCGCCAAAGTCCCAGGGGCCGTTCGGTCTCGCCGGCGTAGCGCGTGAGGGGCCAGGGCCCCGGTGTCGGACCTTCGGGACTGCGCCCGAACATGTACTCCCAGGGGCCGGTCGCCTGCCTGCCGTTCACATAGAGGCGCTTGTTGCGCATTTCCACCGTGTCGCCCGCCAGGGCCACGCAGCGCTTCACGTAGTCCTGGTCCCGGTCGATGGGCCACCGGAAGACGATGATGTCGCCGCGCTTCACGCCGCGCATGGGGAACAGGCCCTCCTCCCAGGACCACTGGGGCTGGGCGAAGATGAACTTGTTGGCCAGGAGGTGGTCGCCGATCATCAGCGTGTTTCGCATGGAAGCCGAGGGGATCTTGAACTGCTGGCCCACGAAGGCCTTGAAGAAGAGGATCAGCACCATGGCGAAGCAGATCACCTCGAGGTTGTCCCGCACCATGCCTTTCTGGGAGCCCGGGGGCAGGGCGATCTCGGGTTCTTCGGCGGGGTGGGTCTCTTCGGCCATGGCGGCTCCGGCAGGGGCTAAGGGCGATGGAAGGCGGGGAGATCCGTGAAGCCCCTCGCCACGAGGCGGTTCACGACGACCCAGCTGCCGCCGCGTTCCTCTCGGGATTCGACTTCACCGAGGTCGGGCAGGTAGAGGGTCCGGCGCCGGAGGCCCTGGGGCGTGCGGGCCTCCACCCAGACGCCGACCGGATCCGACGTCGCCGGCAGCAGGGCGGCACCCTCCCAGGTGGCGCGACCGAGGACATGAAACTCGATGCCCCGGTCCGTCCAGGCGGAGGCCGTCGGGAAACCCGGGGGAAGGAGCTGGGACAGGGGGCGGCCGTCGTCGCCCACCAGCGTGAGGCCCCCGCGGCTGTGCTGGACCCGGAGGCTCAACTGGCCGTGCACCGTGGTCAGGTCCAGCTGAACGAGGCCGGGGGCGCCGGGACCCAGGACGGAGCGGGCGACCCGGACCTGCAGTCGGTCCTCCGAACGCCGCGGCTGGGGCCGGGAGGGATCCTCGTAGGCCAGGGTGAGTCCCTCTTCCCAGGGGCCGTAGATGACGGGTGCAGCGGACCGGGGCTGGCAGGCCAGGGTGGCCAGCAGGGCCGCGGGCACCAGCAGGGTGCGGAGCCTCGGCATCAGCGGTGGCCCTTGCTGAACTTGGCCACGAGGTCCGACAGGGACGTGCTGGTGGCCGGGACTGATGGCACGGGTTCGGGCAGTTCCCGCTCGGGTCTGGGCGGCCGGGTCTCCTGGAGACGCGGGGGCTTCGGGCCCTCGGGCCGGTTCGGACGGGCACCCTCGGGCCTGGGAGGCCGGGGGCCTTCAGGGCGCGGGGGCCGGGGCCCCTGGGGACGGGCGCCTTCCGGCCTCGGCGGCCGGGAGCCCTCCACCCGGGGCGGACGCGGGCCTTCGGGCCTGGGCGGCCGGGGACCTTCGGCCCTGGGCGGGCGCGGACCCGCCGGGGGCCTCCCCTCGCGGCCCGGCCTCCGGTGGTTCGGCTGGGGCCGCCCCGTGCCCGCGCCCTCGGGCGCGGCCAGCAGGGCCTTGATGGAGAGGGCGATGCGCTTGGCTTCCAGGTCTATGGCCAGCACCTTCACCTTCACGGCCTGGCCCACGCTGAGGGCTTCGGCGGGGTTCTTCACGTAGCGGTGGGCGATCTCGGAGAGATGCACGAGGCCGTCCTGGTGGACCCCCACGTCCACGAAGGCGCCGAAGTCGGTCACGTTCGTGACGACGCCCTGGAGCTCCATGCCGATCTCCAGGTCGCTGGGCTTGTTCACGCCCTCGCGGAACTGGACGATCTCGAACTGGTGCCGGGGGTCGCGGCCGGGCTTCCTGAGCTCGGCCAGGATGTCCTTCACAGTCTCGATGCCGAAGCGGTCATCCACGAACAGCTTGGGATCGAGGGCGTCCAGCACCGCCTCGTTGCCGATGAGCTCGGGCACGGTCTTGCCCGCGAGCTGGCAGATGCGCTGCACCACCGGGTAGCTCTCCGGGTGGACGGCGGAGGCGTCCAGGGGGTCCTCGCCATCGGGGATGCGGAGGAAGCCCGCGGCCTGCTGGAAGGCCTTGGCGCCGAAGCGGCCGATGTCCAGGAGCTGCTCCCGGCGCCTGAAGGCGCCGTGCTCGAAGCGGTGGGCCACGATGTTCTTGGCCAGCCCCTCGCCGATGCCCGCCACGTAGGCCAGCAGCTTGTAGGAGGCGCTGTTGAGGTCCACGCCCACGCGGTTCACGCAGCTCTCCACCACGTCATCCAGGCCCTTCTTCAGGGCTGTCTGGTTCACGTCGTGCTGGTACTGCCCCACGCCGATGCTCTTGGGGTCCACCTTCACCAGCTCTGCCAGGGGGTCCTGGAAGCGCCGGGCGATGCTGATGGCGCCCCGCACGGTGACGTCGTGGTCGGGGAACTCCTCCCGGGCGATGTCGCTGGCGGAGTAGACCGAGGCGCCGGCCTCGCTCACGCTCACGCAGATGAGCCCGGTGCGGTTCGTTTCACTCAGCCACTCGCGGATGAAGGCCTCCACTTCGCGGCCCCCGGTGCCGTTGCCGATGGCGATGGCCTCCACGGGGTTGGCGGTGCAGAGCCGCTCGAGGATGGCCCGGCTGCCGTCCAGGTCCCGCTTGGGTTCCAGGGGGTAGATGACGTCGTTCTGGACCAGCTGGCCCAGCCGGTTGATGACCACCAGCTTGCAGCCCGTGCGGATGCCGGGGTCCACGCCCAGGGTGCAGCGCTGGCCGGCTGGAGGGGCCAGCAGCAGGTGGTCCAGGTTGGTCTGGAACACCTTGATGGCTTCCAGGTCGGCCTTCTTCTTGGCCTCGTAGCGGACCTCGGATTCGATGGCGGGGGCCAGCAGGCGGTCGAAGGCGTCGCCCGCCACCTCGTTGAGGAAGCGGCGGTAGCCGCTGCCCGGGTTCACCGGCACCTTGGCGACGAGCTGGCTCACCAGGTTCTCGCGTTCCACCTGGAGCCTGACCGTGAGGATGTCCTCCTTCTCGCCCCGGCGCAGGGCCAGCAGGCGGTGGCTGGGGATCTTTCGGATGGGCTCGGAAAAGTCGAAATAGGGCCTGAAGCGGAGGGCCGCCTGGTCCGCCTTGCGCTCTTCCCGCACCTCGGACTTCAGGACCCCGTGATCATGGAATTCGAGGCGCAGCCAGGCGCGGATGGCGGCGTCCTCGGAGAGCCGTTCCGCCAGGATGTGGCCCGCGCCCTCCATGCATTCGGAGGGCGAGCGGAGTCCGTCTTCGTCCTTGATGAAGGGTTCGCTGATGATGAAGGGGTCGGCGCCGCTCTCGTCCGCCAGCAGGGAATCCAGCAGGGGCTCCAGGCCCCGCTCCCGGGCCGCCGTGGCCTTGGTTCGCTTCTTGGGCTTGAAGGGCAGGTAGAGATCTTCGAGTTCAGCCTTCACCCAGGTGGCCTCGATCTTGGCCCTCAGTTCCGGCGTGAGTTTGCCCTGCTCGTCGATGGTCTTGAGCACGGTCCTTCGGCGGTCCAGCAGGTCCTTGTAGTAGGCGTGGCGGTCCTCCACGGCCCGGATGGCCACTTCATCGAGGGAGCCCGTCGCCTCCTTGCGGTACCGGGCGATGAAGGGGACCGTGTTGCCCTCCTCCAGCAATGCCACGATGGCGGCCACGCCAGCGCGGGGGAGCTTGAGCTCCTTGGCCATGAGGTCGAGCACTTGATCCACACCTGCTCCTTGCGCCCCGAAATCGGGGGAAAGGGGATGATACCAAGGGGGCGCGGATCTGGCTCCTGCGGAACCGGATCCGCGCTAGAGAAAGACCTTGCGGCGTTGGCCCTGGGGGGGGCGCTCGAGTTCCCGCAGGGCTTGCTTCCAGCGGGCGACGCCCAGGCCCGTGCCAATGACCACGGCAGCGCAGGCCGGGGCGGTACCGTCCGACCCCAGCGGCAGGGGCGAGATCTCGAGGCGGCCGTCCGCCAGCTGGAAGGCCCAGCGGTCACTGCCGTCGTGGCGGGCGGCCCAGCCGGCAAAGGCGCAGACCCCCTTGGCGCGCAGCAGCTCGCCCTCGGGGGGTGGCGCCAGGAGCAGGGCCTCCAGGGCGGCGGGATCCACGGGGTGGTCCCAGCGCAAGGTGATGGACCGGGCCGCGGCGAAACTGGGGCCATCCGGGGCTGCCCAGCCCTCCGGCAGCGGCCGGACATCGCCCAGCCAGGGATCTGGGCTGCCTGCGGGAGCCAGACCGTGGCGCGTGGCCACCTGGGGGATCTGGCGGAAGGTGCTGCGCAGTTCGCCCTCCCAGGCCACCGCGGCGGAGGGGTCGAGGTCGGCCTTGGTGAGATGAATTAGGCTGGCCAGGGCCGCCTGGCGGTGGAGCAGGGGTTTGGTCTTCAGGTGGTCCACGGGGGCCAGACAGGAGATCACCGTGAGCAGCCCCGCCAGCCGCAGCCGCCCTTCCAGCGCAGGTTCGTGTTCCAGGTCCAGCAGGTCCGTGGGATCGGCCAGGCCCGTGGTCTCCAGCACCACCCGCTCCGGTCGCCGGCATGCGGGCTGGTCGCACCAGGCCCCGAGGGTCGCGATCACGTCATCGCGCAGGCTGCAGCAGACACAGCCGTTCACCAGGTTCTGCAGCCCCGCCAGCTCGGGGCGCTCGGCATCCACCAGGGTGCCATCCACGCTGATGGCGCCGAACTCGTTGATGAGCACCGCCACCCGGCGCCCCGCCTCCACCTCGGCTTTCAGCAGGCGATTGACGGCGGTGGTCTTGCCCGCCCCCAGGGGGCCGGTGACGATGAGGATCTCCAGGGGCGCGGGTCCGTCCATCCCTCCATCATGACCTTCGATTCTGCGGAGCTCCAACAAAGGTTGCGGTGCGGCGGGAGGGCCTGGGGCCGGGATAATCTGATCGGGACCAGCTGAAGGGGATCCCCCTTGGGGAATGAGAACGAGACGACCGAGGACTTCGAAGCCCGAGCCGATGCCTGCCTCGGAGAGGGCCGGCGGCAGGAGGCGATTGCGCTTTACGCAAGGGCCATCCTGGCCTCCCCCGAACGGTTGAGGGCCAAGGAACAGTTCATGAAGCTGGCGGGCCGTGCCGTGGTCGATGCCTTCGACCCGCTGATCGGAGGGGCCATCCTGGGCTGTCTGCGCTCGGCCCGGCTGGTCGACTGCCAGCAGATGCAGAAACTGTGGCTGTCCCACGTCACGGCCCACCCGGACTTTCGACGGGCCTTCGGCCTGCATCACCTGAGGCATTTCGATCCGGCGAACCAGACCTTCTTACGGGGGCTGCGGGATTTCCGACCGCTGATGACCGACTGCTTCCTGGAGGGCATCAAGCACATCGTTCCCACGGTGCCCCTGTTCGAAGAATTCATGACCCACCTGCGGCGCCACCTCCTGCTGCATCCCGACCTGTTCGAGGACCGGCTGACCCTTGCAACCGCCCTGGCCCAGTACGCGTTCAACACCGGGTACATCCTCGACACGACCGACGAAGAAGCGGACGACCTGCGGAACCTCGGAACCGACGATGAAGATCTCGCGGTACTTGCGTGCTACAGGCCGCTCCTTGACTGCGGGGTCCCCTCGACCGTCCTCGGGGGCCGGACCTCCCTCCGGGAGCTCTACCTCACCCAAGTGGAGGCCCCAGACCGCCTGGCAAGGACCCGGGTGCTCGCCCTCACGGAGGTAGATGACCGATCCTCCCCGGTGAGGGCCATGTACGAGGCCTTTCCCTACCCGGCCTGGACATCGCTCTCTGTTGGCGAGGTGGCCAGGCAGTGGCAACAGTCCAGGAGGAGCCAGGAAATCGAAGGCCATCTCGGCGGCCGGAGGATCAGGATCCTCATCGCCGGGTGTGGCACGGGGGTCGAGGCCCTTTCCTACGCGGCGATCTTTCCGCAGGCGGAGGTCCTGGCCATCGATCTCAGCCGTAACAGCCTGGCCTACGCCATGGGCAAGGCCCAGGAGCTGGGCATCGAGAATGTCCAGTTCCGCCAGGCGGACATCCTGAAGCTGGACGGCTGTGGGGAACGCTTCGAGTACATCGTTTCCAGCGGCGTGCTGCACCACTTGGCCGATCCGTTCCAGGGCTGGCGAACCTTGCGGGGTCTGCTCGCCCCGGAAGGCCTGATGAAGATCGCCCTCTACAGCGGCCTCGCCAGTCGCCACGTTCTGAAGGCCCAGGCCGTGGCCAGGGCGCTGGGGTATGACGACCTGAAACAATTCCGGAAGGACGGCCCGGCGCTCCTCGATCCAGAAACGCTTCACCACCTGGTCAGCCTGGGGGATTATTACAACCTCAGCATGTACAAGGATTTGCTATTTCACGTCCAAGACCATCATTTCTCCATCCCCCAGCTTGCCGGGATGCTGGAAAAGCTGGAACTGGAGTTCGCAGGCTTCCATGTGTCTCCTGCCGTGACCGAAGCCTATCTGAAGCAGCATCCCGATGACCCGCGCCAGACGGATTGGCAGCACTGGCATGATTTTGAGATCGGCCATCCAGACACCTTCCGGAGCATGTACATGCTCTGGTGCCGGCCCGCGCCGGAACGAAGCCCGATGGGGAAGCCCTCCTCGCAGGGCTGAGCCTGATCCACCGCACCGACCTGAATTTGTGAGAGCGTTGAGGCGTGGACGCTCTCGACCTCAGCTACCTGGCAGCGATCTCCCTGACGGGAGCCACGGCGCGGGCCTGCGCCAGGGGTCTGCCGGAGGGCTGGCGGGTGCGGCTCCAGGCGGAGGCACCTGGTCTTCCCGCCGGCCGCTGGGTCTGGCTGCATGCGGTGAGCGTGGGCGAGCTGCTGCTGGCGGAGGGGTTGATCGGGCGCCTGCGCCAGGCCGGGCAGCGCGTCCACCTGAGCACCGGCACACCCGCGGGCCTGGACCTGCTGGGCCGCCGGCTGCCGGACTGGGATGCCGGGACCGGCCTCCTGAGCGGCGGCGCCTTTCCCCTGGACGACCCGGCGGGACTGGAATCCTTCCTGGGGCGCCCCCCGGGGGCCTTCATCGCCCTGGAGACGGAACTCTGGCCGGGCCTCCTGGAGGCCCTGCACACCCGGGGAATTCCCAGCCTCGTGGTCAACGGGCGCCTGACCGAGCGGTCCCTGCGGCGCGGCGGGCCCTGGCTGGGCCGGGCGGCCTCGAGGCTCACGAAGGTGGCCGCAAGGGACGAGGCCAGCCTGGAGGCCTTCCGGCGCCTGGGCGCGCCGGCGGTGGCGCTCGGCGGGAACCTGAAGGCGGACCTCCCCCCGCCCCGGCCCCTGCACGGGGGGTGGGACGGACTGCGGACGGCCTGGGCCGGCGCTCCGGTGCTGGTGGCGGGCAATACGGTGGAGGGTGAAGAGGATCTGGTGCTGGAAGCCTGGCAGGCCGCCAGGGCAGCTGCGCCGGACCTGCGGCTAATCCTCGCGCCCCGGCAGCCCAGGCGCTTCGACGCCGTGGCCCGGAGCTTCACCGATAGGGGGCTGGCCTTCCGCCGCGCCTCCGAGCCCTGGCCCGAGGCAGCAGCCTGGCGGGGGACCCGGGTGCTGCTGCTGGACACCCTGGGGGAACTTCCCGCCGCCTATGCCGAGGGCACCCTGGGGCTGGTGGCCGGGGGCTGGGCGGCCCCAGGGGGGCACAACCCGCTGGAACCGGTCCGGGCGGGGGTCCCCACGGCCATCGGCCCCGGCTTCGCCAATTTCGAGGACCTGGTTCAGCCCCTGCGGGCGGCGGGATGCCTCGATGTCCTGCCCGCCGATGGGGTCGGGGCCTGGATCCTCGCCGAGCTGGTGAAGGCACCGGTCCGGAGCGCCGGAGCCGCAGCCCTTCCGGAGGCCCTGGCCGGCGCCCTGGACCGGACCTGGTCCCTGATCGCACCCCTGCTCCCGAGTGGTTAGAATCCCCCATCCGGAGCCTCCATGATTCCACGGGCAGCCCAAATCCTGCTGATCGACGACGATCCGGCGGTCCTGGACATGGTGCACTCGGCCCTGGCGCACTACGGGATGGAGGTCCATGCCTATCCGGAGGCCATCCAGGCACTGGAACTGCTCCAGAATCCCTCGGCCCCTGAATTCGACCTGGTCATCACCGACATCAACATGGACGGCCTGGACGGCTTCGATGTCATCCGCCAGGTGAAGGAATTGCAGCCGCGGCTCCCGGTGGTGCTCATGACGGGCCAGTCCTCGGTGGACTACGCCGTCCGGGCCATGCACATGGGGGCCTCGGACCTGTACATGAAGCCCATCGCCATCCAGGACCTCGTCCGGAGCGTATTCCATCTGGTGGAACGGCACCGGGACCTCCGGCTGGCGGATGACGGACTGCGCGGCCTGGTGAATGAGCGGCGGCACTTCCTCTTCCGGTCCGATGAACTCGACGTGCCCAGCCTTGTTTCCCACCTGACGGACCGGTTGGTGCCCATGGGCTTCGCCTCCACGAGCAACCTCGACGTCATCGGCATGGCCCTCCACGAGGCCCTTGTGAATGCCCTTGAACACGGCAATCTCGAACTGGAATCGGCCCTCAAGGGGGACCTCTTCGTGCAGGAAGATCCCTACAGCAAGCTGCGGGAGGTGCGGATGGCGGATCCGGTCTATGCGGGACGCCTCATCGAGGTCCGCCTCGCCATGGATACCGAGCGCTTCGAAGTGGAGATCAGTGACGAGGGCCCTGGCTTTGATACCACCCTGACCTCGCCGCTGGCCAAGGGCTCCGACATGGGCTCCCACTGCGGCCGCGGCCTGCCCATGATCTTCCTGGTGATGGACGAGGTCCACTTCAACGACAAGGGCAACCAGATCCGGTTGGTGTTGCGACGGAAATGAGGGGCAGCCCTGGGCCCGATCCCAGGCGCGCGGGCCTCGCCCGCGCCTGAATGAAAAACGCGGCCAGGGCCGCGTTTTTCATTCAGGCGAGAGCAAAGGGCTAGAAGGCCCCCTCCACGAAGGCCTTGAGCTGG
>CAIMBM010000044.1 GCA_903839205.1 uncultured Holophagaceae bacterium | reverse complement strand
GGCACCCCCGAGGGCGACTGGACCAGCATGGCCTTCCCCTCCGACGGCAGCTACGGCGTGCCCCAGGGCCTGGTCTACGGCTATCCCGTCACTGTGAAGAACGGCCAGGTGGAGATCGTGAAGGGCCTGGCGATCAACGCCTTCGCCCGCGCCAAGATGGATGCCACCGCCAAGGAGCTCGGCGAAGAGCGCGATGCTGTGAAGGAACTCGGGCTCGTGTAGCTTTCCATCCGACTCAAGACACGCAGGGGGGGCGACCCCCCTGCTTTTTTTTGGGCTCTGATCGCAACTCAGGAAAAGCAGGCACACAGAGGCAGGGATGCCTTGGGGACCAGACGTCCCTGTCTTGACAGGAAGCCACGCCTGGGTGACATTGGCGGGTCCCTTCTGGTGCCCCATGCCCAGCGTCACGTTCACCCGCAACCTCCAGCGCCACGTGGCCTGCCCGCCCTGTGCGGTGTCCGGCGCGACCGTGCGGGAGAGCCTGGAGGCGGCCTTCGCGCTGTATCCGCAGGCCCGGAGCTACGTCCTGGACGAACACGGCACCCTCCGGTTCCACATGGCCATCTACGTCGACGGCGTGCCCATCACGGATCGCCAGGGCCTCAGTGATCCCGTGCCTGACTCTGGCCAGATCTTCATCATGCAGGCCCTGTCCGGAGGTTGAAATGTCCGATGCGTTGCTGGTGTCCACCCGCAAGGGACTCTTCTCCGCCCGGCGCAAACGGAAGGGGACCTGGGCGCTGGAGACCGTGTCCTTCCTGGGGGACAACGTCTCGCTCACCCTGGCGGATCCGCGCGATGGCGCCTGGTACGCGGCCCTGGACCACGGCCACTTCGGCGCCAAGCTGCACCGCTCCAGGGACCGCGGCGCCACCTGGGCGGAGATCGGCGTGCCGGCCTATCCCACACCGCCCGAGGGCCACGTGGAGAAGGACTTCCTGGGCCGGGAGATTCCCTGGCGCCTCATTCGCTTCTGGAGTCTGGCAGCGGGCCACGCCTCCCAGCCGGGCCTGCTGTGGGCGGGCACCATTCCCGGCGGTCTGTTCTGGAGCGAGGACAGCGGCGACACCTGGCAGCTGGTGGAAGCCCTGTGGCACCATCCGGACCGCCGGAAGTGGGCCGGGGGCGGCGCCGAGGCGCCGGGCATCCACTCCATCTGCGTGGATCCCCGGGACGGGAACCGCGTGGTCGTGGCCGTCTCCAGCGGCGGCGTATGGCACACACAGGACCTGGGCCTGACCTGGTCCGCCCACACCAAAGGCATGCGTGCGGACTACGCGCCTCCCGAGCTAGTGTCCGCCCCCGAATCCCAGGATCCCCACCGCATGGTGCAGTGCGCCGGAGCGCCGGACACCTGGTGGATCCAGCACCACAACGGCATCTTCCGCAGCACCGACGATGCCCGGAGCTGGACCGAGATCGTCGATGTGAAGCCCTCGGTTTTCGGCTTTCCCGTGGTGGTGCATCCGAGGGACCCGGACACCGCCTGGTTCGTGCCGGCCATCAAGGATGAGAAGCGCATCCCTGCCGAGGGCCAGGTGGTGGTGAACCGCACCCGGGACGGCGGCCGCAGTTTCGAGACCCTGCGTCGCGGCCTGCCGCAGGCCTGGGCCTATGATCTGGTCTATCGTCATGCTCTGGATCTCGACGCCTCCGGTGAGCGCCTGGCCTTCGGCTCCACCACGGGGTCGGTGTGGATCAGCGAGGACAGCGGCGACAGCTGGCTCACCTTGGCCGAGCACCTGCCCCCGGTGCATGCGGTGTGCTTCGTGTGATCCGGGGCCAGGCCATCGAGCTCTGCTATCGGTTCACGATCAATCGCGGGTCCTGGCCGTTCTCGACAGACCGGACCAGGCCCTTGGGATCGAAGGTGATGGTCATCAGGGAATTCCACACCTCGACCTCCAGGTACGGATACTCCCAGACGATGTAGCCAGCACCGAACCGGAAAGAGGGCCGGATCTGCCTGGGGTTGCCGAATTCCCGCCGGACCGAATCGAGGGTGTCGATGCCTGGTCGGATCTGCGCGAAGTGCTCCCTGGTCAGGGGCTGCCAGGCCCTGACGGCACGGCCATCGGGGCCGAAGTCGACCAGGTAGGTCCGCTGGCCGGTCGGTCCGGTGTCGTATTCATAGCGCGACCCCGCTTGCGGC
>CAIMBM010000043.1 GCA_903839205.1 uncultured Holophagaceae bacterium | reverse complement strand
CCGCATTCACGAGATCCCGTCCGGCAAGTCCTTGCCGAGAATGCGGTGAACTTTTTTTAAGACGTCGACCTCCAAGGCCAACTCGCCGATCTTGGCGTGAAGGCGCTGCTTCTCCACCTCCCACTGGGCCTCGCGGTCCCGTGGATGGCTTCGCAGGGCCTCCGTGCCCTGAGCTAGGAAGTCCTCCTTCCACTGTTCGATCTCCGCCACGGTGAGCCCATGCTGCCGGGCTGCATCCGCCGGTGTGATCTTGCCTCTGACCAGATCCAGAACTACGGCTGCTTTTCGCTTGGCCGTCCATCGCTGGACCTCTCCTTCTGGGGGTTCGGGTTGGGACATCGTGCTTCTCCTGGGAAGCAGCCTGATCCCTCTGGGGCCGACCCACCAGGGTGCTCCGCTTCGGTCGGCCTACGGCCTCCCTTCGCTGCGCACCCTGGCGGCTGGAAATCATCCTTCTCGGCTCCTTATTGCCTGTCCAACCTCTGAGGGGGACGGAATATTCGATCTCTCCTGGGGTAGACCCCTGCTGCTTGGCAATGCGGATCAACCCGGCAAAGCCTTCATGAAACACCTCAAGCTCTTTAATGCAATTCATATTCATGAAGATGTTGAGGTTGCTGCTCATAAACGCTCCGTGGGCAGGGCTGGCTTTTCGGCCTTCCCCTCGCGCTCCGAAGCGTAAGGTGCTTATCGCAGTTCCACTGTACTGCTATTTGGAATCCTAAGCTCACCTATTACTGGATTTTTGGGGATGCCCGTAAATGCTGGCATTGATACCAGGGATTGTTGAGCCTTGATGAATATGCATTTCCGCTCTGGGGCATAGGCAAGGGGCAGGGACGACATCCTATCCTTTTGGAGTGGTGAGCACAGCGAGCTTCTCCTGAAGATCCCTAGTGCTGAAGGGCTTTGGGAGCAAGGTGACGTGGGGGTGCGCTCTCGAAAGATCAATGGCGACTTGGTCAATTTGACCCGTAGAGAGAATCAATGGGAGGGTAGGACGCAAAGCGCGAAGGCGTGGCAAGGTTCCTCTGCCTCCAAGGCCAGGCATATTCAGGTCCAAAATCACCACATCGGGTTGGAAATCGGTTGCAAGTTTCGACAGGGCTTCTTCACCGCTGGAGGCGACAGTAACGCTGTGGCCAAGCAATTCCAGGATCGCCTGCATTGAACTCTGGATCAGTTCATCGTCGTCGACCAGAAGCACGCTCAGTGCATAAGGGGAGGACTCTGGTCGAGGTTCAGCGGTAGTTTCCCCGAGGTATGGCGAATGTTCACAGGCCGGGAACCTGATGCCCACTCGTGTCCCATGACCCGGTTCACTCTGAATTTCCAACTGTCCTTGGTGAGCCTTCACGGTGCGGTTGACCACCGACAGGCCCAGTCCCGTCCCCTTTCCAACCTCTTTCGTGGTGAAGAAGGGATCAAAGGCCCTTTTGAGAACCTCTTTCGACATCCCACTCCCCGTATCCTCCACCACCACTTCAATCCAAGCGTTGTCGATGTTTCGAGTTCTGAGCGTCAGGGTGCCATCTTCGGGCATGGCATCTACGGCGTTAACGCAGAGGTTCATGATTGCGTGGGTCAAGGCAGCGCCATCACCGCGGATTGGTCGCAACTCAGAGTCCATGTCCAGCGTGAGGCGAACATGGGATAGCGTGGTGTGGGCCAAAATCCGAACTTCCTCTTGAAGGATCTCGTTCAGATTCAAGACCCTTTCTTCTGGAAGGCTGTTCCGAGTAAAGACCAATAGGCTTTGGACCAGCTTCCCGCCACGGGTGGCGGCCTTTTCGATGGTGTCGAAGGCACGCCAAGCTGGGCTATCCACCACTTGGAAATTTTGCATGGCTGAAGAGAGCCCAAGGATGGCCCCCAGCACGTTGTTCATATCGTGGGCGACTCCCCCAGCCAAGAGTCCAAGGCTTTCCAATTTTTCAGCTTGAAACAAACGTTCATGGAGCTTGGTGTTCTCTTCGTTCTGAAAGGCAAGCTCCTTGTTGGCAAGTTCCAACTCCGCTGCCCGCTTTACCTTCTCTTCGTTCTGAAAGGCAAGCTCCTTGTTGGCAAGTTCCAACTCGGCTGCCCGCTTTGCCTTCTCCTCGTTCTCAAAGGCAAGCTCTTTGATCGCCTCCACCAATACTGCGGCCCCTTGTTCGGCGCGGACGATCAGTTCTTCCCTGTTGAGGGAGGCGAAAGGAGACTGGGTCTTTTCGTGCATAGATTGACCGATCCAGGAGAGTAAGCCCAGCATATACCATTTGGGTAGATAAAAGATTCCCGGCTGCCCTCTGGTGCAGCAGAATCACCAGGCCCGAACTGGATCCCGCGCAGCAGGCTATCCTGCGGCTCCTGGCTCTGTTTTTGAATGGCTCTTCTCGTCTGGACCAAGCCGGAGATACGCATAGATCGTCTCTCGGCTGACGGAGAAGGCCCTGGCGAGATCAGCCTTCGACTCTCCGACCTGAACCCTCTGACGCACTTGTTCCGCTTGCTCAGGTGATAGGCATGGCTTCCGCCCCTTGTAGACACCTCTTCCCTTCGCCAGAGCAATCCCTTCGCGTTGCCTTTCCAGGATGATGCTGCGCTCGAACTCGGCAAAGGCTCCCATCATGCTGAGCATCAAGGTGGACATGGGGCTGTCCTCCCCCGTGAAGGTCATGGACTCTTTTATGAAGGTCACCTTGACGCCACGGCTGGTTAGTTCGTGTCCTTTCGGCGCACACAGGGATGATTCGGCACATGACTGACTGGTCTGTCACGACTGATCCACATCTGGGACTTACGAAGCCAGAGCAAGTCCCGCCAGGGTGTCCAGGTAGTTCCAAGGCATCCATTCCCCTGGGTTTTCCTCCACCAGGGCATGGTTCCGCTGGAGGGCAACCAAGTAGT
The DNA here is from genome assembly GCA_903839205.1 of uncultured Holophagaceae bacterium. Lineage (GTDB taxonomy): Bacteria > Acidobacteriota > Holophagae > Holophagales > Holophagaceae > Geothrix. The sequence goes on along the minus strand of CAIMBM010000043.1, from coordinate 2,905 downwards.
CGAAGGGCTGAGCGCCATTCAATTCCGCGGTGTGGATGAGGCTCATGAAGGCATCCCCAGTCCTGGCGCCGGTCTCGGTCTTGTAGAATAGGGAATTCTTCCGGTGCATGATGGCCCGCTTGATCACCCGCTCGCAGATCGAGTTATCCAGTGGCGCCATAGGCTCACGCAGGAACAGCGTCAGTTCCTTCCAGTGCTTCCGCATGTAGGTGATGGCCTGGCCCAGCCCTGAATTGGGCTCCACCTTCCGCTCCTCGATCTGATCCCTGAGCCAGGTTTCGAGAGCCTTCATAACGGGTCCACTCCCCTGCTGGTGAAAGGCCAGCCTGGTAGGCGGGTCCATGCCTTCCTTCTTGGCTCGGGCGTCGTTCGTGTAGACCGCCTTCAAGGACTCCAGGAGGTGCCGGACCTCGTCAGGGAACCGCTCCTCCACCTCCACGAACCGCCGCCGGGCATGGGCCAGGCAGTGGGCCAGGATGGTGTTCAGTTCCCCGGCCTCGCCCACGCTGTTTGCAGCGAGGGCATCGGACATCTGGATGGGAGCGCCAAGGCCCTCCGCACGGTGCCGGAGGACAACCTCCAGGTTCTCTCCCGCGTGGTTGTGGCCCGTGATGTAGAGGGCGATGCGGTGCTCTCCATGGTTGGAGAGGATGGCGGTGGTGTAGGTGCCCTTCCGCCCTTCCTTCCGATTCGTGGTCCCACCCAGGATCCGCATGGTGGTGTCGTCGTTGTGAATGACCTCGCCCTGGGCGGCCTGCCTGGCTAGTTCCTCGTGGGCGGGCAGCAGGAGCCCAGCGGCCTCCAGCAGGATTTCCCACTGGGTCGAGACTGGCAGGGGGATCCGAAAGCCCTGCTGGAGCTTTTCAATCCGGTGCATGGGGAGTCCCGAACCATACCTGAGCATTCCAAGCATGGCAGCCACCGTCTCGTCGTACTTCTCCGAGCCGACCCCATCAGGTGCCGGAGCTGTGAAAACTTCACCGCACAGGTTGCAGCGCCACCGCTCCAGTTCGTAGACCCTGGCCGCGAACGGGGCCACACCCTTCACGCGCACCAGGGTGGCAGGCTCACTCTGGAGGTAGACCTTCCCGTTGGGGCATTCCGGGCACGGGGCACCGCTCTCCATCCCCGTCCGTGTCACCTTCACGCGATCCGCGTCGGGGTAGTTCCTGGCGCCATTCCGCCCATGTCCTGGGGCCTTCTCCTTTGGCCGCTGCTCCGTCGGTTGCTGCGGTTCCTGGTTCTGATCCGTGGGTGCCTCGGAGGAACCTGCCTGGCTGGGTTTCGGGGGATCCTGGTATGGGGCCTTTCCGCACACCGCCGCCGTGGATTCCGTCTTGGGACCAAACATCATGAACTTCAGCCGCTGAATGGAAGTTCGCTTCGATTCCAGTTCCTGGTTCACGAAGGCCAGGGTGTCCACCGCTGTCCGGAGGTCCTCATAGCCTTCCTCACCAAGGACTGTCCGCGCACGGTCCAGATGGCCGTGAAGCACTTCGGCGCTGATCTCCTTGTGCCGCAGATCTGGGCGTGGAGATGGTGGTGTGGTTTTCTTTCGGTGCTTGGTGCGTGCCATCGTTCAGAATGTGCCCGAAGTCGTCGATTAGTACAAGCGTAGAAAAGGCGAATATTATCAATAATTTACATTTCCAGGTATCACATTGGTGGACTCACAGATCGCCATGCCGCAGGCACCCTGGTGCCGCCAGGATCGCCACCACAAATCAGGATCTGGAGTTCATGGGCGAGAAGCCGGGCGGACGGTTCATCCTGATTGGTGGGCCACCAGCGGAACCTACCTCTCGATAGCCGCTTCTGACATAGCCAGTAGCCCCCGCCGTCGTGGGCCAAAACGCGCAGGGATGCCCCCGAACGGCTGCGGAACACGAACAGCGTGCCCGAGAAGGGATCGGCCCCCAGGGTGACGCGACAGAGTTGAGCCAACCCATCGATCCCACGGCGGAAATCGACCGCCTCCACGGCCACCATGATTTTCATCTGGGGGGAAATTTGAATCATCACCGGCATCCGAGAAAGGCGGTCATCAGGCTGGCCAGGTCCACGGAACTTCCAGTCGGAAGGCGGAGCACCACCCGCACGCCATCCGGAGTACTGACCTCCAGCACAGGCCCGGCCTGGATCCCGCCCAGCAGGCTATCGCCGCCGAGTTCCACGAAGGTCGGCGCCATGGGTTGCGGCTTTGGCCTTGGTGGTAGTGCGTGGATCAGGGTTTGTTCCGGATGGGGCTTCGGCGCTGGGTGCTGCTGACTGGAGTGCTTGTCCATGCGGGTTTTCAGGGCGCCATAGCTCAACCCCATGTTTTGGCAGATGGGGCTCATGCCAAAACGTACTGCCAGTTCAGCCGCCTCGGCCCAGAGCTTCTCCGGCATCGGCCCAAGGCATTTACGCTGCTGACGCCACCGCTCGATCCTGGCCCTGACCTCATCCACTTCCACTGGCAGCGGCGCTCGAACACTTCGTCCCATGGGGCCTCCCTCATCAAGGCCCTGAGGCTATCTCACTGGAAATCAGGATTCATGCACGTGTGCCGGAAGGACACATTCAAGCCCATCCAACAGGCGGAATTGTCTAGGGCCTTGGCCGAGGCGCTTTGAGGGGTATGGCCTTCAACTGGGATCAGGGGTTAGGCAGCCAAGGGATTAGGCTCGGACCTGTTGTGCCGTGTCCTTCCGGTACCGGATGGGGTCCATCCAGGTAGCAACTACCATGAGGCACTTAGGTAGCATTCGTTCGTGAGGCAACACGGAGGGGAAATGTAGTTGACGTCGTGGACCCGCCTCTATGGTTCGTCGATCAGACGAGCTGACAATGGTCTGTCGGACCCGCTCCGGTAATCCAGATCCAACCTTTGATAGTTCCGAAGATCTCCCAAGGTAATGTCCTG
>CAIMBM010000042.1 GCA_903839205.1 uncultured Holophagaceae bacterium | reverse complement strand
GTCCGCCATGGGCTGAAGGAAGAAGACCTTGAAGCCCTCCACGGGGCTCTTGCCCAGGACCTTGAACAGCACCATGCCGCAGGTCAGCATGAGGGCCACCGCGAGCAGCGGCGACAGGTAGCGCATGAGCCAGGAGGGCTCCGGGCGGGGCTCGATCCTAAGCCACATCAGGGGCCTCCCCGGATCCGCCCACTGCATCCCCAGGCCAGAGACCGCTCATCCACACGCCGATCTCCTCCACGCCCGTTTCCGAAGTGACCTTGGGTGGAGACAGGCAGCCCTTGGAGATGACCACCAGCCGGTCACAGATCTCGAAGAGCTCGTCCAGTTCCTCGGACACCACCAGGATGGCCGTTCCGGATTCCCGTAGGTCCAGCAGCTGTCGCCGGATGAACGAGGCGGCCCCCACGTCCACGCCCCAGGTGGGCTGCGCAAGCACCAGCAGCTTGGGGTTCTGCATGATCTCCCGGCCCACGATGAACTTCTGCAGGTTGCCCCCCGACAGGGACTTCGCCTCTGAGTCGGGTCCGCCGCACTTCACGTCGAAGCGCTTGATGCAGTCCTCGGCGAAGCGGCGGGCCGAGCCGAAGCGGATCAGGCCCAGCACCAGCATGCCCTTGCGGTAGGCCGTGAGGAGGATGTTCTCCGTGAGCGAGAGCCGCGGCACCGCACCCCGGCCCAGCCGTTCCTCGGGCACGAAGCAGAGGCCCAGCGAGCGCCTCCGGCTGGAATCCATCCGCCCGGCAGGAACCCCGCAGACCTGCACGCTCTCGCCCTCGCGGGTCGGCTCCTCGCCGGAGATGGCCCAGAGCAGTTCCTGCTGGCCGTTGCCTGACACCCCGGCGATGCCCACGATCTCGCCGCTGTGCACTTCCAGGTTCACGTTCCTCAGCACCACGCCGAAGGGATCCTCCGGGACCAGGGACAGGTTTTCCAGGCGCAGCCGCACTTCCCCGCCCCCGGTGGGTTCGCCATGCTGGAAGACCGGCAGGTCCTCGCCGATCATCATGCGGGCGATGGTCTTGGGCGTCTCCTGGGCGGGCACGCAGGAGCCTGTCACGCGCCCTCCCCGGAGGACCGTGGCCTTGTGGCAGAGCTCCTGGATCTCGTCGAGCTTGTGGCTGATGTAGAGGATGCTGCACCCCTCCGCCGCCAGCTGCCGCAGGGTCTCGAAGAGCTTCCGCACCGCCTGGGGCGTCAGCACCGAGGTGGGCTCGTCGAGGATCAGCAGCCTGGGGGACTGCAGGAGGCAGCGGATGATCTCCACCCGCTGGCGCTCGCCCACGGAGAGGTCGTGCACCAGCCGATGGGGATCCACGGGCAGCCCATAGCGCTCGGAGACTTCCACGATGCGCCGGGCCAGGCCCACCAGGTCGAAGGGGCCCGGCATGGCCAGGGCCACGTTCTGGGTCACCGAAAGGGTCTCGAACAGGGAGAAGTTCTGGAACACCATGCCGATGCCCAGTTCCCTGGCCTGGGCCGGGTTGTGGATGCGCACGGGCCGGCCCTCCCACAGGATCTCCCCGGCATCGGGCCGGGTGACGCCGTAGATGACCTTCATGAGGGTGGATTTCCCGGCTCCGTTCTCCCCCACCACGGCGTGGATTTCGCCGGGCTGGACCTCCAGGTCGATGCCGTCGTTGGCCACCACCGAGGGATAGGCCTTCCGGATCCCCTTCAGGACGATCCTCGGCGTGGGCTGATCAGGGTGGGACATGGCTTCCCTGCCTTGGGGTGGATTCAGAGGGTCGCAACGCGGGGAGATTCGCAGTTCCAGGAGCCAGCAAGCCGCGGTGCACAGGTCTGGCAAGTCTGGCGAACGGCGGGTGATGTCCTCGAAGAAGATCGGCAGGTAACAGTTTGAAAGGTACCCGGAGAGCGGGGCGTGGTGAATAAAAAAATTACTGTGAGGATAAAAGAATTCCTATCCTAAGGGGATCCTGCTGTCCGCAGGAAGCCAGGTTCCGTCTCCCGTCACCCCTGCCGAGGTCCGTCATGGCCGACCCCACCGCCCTGGTCTGCCGGGCCCGCTTCATGCTCCCCCTGGCCGACCCCGACCGGGCTAGGCGCATCCAGGACGGCTATGTCCTGGCCTCCGGCGGACGGCTCCTGGAGGCGGGACCCTACTTGCCGGACACGGGTACCCGGCTGCTCCGCTCCTGGGGTGAGCGGCTCGAAGTGCTGCACACCCGCCGGGAAATCCCCTCCGCAGACCCCATCCCCATGCAGGACATGGTGTTGCTTCCAGCCCTGGTGAAGGCCCACGGCCATGACCACGAGCAGCCCCTCATCGGCCTGGCCCGGGACGAGGCCCTCACGGACTGGCTGGATCACGCCGTGAACCCCTTCACCGGCTTCATGAACGCCCAACGGGCGGGGCTCTCCGACCTGCTCGGCTGCAGCCCCCAGCTGGCGGTCTACCGGATGGCCCGGGTCTGCGACATCCACTACGGCATCACCGCCTCCATGGTGCATCACTGCAACTGGAACAAGCACCACCTGGAGGACATCGCCGAGGCCAACGAGGCCGCGGGGACCCGCATGATCGTGGCCGTGGGCAGCCAGGACCGCCATTATGCGGCGGAACTCCTGGACAAGCCCGGCGAGGCCCTGGCCCGCCTGGACCGCGCCCTGGAGATCCAGGCGGGGTGTGCCCGGACCCGCTTCATTCCGGGCCCGGACCAGTGCTTCTCAAACAGCCGGGCCTCGCTCATCCCCCAGAAGGACTGGGCGCGCCGCCACGGCACCCTCCTGCACATCCACAGCGCCGAGGAGCCCCGGACCACCAGCTGGTTCACCCGGGAAGTGGAGCCGGGCCTCACGCCGGTGGAGTATTTCAAGGAGATTGGGATCCTGGACGCCTCCACGGTGCTGGCGCACCAGGTCAACTGCGGGCCCAGGGACGTGGACCTGCTCGCGGCCGCTGGCACCGCCGTGGTCCACAACCCCCTGGCCAACACCATCCTGGGTTCGGGCATGCCCCCCCTCATGGACCTGCTCCGCGCCGGTGTGCCGGTGGCCATCTCCACGGACGGGTCGGGCTCCGCCGACAACCAGAACCTGTTCGCGGCGGCCCGCCTGGCGGCCCAGTACCAGAAGGCCTTCCACCGGGACGCCACGCTCCTCCCCTCCCAGCAGCTGCTGGAGATGATCACGGTGGTGCCGAACCGGATCCTGGGCTTCGACCAGGGGGAGCTGGCCCCGGGCCGGCAGGCGGACTGGATCCTGCTCGACCTGGCCCGGCCCAACCTGGTGCCCACGCGCCTGGACAACCTCACCGAGAACCTGCTGTGGGCCGCGGACGGCTCCGAGGTGGACACGGTGGTGGCCTCGGGACGCCTGCTCAAACTGGATGGACAGGTCCTGCCATTCCAGGATGGAAGCCGGGCCACGGACATCATGGCCGGGGTGCAGGCCCTGTCCGAAGCCTTCGCGGTCCACATGGCCACGGCTCCAGAACTGAGGGGCACGGGAGCGCACCGATAGGTTGCACCCAGTCCCGGATGCCCGGCAATCCAGCCGACCACGGCCCCCACGCCTGGGCGGCAGGTCCGGGCGTGCCCCCCTGGACCGAGCCTGGGGCGCCTCCCCCTGGCCGACCGCCCCAATCCCTCGGGCCACCGCTGGAGGGGTCGAACCGGGTGGTGCGGTGCGGGCAAGGCCGCCCAGGTTCTAGGTCCCGTGGAAAGTTCCATCGCTGTCACAGCACGGTCACGATCCCGGAGCCGCCAGGGGCTTGAATGGGTTTGCAGCCAGCACCCGTCGCCGATCCGATTGTCGCCTTTGAAGCTTTCGTTCATCCCCCACCACCACCCCGCAAGGGGTCACTCCTTCCGGAGCAGAACCATGAAGAAGCTCTCCCTCGTCGCCCTGGCCCTTTGCGCTGGCGTCCCCCTGTTGGCTGAAGGACCCAGCGTCCAGGTCTACGGCATCCTCGACACCGGCATCGCCCACGTGGACCACGCCCTGAACTTCAGCGATGACTTCGTGGTGGGGACCAATCCCATGCTGGCGAAGGGCGTGAGGACCGGCGCCACCGGCATGTTCAACGGCGGCATGTCCGGGACCCGCTTCGGCATCAAGGCCAGCACCGACCTGGTGGACGGCTGGAAGGCCGTCGCCACCCTCGAGTCCGGTCTCAACCTTCCCACCGGCCGCATCAGCAACGCCGAGGAAAGTCTGGCTGAGTCCGGTGGCAAGAGCACCGCCGCCGCCTCCGCCGTCAGCGGCCAGCTCTTCGCCCGGGGCGCCTTCGTGGGACTGTCCCACGCCACCTATGGCACCCTCACCTTCGGCCGCCAGCAGAACCTGATGTACGACATCATGGTGCCCTACGATGCCACCGGGCTCTCCCAGCTCTTCTCTCCCGACGGCTTCTCCGGTTCCTTCCTGGGCGGCGGTGTCACGGAGAACTCCCGCGTCGACAGTTCCGTCAAGTACCGGGTCAAGCTCGCGGACGCCTTCACCCTGTCCGTCCTGACCAAGGTCTCCGGCACCAAGGGCCCCGACGCCACGGCCGCCACGGGCTGCAACGAGTTCACCCTGGAATACGCCAGCGGCCCCTTCGGCGCCTACGTGGGCTACCAGATCCTGAACAACGGCATCACCTACGGTACCGCCACCAACGGCAGCGTCGTCACGGTCACCACCCCCACGGGCACCGCCTCGATCAACTCGCCCGGGACCATCAAGGGCACCGTGGTCAACACCAAGGACATCCAGGCGGGCGTCAAATACAAGTTCAGCGACGTCCTCCTCTGCTTCGGCTACCAGCAGTTCAAGTTCGAGGATCCCTCCGCGGGGGATGCCGCCTATTTCGCCTCCATCAGCAATGGCAGCCAGTACGCCTATGGCCAGCAGGTCGCCAGCTACACCACCAATTCCATCGGCACCGCTGCCGGCAATCCCGACAAGGAGCAGACCATGCTCCACCTGACCGCCGCCTGGGACCTCACCTCGAGCCTCAAGCTGATGGCCGGCTACTACGATGTCAAAGTCAACGACTACTCCCTGAACGCCCCCACCAGCGCCAAGGGTTCCAACAAGGCCGACTACATGTCCCTGATCGCCGACTACTCCTTCACCAAGGCCTTCGATGCCTACGTCGGCCTCATGAGCGTGAAGACCTCGGGCAACGCCATCAACGCCGCCAACGGCTGGATCGCCGCCGACGGCTACGACACCACCAAGAACACCACCTACGGCTTCGGCATCCGCTACAAGTTCTAGCCCGGCAAGCCCTGCAAGCAGCTTCACACGCGAAAAGGCCCGCCATCCGGCGGGCCTTTTCCATGCCCTTGTCCGCTGGCCCATCCCATCCGCCGGGCCCCCCAGGTTCTGGCCCTGCTTTGTCCAACCTTTCATCCAGGCTGGGCTGAGGCCGTAAAATTCAAGCAAAGATCAGAACGAAAATTTTTATACTGGATCTGTTTGAGACCCGCATTATTCTTGTCCTAGATCGATGTTACGAAAGATTATCAAATTATCACCAATGAATATGCTTATAAACTTCGAAACCCATTTGCCTTTCATTACTACCTGAATCCGTGAGACTTTATTTCGTCCGAACCATCCAAGCCACATCATTTCAGCGATAAGTGTGCCGAACTGTTGCTGCTGATTTTCACAGTGGCCGTGAACGGAGGTTCAGGAAGTGCTTCAGGGGCCCCGGGCGGGCCTTCGGGTTGCCCCCTACCAGACCACCCGGAACGTTTTGTATTCGGGCCGGTTTCCCGTCCCAGGCACGCGTCTGGACCCCAAAAACTCACCCGAGGCGCTCCCGCGCTCCGGCTCTGGCAGATCAGGGTGCTCGGGGGCGCCAAGACAACCCGGAAACCAAGGTTGTTGTTGCGGTTGTCTGGATCGTTGTTGTTGCGGTAGGCGGAGCGGCAGTTGTTACTGTTGTTGTTCCAACTCCCGCCCCGGTTGACCCGGTGGGACGCATGCCCTGTCCCGGTGGAAGGTCACGTGGGACAGGACATTCTCTCGCAAATGCCAGCTATCTGCATGCGCCAAATGGGCCAGCCAAGCATGAATTCGCTCCTGGACCTTCTCCCACGGCAGCCGGCCCCGACCATAGGCCCAGGCCATCTGACGCAGGCGGCGGCGCCCCCGCCGGAGGTTGCCTTTGCGGATTCGAATTCTGTCCTGGAGGATTCGGAAGCCCACAAAACAGGCACCATCCCTTGTGTCCGCCAGCCGGGTCTTCCCAAGATGCAAAGAGAGCCGGATCCCCGCGAGGAAGCCCGCGATGCGTCGTTGGGCCGCCTCAAGCCGGGCGCGGTCGTTGTCGAACAGCGCAAAATCATCCACATAGCGGACGTACTTCCCCATGCCCAGCGTTTCCTTCACGAAATGATCAAGGGGATTCAGGTAGACATTCGCCAGGAACTGGCTGGTCAGGTTGCCGATCGGCAGGCCCCGGCGCCGTTCATAGGGCGTGAATAGCGTATCCCCAGGGAAGAACACGATGGCCTCAGGCTGATCCGGCCCCGTATCCAGGATGGTATCCAGCAGCCACAGGGTTCCGGAGCATTTCAGCTTCCGGCGCAACAGCGCCTTCAATACCTCGTGATCCAGGCTGGGAAAGAATTTCCGGATGTCGCATTGCAGGACGTACCGGCTGGAGCGGAGCATCAGGGTGAAGCGCCGCAGCGCCAGGTGGGTCCCAAAGCCGGTGCGGTTGGCGAAGCTGTCCCGGATGAAGGTGGGTTCGAAGATGGGACCGATAACCCGGACCAGCGCGTGGTGCACCACCCGGTCCCGATACGGGGCAGCCGAGATGAGACGGGGCTTGGGTTCGAAGATCTCGAAACAATTGTAAGAACCGGGAAGATAGCTCTGGTCCAGCAGCTCCTGGCGGAGCAGTAGCAGGTTTTCCTCTAGGTGGTCCTCGAAGGCCATCACCACTGGGTTGATACGTTTCCCCTTCCGCGCCTGCCGTGCCGCCGCATAGAGGTTCTCGAAGGACGTGATCCTTTCCCACAGGCCGCCGGTCCGCTTCATGGCACTGCCGCCGCCGCGAATTCATCCCCGGACCGACTCCGCTGGTGTTTCAGCCAATTGCCAAGTTCGCCCCCGATGACCTGCATCCGCTCGGCAATATGGCCGAAGCGCCGCGCATCCATCAAGCCCAGGTCCTTCGAGAGCCTGAACTGATAGCGCAGCAGGTCCAGGTTTCCGTTCAAGTTTTGAAGCCTATCCGCCTTGTCTTTCGCATAGCGCGCTGCCACCAGGCCCTCCAGGAAGTTGTACAGCCCAACGGCGATCCGGTCCCCCAGCAGGTGCTTGTGGTCCCTTGGCCAACGGTTCAGGATCGGGATCGCGTACAGGATGAAATCGTACGTATGCTGGATGATGGGCAGTTCAGGCTTTGGATCCTTCGGCACTTGCAACTCCAAATTTTTCGAGGCCTTCGGCCAACAAGCCCCCTTGCCCTAAAGGGACAAGAGGGCAAAGAGGGCAAAAGATCAAGGGGTCCTCGGGGGCGCCAAGACAACCCGGAAACCAATGCTGCTGCTGCGGTTGACTGGAACGTAGTTGAAGCGGAAGGCGGAACGGTAGTTGTAACTGACGTTGAGCCAACTCCCGCCCCGGAGGACCCGGTATGAACCACTCGTTGGACCTGCCGGATCGGTCTGGGCAGTGGTGGTGTAATAGGTGGCACTATACCAATCCTGGCACCACTCCCACACGTTCCCGGCCATATCGTAGAGCCCCCAATCGTTGGGGAGTAACATGCCCACGGGTTTGGTCGTGTTGCCGTCATCACTTGAATACCAAGCGTAACTGTTGATCGTGGTGTCCGCGTCCGAGTAATTCCCCCAGTAGAATCGCGTGGTCGTGCCAGCCCGGCAGGCATACTCCCACTCTGCTTCCGTGGGCAGGCGGAAGACATACCCTGAGGGAATCCCTGGGCTGACGATCGCATTCTGATTCAATTCAGCCAGGAAGCCTGCGGTCGTGATGTTCGTGTAGCTGACCTGCTCCACCGGGCGTTGCAAGTCGTTGGTCGGGGAACCCCCGCCCGTCGTCTGGAAAGAGCTGGGGTTGCTGCCCATGACCTGCACCCACTGAGCCTGGGTCACCAGATAGGTGCCCATGTAGAAGTTCTGACTGATGGTGACCTGATGCTGCGTCTCGTTCGATTGGTGGTCTGTTTCACTGGGAGGTGAGCCCATGGTGAATGTCCCAGCGGGTATGGGGGTCAGGTTCAGGGGCATGCTGCCCCCAAGATTGACCAGCAAAGGGTTCACCGTCAGGGTCACGGCGCTGCTGGTTACGCTCCCGGCGGCGTTGGTTACTGTAACGGTGATGCTGCTACCCGAATCGGTGAGTCGGGGCAGCGCCAGGGTAAAGGTGGAGGCATTGCTGCCAACACTGGTGCCGTTCTGCTGCCAGAGGTAGGTGTACGGCGTGGAGCCCGTGGCCGTGGCGGTGAAGGTGATGGACTGGCCTTCAGTCACGCTGGGGGTGCTGCTGCCGTTGATGGCAATGGTGGGCGCCACTGGCGCAGCATTCACCGTCAACGCCACCGCGTTGCTGGTGGCAGGCGTCCCGATGCCGTTCGAGACGGCCACGGCGAAATAGTTTGTCCCTGCCAAGGCGGTGGAGGGCGCGTAGAAATCTGAATTCGCCCCAGAGATCGGGGTGGTCACCGTGGTCGAACTGGTCCCTGAATACCACTGGTAACTCAAGGGCGCCGTGCCCCCGGCAGCCACCGTGAAGGTAACCGGATTACCCACGGTCACCACCTGGGCGGACGGTTGCGTGCTGATGGATGGGGCGACAGGCATGGCGGTCACCGTCAGGAGCGCCGGGTTGCTGAGCACGCTCCCGGCAGCATTGGACACGGTCACCGTCACTGTGTGACTGCCGATGACGGTTGTGGATGGGCTCTGATAGCTGGCGCTGTTCGAGCCATCGTTGACATTGTCCAGGTGCCACTGGTAACTCAAGGGCGCCGAACCCGTGGCCAACACCGAGAACGAGGCGGAGTTGCCCGCCACCACGCTCTGGCTCGCGGGATAGGTGCTGATGGTCGGAGCCACCACCACCGGGTTCACCGTCAACGCCACCGCC
>CAIMBM010000041.1 GCA_903839205.1 uncultured Holophagaceae bacterium | reverse complement strand
CCCGTCATGCTGCCCCGGTTCATGGACCTGTCCCCGGAGGAGGCCGTCGTGGCCGGCATGCGTGCCTGGTTCGACCTCTTCTGGCGGGGCGTCGCCCGCGATCCCGGCGCCCCGCTGCCCCCCCTGCCCGCTCCCACCGTTCCTTGAGGCACCCATGAACAAGAAAGCCATCCTCATTCCGGTCGTGGTCCTGGCCGTCGCTTCGGCGGGACTGGCCTACTACCGGAGTTCCGTGGCCGATGCACAGAACACCACGATCTACGGGAACGTGGACATCCGGGAAGCCAGCCTGGCCTTCCGGGTGGCCGGGCGCGTGCTGAACCTGCAGGTGGATGAGGGCGATCCAGTGAAGGCGGGGGATGTCCTCGCCGCGCTCGACCCGGAGCCCCTGCTGAACAGCCTCCACGCCAGCGAAGGGGCCGTGGCGGCGCTGAGCGCCCGCAATGCCCTGATGCACCGCGGCTACCGCGCCGAGGACATCGAGCAGGCCAAGGCCAGGCTTGGGGCGGCCCAGGCCGCCCTGGCAGAGGCCGAACAGCAATTGGTCCGCCAGAAGATCCTGGCCCCCGAAGGGGCCGCCTCCCAGCGGGCCCTGGACAATGCCCAGTCGGTTCGGGACCAGGCCGCCGCCCAGGTGCGGAGCACGGAGGAACAGGCCAGACTCATGACCACGGGCTTCCGCAAGGAGGAGATCGCCGAATCCGATGCCCAGCTCAGGCAGGCCTTGGCCCAGCTGGACGCCGCCCGGCTCGCCCTGAAGGATGCGGTGCTCAAGGCCCCGAGCGAGGGCGTGATCCTCACTCGGGCCATCGAGAAGGGAACCATGGTGCAGGTGGGCACGCCGGCCTTCAGCCTCTCGCTCACGGACCCGGTCTGGGTCAGGGCCTACGTGAGTGAATCCCACCTGGGCCATTTCGCCCCCGGTACCAGGCTCCTGCTCGAGACCGATGCCAGGCGGGACAGGCCTTACCACGGCGTCGTGGGCTTCGTCTCCCCCACGGCGGAATTCACGCCCAAGCCCGTGGAGACCCCGGACCTGAGGACCTCCCTGGTCTACCGCCTCCGGGTCATCGTGCAGGATCCGGATGCGCAGCTGCGCCAGGGCATGCCGGTGACGCTGCGGCTCGCGAAATGATCCCTGCCCCGACTGACCAGGACCTCACCATCGAGGTCCACGACCTGGTGAAGCGGTTCCATGCGGAGGGTCCCGCCGCCCTGGATCAGGTCAGCACCGGCGTGGCGCACGGCAGCATCACGGGACTGGTGGGGCCCGACGGGGCGGGCAAGACGACCCTGCTCCGGACCATGGCGGGACTGCTAATGCCCACATCAGGCACCGTGCGCATCCTGGGCCTCGATCCGTTCCGCCAGGGGAACCTCCTGCGCGAGAAGATCGGCTACATGCCCCAGAAATTCGGGCTGTATGAAGACCTGACCGTGCTGGAGAACCTGGATCTCTACGCGGACCTGCGAAACGTGACCGGGGAGGAACGGCGGCGGAGCTTCGAGAAGATGCTGGCCTTCACGGACCTGGCCCCCTTCACGGCGAGGTTCGCCGGCAAGCTGTCTGGAGGCATGAAGCAGAAGCTCGGACTGGCCTGCAGCCTGCTGGGTTCGCCCCAGGTCCTGCTGCTGGACGAGCCGGGCGTCGGCGTGGATCCCATCTCCCGCCGGGAGCTGTGGCGCATGGTCCGGGAGCTGGCCCAGGGCGGCATGACCGTGGTGTGGAGCACGGCCTACCTGGACGAGGCCGAGTTGTGCGACGACGTGCGGCTGATGAACCATGGCCGGGTCATGGCCAGCGGTGCGCCGAAGACCCTGCTGGGCCTGCTGGAGGGCCGCTGCCTGCATGTGGCGAACCTCGCCGGCCACCGCCGGGAGGTGCTCCGGCGGGCGCTGAATGCTCCGGAGGTGATGGACGGCACCATCCAGGGAGCCAATGTCCGCCTGCTCCTGCGCGAGGCCGGCAGGCGCCCGGACCTGGCCTCACTGGAGGCTGGACCCGCAGCCACCCTGGTGGAGGTGGAACCTCACCTGGAGGACGCCTTCATCAGCCTGCTGGGGGGCGGCCCCGGCGGGGACTCGGCCCTGTCGAAGGTCATGCCTCGGGTCGAGCTGGACCCCCACACGGATCCGCACGCCGTCATCGAGGCCCGACGGCTGAGCAAGCGCTTCGGGGATTTCACGGCCACGGATGACGTGAGCTTCAGGGTGTCCAAGGGGGAGGTGTTCGGACTCCTGGGCCCCAACGGCGCAGGAAAATCCACGACCTTCAAGATGGAGTGCGGCCTGCTGAAACCCTCCGAAGGGCAGGCGCTGGTCATGGGCATCGACCTGAAGTCCAGCCCCTCGGAGGCGCGGCAGCGCCTGGGCTACATGGCGCAGAAGTTCTCCCTCTACGCCCAGCTCACGGTGATGAAGAACCTCGTCTTCTTTTCCGGCATCTACGGACTGGAGGAAGAGCGGCAGCGGGTCAAGATCCAGCAGATGGTCGAGGCCTTCGCCCTGGAGCCTTTCCTGGACACCCTCACGGGCGAGTTGCCCCTGGGCTTCAAGCAGCGGCTGGCCCTGGCCTGCGCGGTCATGCACGAACCGCAGCTGATCTTCCTGGACGAGCCCACCTCCGGCGTGGACCCCGTCACCCGCCGGGAGTTCTGGACCCACATCAACGGCCTGGCCCAGAAGGGAGTGACGGTCATGGTCACCACCCACTTCATGGACGAGGCCGAGTACTGCGACCGCATCGGCCTGATCTACCGGGGAAGGCTCATCGCCCTCGGCACCCCCGATGAGCTCAAGCAAGGGGTCGCCACCCCGGACCGCCCGAACCCCACCATGGAGGACGCCTTCATCGAACTCGTCCAGGGAGCCGACCGATGAGCGCCTTCGCCCCCCGCCGGTTGTGGGCCCTGTGCCGGAAGGAGTCCTACCAGATCGTCCGGGACCCCAGCAGCATCCTGGTGGCTTTCATTCTGCCGGTGATCCTGCTCTTCGTCATGGGCTATGCCATCAACCTGGATGCGGACCACATGCGGATCGGTTTGCTTGTTGAGGATCCAGGACCCGCCGCGGTCCGGCTGGAGCAGACCCTCTGCGCCTCCAGGTACTTCGAGGTCCATTCCGGGAGTTCCCGGGAAGCGCTCGTGACACGGATGGCCCACGGCGAGATCCGGGGCATCGTCATCGTGCGGAGCGACTTCACCTCGAAGCTGAAGCAGGGCCACGGCGACGCCGCCGTCCAGGTGATCACCGATGGCGGGGAGCCCAACACCGCCAGCTTCATCGCCGCCTACGTGCAGGGAGCCTTCGACACCTGGCAGCGGGACCTGGCCGTGGACCAGGGCCTGCAGTCGGCCCCTACGCTGGATCTGCGGCTGCGCACCTGGTTCAATCCGGGCAACGTCAGCCGCAATTTCCTGGTGCCTGGATCCATCGCCGTGGTCATGACCATCATCGGGGCCCTCTTGACTTCCCTGGTGGTGGCGCGGGAATGGGAGCGGGGCACCATGGAGGCCCTGCTGGCCACCCCCGTCACCAAGGCAGAGCTGCTGGTATCGAAGGTCCTCCCCTACTACGTGCTCGGCATGCTCGCCCTCATCATCTGCCTTGGCGTCTCGGTGTTCGTCATGGGGATCCCCTTCCGCGGCTCCCTGCTGGCCCTGGTGGGGATCTCGACCCTCTTCCTGGGCAGCGCCCTGGGCATGGGCCTGTTCCTGTCCACGGTGCTGCGGAGCCAGTTCAACGCGGCCCTGGCCGCCCTCACCTCGGCCTTCCTGCCGGCCCTCATGCTCTCCGGCTTCGTCTTCGAGATCGACAGCATGCCGAAGGCCCTGCAGTTCCTGACTCGCATCATTCCCGCCCGGTACTTCGCCAGTTCTCTCCAGACCCTGTTCCAGGCAGGCACCATCGGCGCCAGCCTCTGGGCCAATGCCCTCGGCCTGGGCCTGCTCATGCTGTTCTGGCTGGGCCTCACCGCCCTGAAAACCCGACGGACGCTGGACTGAGCCCATGCTGAAACGACTGCTCCGCCTCATCGTCAAGGAATTCCAGGTGACCCTCGGGGACAAGAGGGCCAGGGCCATGCTCATCATGCCCGTGATCCTCCAGACCCTGATCTTCCCCTTCGCCGCCACCCTGGAGGTGAAGCACAGCACCCTGGCCATCTACAACCAGGACGGGGGCCAGGCTTCCGTGGAGCTGATCCAGCGCCTCTCCCACACCGCAGCCTTCTCCAGGATCCTGATGGTCCACGATGATGGGGCCCTGCAGGAGACCATCGACCGGCAGCAGGCCCTGCTGGCGATCCGTTTCCCCATGGATTTCTCCCGCAACCTGACCGCGGGAAGGACGGCCCCGCTGCAGGTGCTGCTGGACGGCCGCCGGTCCAACAGCGGCCAGATCGCGGCGGGCTATGCCTCCCAGGTCTTCCAGGCCTATGCCGCCGAACGCGGCGCCAAGGCGACCTCGACCCTGAGCGTCCGAAACCTCTACAACCCCAACCTCGACTACAAATGGCATATCCTGCCCAGTCTGGTGGCCATCATCACCACCATCGGCTGCCTGATCGTGACGGCCCTCTCCGTGGCGCGGGAGCGAGAGGAGGGCACCTTCGACCAGCTGCTGGTCTCGCCCCTCACGCCGGCCTACATCATGGCCGGCAAGGCCGTGCCGGGCGTGACCATCGCCGTGGTCCAGGGCAGCTTCATCGCCGTCGCCGCGGCCTGGGGCTACGGCCTGCCCTTCAGCGGATCCGTGCCCCTGCTGCTGACGGGCCTGGTCTTCTACGGCCTCGCCCTGGCCGGGGTCGGGCTCTTCATCTCCTCCATCTCCGAGAACCAGCAGCAGGCCTTCCTCGGGGTCTTCGCCTTCATGGCCCCGGCGGTGATGCTCTCGGGCTACGTGGCCCCCATCGAGAACATGCCCCGCTTCTTCCAGTGGGTGGCCATCTGCGACCCCCTGAGCTACTGCATCCCGATCATGAAGGGGTGCTTCCTGAAGGACTTCGGCTTCCGGGACGCCTGGCACCTCCTGTGGCCCCTCCTGGCCATCGCCATCGTCACGCTCTCCGCCGCCCTGCGCCTGTTCCGCCGCCATATCGCCTGACCGAGGCCCCTCATGAAACAGCTCCTTCTCTGCCTGCCCCTGCTCTTCCTGGCCTGCCGTCCTGTGGGCCCGACCTATGTCAGCCCCGCACCGGAGCTTCCCGCCACCTATGCGGCCCCCGCCGGCGCCGCCAGGCTGCCCTCCCGCTGGTGGGAGGCCCTGGGTGATGCCCAGCTGAACGGTCTCATCCAACAGGCCCTCGCCCAGAGCCCCGACCTCAGGATCGCCGAGGCTCGGTGGCGCCAGGCCCGGGCCCTGCAGGGCGTCCAGGATGCGGTCGGGGGGCCCGAACTCGGGCTGGGAGCCCAGGTCTCCCGGGACCGGCTCAGTCCCAACAGCGGCCTGCTCGCCAGCCTTCCCGCGAAGGGCCTCAACCCGGAATTCACCACCCACCAGATCGCCTTCGACGCCTCCTGGGAGCTCGATCTCTTCGGCCACAACCGGCGCCTCTCCGAGGCCGCCCAGGCCCGCACGGAGGCCAGCGGGGAGCGCCTCCGGGATGCGGGGCTGGTGCTGTCCGCCGAGGTGGCCAGGAACTACATCGACTACCGCTCCTGGCAGCAGCGCCTGGCCCTGGCCCTGGACACTCTATTGAACCGCCAGGAGCTGGTGCGCCTGACCACCCTGCAGGCCCGGGCAGGCGAGGTGACGGTCCTCGACGTGCAACGGGCCGAGACCAGCCATCGGATCCAGGAGGCCAGCCTCGCGGACCTCCGCATCGGCCTGCGACAGAGCCTCGCGGCCCTTGCCACCCTCACGGATCTGCCCATGGCCAGCCTGGAGGCCCGCCTGGGGGAGGCGTCACGGCCCCTGGCTGTGCCCGAAGCGCCCGCCCCCGGACTGCCCTCGGACCTCCTGAAGCGCAGGCCGGACCTGCGGGTCGCCGAACGCGAATGGGCCGCCGCCAGCGCCGATGTGGGCGTGGCCGTGGCGGACCGCTACCCCCGGTTCTCGCTGGTGGGGACGGGTGGCTGGTCCTCGGTCCAGTCCGGCACCCTCGTTGAGAACGCCAGCCGCATGTGGAGCGTGGGTCCCCAAGTCCACCTGCCCATCTTCAACAGCGGCCTGCTGGCGAACCAGGTCCGGGCGAACGAGGCCGCCTCCGAGGCCGCCTCGGCAGCCTACCGGAAGGCGGTTCTGAATGCCGTGGCGGACGTGGAAGTCGCCCTCACCCGTCTGGCACGCAGTGAGGACCGCCGCCATCAGCTGCTGGACGCCGAGACCCTGCAGCGCCACATGGTGGCCTTGACCGAGCGGCAGTGGGAGGCCGGTGAGGTCTCGAAGATCACCCTCCTGGAAGCCCGCAGGAGCCTCCTGGGCCAGGAGGACCAGGCCCTCCAGGCCCATGCCCAGAGCCTGTCGGCCCTGGTCTCCCTGTGCAAGGCCCTGGGAGGCGGCTGGGCCGAGTGAGGACTCGGGATCAGGGGAAGACGTAGCTCGACAGGCTGAGGCTGCCCAGCTGCCATCCTTCGTAGAGCCCCTCCGGCGGCCCGACTGCGGCACCCAGGGCCAGGAATAGGGGATCCAGGTGCTCCGAGGTGGGCACGGATTCGGCCGCCCCGGGCGCTTGATTCCATTCGGCGACGGCGGCCGCCTCGCCGGTGGCCAGCTGCGCACGGATCCAGCGGTCGAAGCCCGAGGCCCAGGGCTGGGGATCCGAAGAATCTTCCCAGTCCAGCCGGCGCAGGTTGTGCACGATTCCGCCACTCCCCAGGAGGAGCACGCCGCGCTCCCGGAGTGGCGCCAGGGCCCGGCCCGCCGCCAGCAGCAGTTCCGGGGTCCGGGGCCGCGGCAGGGAGAGCTGAACCACCGGGACCTCGGCCCCTGGCATGAGATGCCGCAGGGGCACCCAGGCCCCGTGGTCGAGGGGACGCTCTGCATCAAGCTCGGCTGGCAGCCCTGCCCTCGCGAGCAGTCCGGCCGCCTCGGCGGCCACCTCAGGGGATCCGGGAGCCGGATAGTCAAGGGCATAGAGGGCCTCCGGGAAACCCCCGAAATCGTGCATCACGCCAGGAAGAGCCGCCGAGGAGAGACGGAAGGTCCCGGAACTCTCCCAGTGCGCCGAGCAGACCAGGATGGCGCGAAGGGGCGGTAGCTTGCGGCCGAAGGCCGAGACGGCCCGGCCCCAGTCGCCGCCATCCAGGGCCAGCATGGGGGACCCATGCGCCAGGAAAAGGGTTGGGAGGAGAGGCGGATTCGACATGGCCCATGATCGGGCCTGTTATTACATGTTGCAACTTCTTTTTTAGGCACGGACGCCCTGCCTGGCTCTCGGGCCGCGGGGCCCTGGGCCCAATCCGACCTTCGACCGCTACCCGGGGCCCGAACGGAGGGGGTGGCGGCAGATGTCGCGGCACTGCGTCACTTGCGCGGGATATTCCAATATTCGGACCCGCGCCTAGGGGTTAAGCTAGGTCCATCTCTGGAGCCGGCTTTGAATCTCAGGCTAGGTGTCAATATCGACCATGTGGCCACCCTGCGGCAGGCCCGCGGGGGGCATGAGCCCGAACCGGTATCAGCCGCCCTGCTGGCCCAGAGCGCCGGTGCCGACGGCATTACGGTGCACCTCCGAGGGGATCGCCGGCACATCCAGGACCGGGATCTCCGCGTGTTGAAGGAAGTCCTCGCCATTCCCCTGAACGTGGAGTGCGCCGCGACCACCGAGGCCATGGAGGTCATCATCCCCTGCAAACCCTCCTGGGTGACCCTGGTCCCCGAGAACCGGGAGGAACTCACCACCCAGGGCGGCCTGGACGCCGTCTTCCTCCAGGGGATGCTGAAGCCGGTGGTCCGCGAGCTCCGGAGCGCGGGCATCCACGTCAGCCTCTTCGTGGATCCGGTGCTCGATCAGGTCAAGATGGCCGCCAAGCTTGAGGCCGACGCGGTCGAACTGAACACAGGGTCCTACAGCGACCTGCCCATGGATTCCGATCCTTCGCTCGAACTGGCCCGGCTCCGTGATGCGGCCAGACTGGCCAGCCGCCTCGGCCTCCGGGTGCTGGCCGGGCACGGCCTCAACCTGCAGAATGTGGGCCCCGTGGCCGGAATTCCGGAAATCGAGGAACTGAACATCGGCCACAGCCTTATCGGGAGGGCCGTGCTTGTGGGCCTCGCCGGCTCCGTCACGGAAATGCTCACTGCCATGAGAGGGGCCCGGTCATGAGTACCATCCTGGTGGTGGATGACGACACCGGCGTCCGCCAGATCCTGAGGGAATACATCGAGTTGGAAGGCCACCGTGTCATCGAGGCCCCGAACGCGACCAGTGCCCGGAAGGCCCTGGCCCAGGAGACCGTGGACCTCATCTTCCTGGACGTCATGATGCCCGGGGAGAGCGGCACCTCCCTCTGTCATTGCATCAAGGACGATCCTGAATGCCAGGGCATCAAGGTCATCCTCATCACCGGCTTCGAAGGGGAGAGGGCCTGGTCCCAGGGGCTCCGTTCCGGCGCGGACATCTTCCTCATCAAGCCCGTCAATCGCCAGCGGATCAAGGTCCTGCTCGAGGAACTCCTGTCCCCCGAGAGCCGCCGATGAGCAATCTCCGCGGCGCCCTGGATAGCATCTCCCTGACCGACGTGGCCCAGTTGCTCCATGTCAACCGCAAGACCGGCATGCTGCAGGTGAACTCGGGCAAGGTGAGCGGCGTCCTCTATTTCTCCAGCGGCGAGGTGATCCACGCCGAGACCGTCTCGTCGAGGGGCGAGTCGGCGGCCTTTGAGATCCTCGAGTGGGTGTCAGGCCGTTTCGAGTTCCTGAGCACCCAGGTCTCGGTCCCCGCCTCCATCCGCCGCACGGTCCCGGACCTCCTCATGGATTCGGCCCGCATCCACGACAGCCGGAAACGCCTGAACTCCATCTTTCCCAGGCTGGCCGCAGTACCCTGGCCCACCCTCCCCGCGCCGCAGCTGCTGGAAGGACTGAAGCTCTTCGTGGAGGAGCGGCGGATCGTGCCCTATTTCGACGGCTACCTTGATTTCCAGGACGTCATGGCCGCCTCAGGACAGAACGATGTGGCCGTCCTCCAGGCGGCTTCCATCCTCAAGGCGGCGGGTCGCCTGGAAGTCCTCGAGCCCGATGCCTACCTGACCGTCACGCCCCTCAAGTCCAGCCTGTTCAAGAAGGGGGACCACCTGGAGCTGCCCAAGGCGGTCGAGGGCTGGTGGACCGCCCTGGATCCCTATCGGGGCGGCGTCAGGAACGTCCGCATGGTCTGGCCCAAGGGACCCACCGTGGAGCGCGTCGAGTTCGTGACCGGTCTCGCGGACAAACTCGTCGCCATCCCTCGGGAACTCATGCAGGCCTGGGGACTCACCGAAGGAGCCCATGTGAAGCTGAGGCCAGCCCCTCAACTCCCCTCCGCACCTTCGGACACTCTTTTTGGGGCCCTATCATGATCGAGACTTCCGAAGGTCAGCCGCTGGATGGCTCCCCCGACAGTCTGGTGGCCGATTTCCAGGCCAGGCGGGAGCGCCTCGACCAGAGGCTGTTGAGCCTCGAGCAGCTCATCACGGACCTCCGCCTGGAGCTGCAGGGGGACTCCCAGGCCAGTCTGCAGCGGTTGGCCGCAGCCGCCCAAGACATGGCCAATGGCCGCGTCTACCAGAAGATCGACATCGAGGCCAAAGGCGAACTGGGTGCCCTGGTGTCGAGCATCAACCAGACCCTGCTGAACCTCCAGCAGCTGGACGCCTCCGTGAAGCAACAGAGCACCCAGGTGCCCGAACTGGCGGCTCAGCTGGACGCCATCACCTCGGACACCGAGGAGGCCACCCAGAGCGTGATGAACCGCCTGGACACCCTGATGGCCGCCGCCGATGACGCCACCCGGTCCGTGCAGGCCTGTCAGGATGGGGTCCTCCGACAGAACGGGAGCCAGGCGGCCCTCCACACGGCCATCTCCGGGTTCCTCGATCGGGCCGCGGCCGGTGAGAGCCAGAACGCCCTCGCCCAGGAGATCCTCGAGTATCTCTTCGAACACCAGCTGGCCGCCCCCGCCATGGATCTCGACCTGGCGCCTGCCCGGTTCCATCTCACGAAGGTGAGCGACGAGGCCTTCGAGATCCTCAATGTCCTCCAGTTCCAGGACATCACGCGCCAGAAGATCGAGAAGGTGGTCACCCTCCTGAAGCAGTTCCAGAGCGGCCTGGCCCGGCTCCTCATGATCTTCAACATCCATACCGAGGCGATCGGCAGCGAGGCCTTCTCGGATCGGAAGGTTGCCACCCAGGACCACATCTTCGACACAAGCCTCGAGGCCGACAGCCGGAAGGACAGCGTCGACGACATCATCGCCCAGTTCAAGAAGATCAGCGGATCCTGAGCCCCGGTTCAGACCAGCAGGATCTCCAGCTCACCCAATCCGTCGATGCCGCAGCGGACCCGGTCGCCCGCGACGATGGGGCCGACGCCCGCCGGCGTTCCCGTGAAGATGAGATCGCCGGGTGCCAGGGCCACGAATTTCGAAATGTGCGCGATGATTTCCGGTACGCTCCAGATCATCTGGGAAAGGCTCCCCCGCTGTCTCTCCGCGCCATTCACCGAGAGCCAGATGGCTCCCGAGTCGGGGTGCCCGCAGGCCGCGACTGGCGTGATCGGGGAGAGGGGGGCGGACTGGTCGAAGCCCTTGGCCGTATCCCAGGGCTGACCCTTGTCCTTGGCCTTCGCCTGAAGGTCGCGGCGGGTCAGGTCGAGGCCCACCGCATAACCGTAGATGCAGGCCAGGGCATCGGCCTCGGGGATGTCCCGTCCTCCCCTGGTGAGGGCCACCACCAGTTCCACCTCATGATGGAGGTTCGAGGTGGCGGGAGGGTAGGCGACCTTTCCCCCCTGGGGCACCACCACGTCCTGGGGTTTCCCGAAAAAGAAGGGCGTTTCGCGGTTGGGATCCGCGCCCATTTCCCTGGCATGGTCGGCGTAGTTGCGTCCGATGCAGTAGATCCTTCGGACCGGAAATACTGCGGAGGCCCCGTGGACCGGCACGGTCGGAAGGGCGGGAATGGGCACCACTGTTTCCATGGACAGGCTCCGATGTATTTGCGGGTTAGCTCTTTGCCCTGGGGTGGGCCTTCTCGTAGGTCCGGGCCAGTTCCTCCAGCCCCAGGTGAGTGTAGCGCTGGGTCGTGCTCAGACTGGCATGGCCCAGCAGTTCCTGGATGGCCCTCAGGTCCATGCCGCGATTGAGGAGATGGGTGGCAAAGCTGTGCCGCAGGGCGTGGGGGCTCACCCTCGACCGGACCGCCGCCGCTGCCAGGGCGGAGCGCAGGAGGGTCCGCACACTGGTCGGCGTAAGACGGCCTCCGCGCTGGTTCAGGAACAGCGCCGGGGGGGCCGGCAGCGACTTGGCAGCCAGGTAGGCCGAGCGGAAGCGAAGGTAGGCATCCAGCACGGTGGCCGCCTGGGCGTGGTAGGGAACCAGGCGCTCCTTCCGCCCCTTGCCCATCACCCGCAGGGTCCGCTGCTCCGTGAGCAGATCCTGCAGGTCCAGGCCCACCAGTTCCGAGACGCGCAGACCCGAGGCGTAGAGCAGTTCCAGGAGGCAGGCGAGCCGGGAGGAGGGAAAATCTGTCGCCGGCGGCAGGTCCAGGAGGGCCTGGCTCTCCCCTTCGGTGAGGAAGGCCGGCAGGCGTTTCGGCTGCTTGGGATTCCTCAGGCTGGAAGCCGGATTCCTGGGGATCCTTCGGGTCTCCCACAGCCACTTGAAGAACCCGCGGACCGTGGAGAGGATCCGGGCCTGACTGGCCGGGTCCAGGCCCCGGTCGCCCAGTTCGAGGGCGAAGCCCCGAAGGGTCCGCGGACTCACCTCCCAGCTTCCCCAGCGGGCCCGAAGGGCATGGTCGAGGAGCTTCTGGAGGTCGCCGGACTGGGCCCGTGCCGTGTGGGGCGACACGCCCCGGGCGCGCTGCTCCAGGTGGAAGGCCTGCACGCCCTCGTTCAGTGGAACCACGCCCTCCCCTGTTAACATGCCGTCACATCCCCGAACGTCCGGAGTCATTGTGGCGCAGCCCATCGAAACCATTGCCCAGCTTTTCTATGCGGCCGCGGAGCGCAACCTGCCGGACGCCCTGGCAACCAGGCGGAATGGTGTCTATGTGCCCCTCTCCCACGCCGAGGTCGTGGCCCAGGTGGAACGTCTGGCCCTGGCCATGGCCGCCCGGGGACTGCAGGCCGGGGACCGCGTGGCGATCATGTCCGAGAACCGGCCAGAATGGGCCATCGCCGATTTCGCCTGCGCCATCCAGGGCCTGCCGGACGTCACCATCTACGCGACCCTGAATGCCCCCCAGGCCGCCTTCATCCTCAGGGACAGCCAGTCCCGCTGGGTGCTCTGCTCCGACCGCACGCAGCTGGACAAGGTCCTCGCCCACTGGGACGAACTGCCCAGTCTGGAAGTGGCCGTGCTCATGGACGGGGACCTGCCCGAGGGCACCGGCCATGCGCTCCTCCCATGGGCGACCCTCCAGGCGGAAGGCGGGGCCCTGGAGGCCCGCCGCCCGGAGGTCCGCGCCTGGGGCAACCGGCGCACAGCCTCGGACATCCTCACCCTCATCTACACCTCCGGCACCACGGGCGACCCCAAGGGCGCCATGCTCACCCACGGGAACCTGGTATCCAATGTGCTCGCCGCCGAGGCCACGGTGGACTTCATCGATCAGGAGCGGGCCCTGAGCTTCCTGCCCCTCACCCACATCTTCGAGCGCATGGCCGGTCTCTTCCTGTGGTTCCACATCGGCGCCGCCATCTACTACGCGGAAAGCGTGAACACCGTCGCCGCCGACCTGCTCGAGGTCCGTCCCACGGTCATGGCCTCCGTGCCCCGCATCTACGAGAAGATCTACGCCAGGATCTACGACACCGTGGCCTCGGGCAGCTTCATCAAGCGCCTGATCTTCCACTGGGCCATGCAGGCGGGCCGCAGGGCCCTGCCCTATCTCCTGAGGGATCAGGAACCGCCGTCCTGGAAGGGCCTGTGGTACCGGGCGGCCCGCCGGATCGTGTTCGAGAAGATCCGCCTGCGCACCGGAGGCCGCCTGAAGGTCGCAGTCAGCGGCGGGGCCCCCCTCAACGGCAAGATCATGGAGTTCTTCTGGATCGTCGGCATCCCCATCCTCGAGGGATACGGCCTGACCGAAACGAGCCCGATCATCACCGTGAACCGGTTCGGGGAGGTGGTGCCGGGCTGCGTGGGGAGACCCATCTATGAAGAATGGAACGGCCGGCCCTTCGTGAAGATCGCGGAGGACGGCGAGATCCTCTGCCAGGGGCCCAACATCATGGTGGGCTACTGGAACAACGAGAAGGCCACCCGGGAGGCCATCGACCCGGACGGCTACTTCCACACCGGCGACATCGGCCACCTGGATGAGCAGAGCCGCCTGTACATCACGGACCGGAAGAAGGAACTCATCGTCACCAGCGGCGGGAAGAAGGTCGCCCCGCAGCCCATCGAGAATCTCCTCAAGGGAGACAAGTATGTTTCCCAGGCCGTCCTCATCGGCGACCAGCGCAACTACATCACCGCCCTCCTCGTCCCCAACTTCGACAGCCTGGCGCGCTGGGCGGGCTATAAAAAGCTCTCCTACGCCTCGCACGCCGAACTCATCCGGAACCCGCTGGTGATCGCCAAGCTGCGCAGCCGGGTCGAACGCGTCAACGCGCAGTTGTCGAACTACGAGCGCATCAGGAGGACGGCCCTGCTGGATCACGAGATGACGCTCGAGGGCGGTGAGTTGACGCCCTCCCTCAAGGTCAAGCGCCGAGTCGTGAACCAGATGTATGCCACGCAGATCGAAGCCATGTACGCCGAATCCAAGGACTGATCCCGCCAGTCCCGTGGTCCCGGGAACTCAGGTCCGGAGTTTCGCCGACAGGTACTTCCGTACGGCCAATTCCGTCTCGGGAAGTTGCAGGCCAGCTTCCCTGGCCATCCTCAGGGCCTGCTCCACGGGAACCCCCTTGTCCAGGACCAGCCAGGGCGTGACCATCGCGGCAGCCCGGTTGCCGTCGCTGCAATGGATGAGCACCTTGGCTCCCTTCGGCAAATCCCGGAGAAAATCCCGGAGAAAATCGAAGTCCCCGGCGGGCGGCGCCTTGGGGACGGCGTAGCGAACATACTGGATCTCCATGTCCTGAAGACGGGAGGCTTCGGATTCACAGTTGAGGTTGACCTCGCCATCCCTACGCAGGTCGATCACGTGCGTGATGTGCTGCTTCTTGATCGCGGTGCAGGTCCCCTCATCGGGAACGCCACGGAGCACAAAGATGCCTGGGCGCACCTCCACAGCGCCCGGGATGGCTGAGCCCTGGGCCGGGAGCACCAGGGCCGGGAGCAGGAGGACAATGGCTCTAGACATGGAAACCTCCGCGAAATCGCCTGGATCGCCAGACTGGTTCGCGGAGACCACCGATGGGGACTGCGGGCAGGAGCCCAGGCCCCACCGGGCGGGTCTCCACACTTCTCAATGTAGGCCTTTGGGTCAGCTATTCAATGACCGGGATCATACGGTGCGGGAGAACGGCGTCTTGGCGCTGAGCTTGGCCAGGTAGGCATCGAAGGGCTGCACCAGGTTGCGCACGAAGCGCCGCCCCAGGTGGGTGATGAAGATGCCCTCCGGCCGGACCTCCACGGTGCCCTGGGGCACCTCGGCCTCCAGCTGAATGACGGCATCGGCGAAGATTACGGGACCGTCCACACCAAAGCGCTGCTGCAGGTCGGCCCACTTCAGTTCGAAGTGGCCCATGAGGTGGTGGATGACCCAGCGACGAAGCTCATCATCTTCGGAAAGGCGGTGGCCCTTGTGGATGGCCAGGTGGCCGCCCCGGATGCTGTGTTCCCACTTGGAGAGGATCTTCTCGTTCTGGGCGTAGACCCCGGCCACATTGGAAATGGCGCTGGGCCCGAAGCCCAGCAGGTCGGAGCCGGCGGACACGGCATAGCCCATGAAGTTGCGGATGAGCCGCCCCTCCTGGACGGCCTTGGCCATGGGGTCGTTGGGGTGGGCGAAGTGGTCCATGCCGATGGGCACGTAGCCAGCCTTCTCGAGGATCTCGTTGGCCAGCAGGAACAGGTCCAGCCTGCCCTCGGGCGTGGGCAGCGTCTCCGCCGGGATGCTGCGCTGGAAGGGCATGATGCTGGGCAGGTAGGCGAAGCCGTAGATGGCCATGCGGTCTGGGGACAGTTCCAGCGTGGATTCCAGCGTGCGGCGGAAGGTGTCCATGGTCTGGCCCGGCAGCCCGTAGACCAGGTCCAGGTTCACGCCTTCGAAGCCGAGCTCCCTGCACTGGCGCATGGCCGTGAGGGTGTGCTCCCAGGTCTGGCCGCGGGTGATGAGGGCCTGGACACCCTCGTCCAGGTCCTGCACACCGAAGGACACGCGGTTGAAGCCCAGTTCGCGCAGCGCGGGCAGCTGGTCCGCTTCCAGGAAGGTGGGATCCACCTCGATGGCGATCTCGGCCCCCGGCAGGAACGCGAAGCGATCCTTGAAGAGCTGGAAGGTGCGCTTCAGATCGGCCGCGGTCAAATAGGTGGGCGTGCCGCCGCCCCAGTGCAGCTGCAGCGCCTTGCGGCGGTTCCCGAGGTGGGAGCAGACCAGGTCCAGCTCTTTCGTGACCGCCGCCAGATAGGCCTCCACGGGATCGTACTGGGGACTCACCACCACGTTGCAGCCGCAGTAGGCGCAGCGGCGGGGGCAGAAAGGGATGTGGAGGTAGAGCGAAAGAGCCTCGTCCTCCCGCGCAGCGGCGCGATCCAGGGCCGCGAGCACCTCCGGCTCCGGGAAGTCGTCGGTCCAGGCCGGGGGCATGGGGTAGCCCGTGTAGCGCGGGCCGGGCCGGTCATAGCGGCGGATGAGATCGGCGAGCTGCCTCATGCTTTCACCTCGTCCAGCACCGCCGCCACTACGGCGGGATCGGTCTCGGGCACCAGCCCATGGCCGAGGTTGAAGATGTGGGGATGGCCCTTCATGGCGTCCACGATGGCCCGGGCCTTCCGCTTGGCGGTGTCCGCCCCGGCCAGCAGCGCGATGGGATCCAGGTTGCCCTGCAGCACCATCTTGGGGAAGCGGCGGCGGGCCTCGGAGATGGGCACCTGCCAGGGCACGGCCAGGCCCTTGCAGGGCAGGTTGTTCAGGGCATCCGGCAGGTAGCCCGTGCGGGCGAAGAACAGGGTCGGCGCGGCGGTCACCTGGGCCAGCGTGCGCTCCACCGCCGGAAGGGCGAAGGTCGCATAGTCGTCGGCATCGAGCTCACCGGCCCAGGTGTCGAAGAGCTGGACGCCCTGGGCGCCGGCCTCAATGTGCAGGTTCAGCAGCCGGGCCGCGGCGTCCGCCAGCTTGTCCATCCACTTCCGGGCCAGCACCGGCTCCTGGTGGATGAAGGCCTTGGCCTTCGACCAGCTCTTGCTGCCCTTCCCCTCGATGCCATAGGCCAGCAGCGTCCAGGGGGCGCCCGCAAAGCCCAGCATGGTGACCTTGGGGGGGAGGTTCGCCCGCACCTTGCGGATGGCGGCGCAGACCGGGTCGAAGATCGCTTCGTCCAGGGGGCGGTTGATGTCGATCTGGTCCAGGGTCTTGCCGATGCGCGGCCCCCCCTCGGGAATGGTGACCTCACAGCCCAGGGCATCCAGGATCACCAGGATGTCGCTGAAGATGATGGCCCCGTCGATCTGGGGGAAGCGGCGGATGGGCTGCAGGGTCACTTCCGCCGCCAGGTCCGAATCGTTGAGCAGCTGTTCGAAGGTGGCCTTGGCCCGCACGGCCCGGTACTCGGGCAGGAAGCGCCCCGCCTGGCGCATGAACCAGACCGGGGGCTTGTCGAGGGTCTCGCCATTCAGGACACGAAGAAGAGGCTGCATTGGAACTCCAGATTGAAAAGCGTGGGGTCCACAGATTCCACAGATTTCACAGATTAAAAACTGAGAAAAGGCATGGAATTCAGATTTCCGGTTCACCGGTGATTCACTTGGGAAATCTCTGTGAATCTGTGCAATCTGTGGATGAAAGTCCTTGAAAAGATCAGGCGAAATCCTTGGCCACGGCGGCCACAGCCTGCTTGAAGTGCGCCAGTTCAGGCTCGCCGTGGGCAGCGCCGAGGAAGGCCACCTCGTAGCCGCTGGGGGGCAGGTAGACGCCCTGACCCAGCAGGGCCTTGTGCAGGCGGTTGAAGCTGCTGATGGCCTCCCCCTTCACCGCGTCGCTGCGGCGGACGCCGTCCTGGAACAGCGGCCAGAGCAGGCTGCCGTAGCGGGGGCAGTGGAGGCCTGGGATGGTCTCGAAGGCGGTGGCCCACTTGGCGGCCTGGGCCTCCAGGTCCACATAGAAGGCGGGGGTCAGCTTCTCCATGGTGGCGAGTCCCGCGGCCATGGCCACGGGATTGCCCGAGAGCGTGCCCGCCTGGTAGACGGGCCCATCCGGAGCCACGACGCCCATGATGTCCTTGCGGCCGCCGTAGAGACCCACGGGCATGCCCCCGCCGATGATCTTGCCGTAAGTGCCCAGGTCCGGGGTGATGCCCAGGCGCTCGGCCGCGCCGCCGGGGGCCACGCGGAAGCCGCTGATGACCTCGTCGAAGATGAGGACCACGCCATGCTTCGTGCAGAGCTCGCGCAGGCGCCTGAGGAATTCCGGACGCTGGAGCAGCAGGCCGTTGTTGGCGGGGATGGGCTCGATGATGGCCGCGGCCAGCTCATTGCCGATCTCCGCGAAGGTGCGCTCCAGCGTTTCCAGGTCATCCAGGGACACCACGGAGGTCAGCTCGGCGATGGCCCTGGGTACGCCGGCGCTGGTGGGGGCGCCGAAGGTGACGAGTCCCGATCCGGCCTTCACCAGCAGGCCGTCGCTGTGGCCGTGGTAGCAACCGTCGAATTTCAGGATGCGATCCCGGCCGGTGAAGCCGCGCGCGGCGCGCAGGGCGGACATGACGGCCTCGGTGCCCGAGGAGACGAAGCGCATCTTCTCGATGAATGGCACCATCTCCTTGATGCGCCGGGCCAGGGCCAGCTCCCGGCGGCTGGGGGCGCCGAAGGTGAGCCCCTCGTGCATGGCCTCGTTCACGGCGGCCAGGATGTCGGGATGGGCATGGCCCAGGATCAGCGGACCCCAGGACATGCAGAGATCCAGGAAGCGCTGGCCGTCCTCGTCCTCGAACCAGGCACCCGAGGCCTTCTTGAAGAATTTGGGTGTGCCGCCCACGGCCCGGAAGGCCCGCACGGGGCTGGAGACGCCGCCCGGGAAATGAGTCAGCGCTTCAGCGAAAAGGGTTTCGTTGCTCATGAGAACCTCAATAGATTTTTGTCCACAGATTCCACAGATTTCACAGATTAGAAAGACGAGAAGGAGGAAGTGTCATCGTAGATTTCAGCAGCATGAATCTGTGTGAACCTGTGAAATCTGTGGATGGATCTTGTCTAGGAAATCCAACCCTTCTCGACCGCCTCTCGCCCGGCGTAGGTGACGATCATGTCCGCCCCGGCGCGCCGGATGGCGATGAGGTGCTCATACATCAGCTGGTCCCCGTTCACCCAGCCCAGGCGGTCGGCGGCCTTCACGCTGCTGAACTCGCTGGAGACGTGGTAGGCGCAGATCGGTGCCAGCTGGGCCTCGCGAAGGCGCCAGATGAGGTCGAGGTTGGGCAGGGCAGGCTTGATCATGAGCATGTCCGCCCCCTCCTCCACATCCAGCAGGGCGTCCCTCAGGCCCTCGCGGGCATTCCTGGGGTCCATCTGGTAGCTCTTGCGGTCGCCGAACTTGGGGCTGCTGTGGGCCGCCTCGCGGAAGGGGCCGTAGTAGGCGCCGGCGTGCTTGATGGCGTAGCTGAGGATGCTGGTCTGGGTGAAGCCATTCTCGTCCAGCAAGGTTCGGATGGCGGCCACCCGGCCGTCCATCATGTCGCTGGGGGCGGCCACATCGGCCCCCGCCTCCGCATGGCGCAGGGCCATCTCCGCCAGGATGGGCAGGGTCTGGTCGTTCTGGACCACGCCCTCATCGTCCACCAGGCCGCAGTGGCCGTGGCTGGTGTAGCCACAGAGGCAGACGTCCGTCATGACGATCAGGTCTGAGCCGAAGGCCTTCTTCAGGGCCCGCACCGCCTGGGGAATGACCCCGGCATGGTCGCAGCAGGAGGAGGCATCGGGGCTCTTGGCGGCCTCGTCCGGGACCCCGAACAACAGGACGCTGGCGAGGCCCTTCTTGAGGTCCTTCTCCGCCTGGCGCACCGTCTCCTCCACGCTGGCATTGACGATGCCCGGCATGCTGGAGATCTCCGTGCTGCCCGCCTGGGGCTGCACGAAATGGGGCTGGATGAGGTGCCGGGCGCGGAGGTCGGTTTCGGCCACCAGGTTGCGCATGGCCAGACTGGTGCGGAGACGGCGGGAGCGGTTCAGCATGGGATCTCCAGGGTGGGTGGTGCCTCGGATGGAAGGTGCCGGGCGAGCATGGCCCAGAGCAGGCTGGGCTTCGGTTCACAGTGCGCGTGGGCCGGAGCGCCCTCCCTGGCGAAGGCCGCGGCCGCGGCCTCGCCCCAGGCGAAGCGCAGCAGGGGCCCGGACAGGGGGGCGAGGATCTCGGCCTGGGTCGGGCTCAGGGCCAGGACTGCCTCGACCTCGGGCAGGGGAGGGAAGGGCTCCCGGGCCGCTTCGCAATGGGTGACCCAGGCATGGATGCGCCAGGTGGAGCCCCTGGCGGCAACTTCAAGGTACTCCCGGCTGCGCTCTCCGCGGACGAGCACGAACTCACCCCCCTCCGGGAACTGGCCCTGGAGGAGTTCCCAGAGGGCCTCGGCCCGGGCCTCGGCGGGGAGGTGGACGTCCAGGTCCTCCCGCCCCAGGGCATCCGCCGTGCCCGCTCCCTGCACCAGGCAGGTCATCCCCGCAGGCAGGGCCGCCGCGGCCACCTGGGCCCCCGAAGGGCTCAGCACCAGGAGGGCCTTGGCCCGCTCCAGCGGCATGGGCGGGGCGGCGCCGGTCCGCCGCAGCGAGGTGAAGGAGTAGGGGACCGGCAGCCAGCCGGCCTTGCGCACCGTCTCCGCCAGCGGATGCTGGGCGGGCCGGGCCAGGGCCAGACGGGGGCTGCGGGTCAGGGAGCTCATGACAGGCCGATGCCCTTCAGGACCGCGGCCAGCAGTGCCTTGTCATCGGTTCCGCGGGCCTCGGCCCGGCGGAGTTCACCGGCCGGCGCATAGGCCGCCTGCAGCAGCAGGCTCCCATCCGCCTGCGGCGTCGCCAGGGCTCCCAGGGGCTGCTGGCAGCCGCCGCCAATGCCCGCCAGTACCTGGCGTTCCAGGGTGACGCACCGGGCCGTCATGGCGTGGTGCATGCCGGACAGTGCCTCGACCAAGTCGGGGCGGTCGGACCGGGCTTCGGCCAAGAGCGCCCCCTGCCCCGGGGCCGAGGGCAGTTCGGAAGGGTCGAGGGGCCGGACCTGGAGTCCGTTGAGGTCGAGGCCCAGCCGCTTCAACCCGGCCGCGGCGAGCATGGTGGCATGGAGGGGTTCGTCGCGGAGCACGCCTTCCCGCACCCGCTGGAGCCGGGTCTGCACGTTCCCGCGGATCCAGGTGAACCGGGCCTTCGGGAAGAGCTGGCTGAGCACGCGTTCGCGGCGCACGGCGCTGGTGCCGATGACCAGGTCTTCGGGGGCGTCGGGCCGCATCACCAGCCAGTCCGAGGGATCCTCGCGCAGGGGGATGCAGGCGGGGACGATGCCCGCGGGCCGCTCCAGGGACACATCCTTCAGGCTGTGGATGAGCAGATCCGCCGCCCCGGCCGCCATGGCCTCCTCCAGTTCCTTGGTGAAGAAGCCCCCGCCCACCTGCTTGTCGAGGGGGCCCTGCAGCCACTGGTCGCCGGAGGTGGAGAACTTGCGCCAGGACACTTCGTAGCCCCTGGATTCGAGGAACCTCACCATCGGTTCGGCCTGGCCCACGGCCAGGGCGGATCCACGGGTCGCGACCGTGACGTGCTGCTTGCTCATGGGTGGACCGCCTCTCCATCAGGGGTGAACTTGGGTTGGGTCTGGATCAGGGCCCGGAAGGCCAAGGTACGGCCCCGGGACAGGATCTCTTTCAGGGCCTCCCGCTGGACCTCGCCGAGCCCAGCCATGGACTCCTCCAGGGTCTTCGCTTCCGCTTCCAGGGCGCGCCAGGCCGCATCGAGGCGCTCCTGGGCGGACACCAGCTGCCGCTTGCGAGCCCGCGCGAGGGCACGATGGCGCAGGCGTCCGGCGGCTCCGATCAGGTAGGGCTCGGCCTTGAGGGCGGCCTCGGCGCGCTGGGCCCGGGCCGTGGTGGTCTGGGCCAGGAAGGCGTTGAGGTCGATGCGGTGAACCCAGGGCAGCTGTTCCAGCCCGGGTTCGGAATCCGGCGGCAGGGCCAGATCGAGGACGCGCAGGATGGGCCGCCGGAGCGACTGCCAGGCATCCAGGGTGAAGAGGGGCTCCGGGGCCGCGGTGGCGGTCACGATGGCGTCGAAGCCCAGCGGATCATGCTGAAGGCCGGCCAGGTCGACCACGGGGATGCCCAGCGGATCGGCCAGCTCCTGGGCCCGGCCCCGGGTGCGGTTGGCCAGGGCCACCCGGAAGCCGCGCTCGGGCAGCCGTTCCGCCAGGTACTGGGTCATGGGGCCCACCCCTACCAGCACCACGGAGGATCCGTGGGGCAACCCCTCGGTCAAGTGCTTGAGGGCCACGGTGGCCACGCTCACGTTCCCGTCGGCGAGTCCCAGCCGGGCCCGCAGCCGCTGGCCCTCGCGGATCACGTCCTCGATGGCGTTCTGGGCCTCGTCCCCGGCCACACCCACCTGCCGGGCCTGGACCAGAGCCTCCTTCAACTGGCCCGGGATCTCGCGATCCCCGAGGTTGGCGGATTCCAATCCCGCGGCCATGGCGAGCAGATGCGCCCAGGCCTCCTCGCCCTCATAGCGGCGCACACCTGGTCCGGGATCGATGGCCCCGGCCTCGCCCCCCCAGACCAGCCAGAGCACCCGCTGGCAGGTGGCGAGGTAGACGAGCTCGCGGGCCCCGGACCGCCGCTGCCAGTCCCTCAGGTGGGCCGGAAGGCCTTCCCGGACCACATGCTGCGCGACCAGGTCCAGGTCATGGACGGGTGCGTGAAAACTGATGAGGACGGGTTCCATAAGAGATCTCATGATCCGCAAGTCGCGGCGTGGCTAAGTCATCGCTTCGTCATATTTCGGCCGAAAGTGGCCGCCATCACAGGGGTTTCATTCCGGCAGCGGCAGGAGGGCCTCGATGGCCTCCCAGTCCCACTCCCGCGCCTGGGGCACCGCTCCCTCCCTCAGCTCCTGCTGCGTGAGCCAGGCGTCGTAGATCACCAGGGCGCACATGGCCTCGGCCACGGGCACGATCCTTGGGGCGATGCAGGGATCATGGCGCCCGTGGGTCGCGATGTCCGCCGGCCGGCCCTCCCGATCGATGGTCTTCTGGGTCTTGGCGATGGAACTGGTGGGTTTCACCGCCAGCCTCACGACCACGGGCGCGCCCGTGCTGATGCCGCCCAGAGTGCCCCCGGCGTCATTCTTCAGGGGACCCGCGGGGCCCAGCGGATCGTTGTTTTCGCTGCCGCGGCGCCGGGCGCTGGCGAAGCCCGCCCCCAGTTCCACCCCCTTCACGGCGCCGATGGACATGCAAGCCAGGGCCAGCAGTCCGTCCAGCTTGCCGAAGGCGGGGTCGCCGAGGCCCACGGGCAGGCCTTCGATCCAGACTTCGCAGACGCCGCCCACGCTGTCCCCCTCGGCCCGGGCCGCCTCCACGGCGGCCTTCTGGGCCCCGAAGGTCTCCGGATCCGCCACGCGGAGCGGGTTTTTCTCCACGAAGCTCCAGTCCACTGCGTGCCCCTCGATCCCGGCGA
Source organism: uncultured Holophagaceae bacterium (assembly GCA_903839205.1). GTDB lineage: Bacteria > Acidobacteriota > Holophagae > Holophagales > Holophagaceae > Geothrix. Next base: position 6,991 of record CAIMBM010000041.1, on the reverse strand, counting down.
TCTCCCGGTTGAAGCCGCGCAGGGTCACGCCCAGGGCCGCCAGCTGCTGCTTGGCCCAGGCCCCCGCAGCCACCCGGGCCAGGGTCTCCCGCCCGCTGCTGCGACCGCCGCCCCGGGGGTCGCGGATCCCGTACTTGCGGTCGTAGGTGAGGTCCGCGTGGCCGGGCCGGAAGAGCTCCGCGATGGCCTGGTAGTCGCCGCTCTTCTGGTTCTCGTTGAATACCGCCAGGGCGATGGGGTGGCCCGTGGTCCGCCCCTCGAAAACGCCGCTGAGGATCTGCACCCGGTCGGCTTCATTGCGGGGTGTGACCAGGTCCGACTGGCCCGGTCGCCGGCGGTCCAGGTCCCGCTGGATGGCCTCCAGGTCGAAGGACAGCCCGGGCTTCACGCCGTCCAGCACCACGCCGACCGCAGCACCGTGGCTTTCGCCGAAGGTGACGATGCGGAAGGTGCGGCCGAAGGAGGAGGGGGAGTCGAAGAGCATCCCTCCATTGTGAATCAGAGTGCCTTCCCGGTCATCGAAGGATCTTGGGGGCAGGATCCGGAGGGGCTCAGGCCCGGCGGCGCCTCACCACCTCGCGGTGAGCTCGAGGAACCAGCGGAAGCCGTTGCCCCGGTTGCCCAGGACGTAGTCCACCGCGGAGCGGCCCTCCCAGGACCCGCCGACCCGGACGATCCGCTCTCCGTCGAGGTTCCAGGCGACACTCCCCTGGATATCCGTGAACCGGTCCTCGCTGCTGGCGGCCCCCGGGTGGTCGAGGGCCCACAGGGTCGGGTCGTCGCGGAAGGGCCGATAGCCGCGGATGAACCACACGGTGCCGCTCAGCCTTGAGGTCAGATCGCACTCGAGGCGCAGGGTCGTGAAGTCGGCCTCGCCCCCCAGGGCCTCCCCGAGGGGATCCCCGTCCCGGTAGAAGCCGGCGTTGTAGATGTTGTTCACGAAGGAGCGGTAGCTGATGGCCGGGGAGTTGGCGGTGCTCCTCCGCTCGATCCCCAGGCGGAGCCCAGGCCATTGAAAGAGGAGGCCGAAGGTGTCATCGGGGGCGATGAGGTTCGGCACCACCTTGTTGTCCACGTCGTACCAGGCGTGCTGATAGTCGCTCTGCAGGACGTAGCGTCCGTCCCTTCCCAGGTCCTTGCCGATCCAGTAGAGGGGCTTGTGGATGAGCACACCCCACTCCAGGGTCATGCCCTTGGTGCCCCGGCTGATGTAGGCCCAGCTGCGGTCCGCGGAAACGAGGGTCGCGAGGGGTTCGAGTTGGAACCGCACCCCCAGGTCGAAATTGGTGGAACTCTGGGCCCCGTTGACCAGTTGGGGGGCGGGATGGTTCGGATCGGAGAAGTTGGTCGAGGTTTCCGCCAGGGGATCCTTCAGCCCGGTCATGGCCGTCAGGTACTCCTTCAGGCTGTAGCCGGAGGTCATGGGCACCCCGTTCCGGGTCCCGGCCCAGAGCACGGTCCAGTTGGCGTAGCACTCGATCTTCCCGTCATGGAAGGACCCGTCGACCCGGTAGCCCGTGAACAGGGGGGCCTGGGGTTCGCCCTGGGCCTGGATCAGGTTCTCCCGCAGAGAGGGATCCTGGGAATTGTCGGGAACCCGGCGGTCGTTTTCCAGCTTCCCCGTGAACCACTGGAAGCCCCAGGTCCCCAGCGTGGTGCCGAAAAGGCTCAGCTGACCGTGCGGCGATTCCACCCGGAACCTCGGGAAGGGGCGGTCCGCCTCCCCCAGCAGGTACCCCCCCGTGAGGCCGTAGCCCCAGACCAGGGGCTCGTCCTCGAGGCCCAGCTTCCAGCCCCCCGGGCTCTGCCAGGCGAGGTGGGCCTGGTGGATGGTCAGGCGGTCGCCGCCCATCCGATCCCGGAAGGCCAGGGCCTTGACGGCGAAGGACCAGGCCCCCCGGTTGAGGCCGCCTTCCACGGAGATGCCGGTCCCGGTCAGGCTGTTGCCCAACCCAAGCGAGTCGATGAGCGTGGCCGGCGGGCCGCTCTGGTGGGCGGTCCAGACCCCCCCGCCCAGCCAGCCGGGGACATCCTTCGGCACATCGGCCCCGAGGACCTGCCGGGCGTTCCAGCCCTCAGGCACCTGGCTCAGCAGGGGGGTCGAGGCCAGCAGGAGGGCCATCAGGCCCCAGCCTCGGGGGCGGAGCGAGGACAGGGGGGCGCTCAAATGGGAATTCAGGGCAGGCAACAGGGCAACCTCTGGCGCCTTGACTCATCCCATGGAGGAGAATCAACACGGATGACGGATGGGGTGAATCCAGGACGATGAACAACCTGCATCCAAGGTATCTCAAACCCGAGCCTTGGGCAGGAAGATCCATGAATGTCGCCTGCGGGAAGGGGCCGGCCAAATCGCGCTGAGCGCGAAGGTTCAGAATCCGAGGATCAGAGATCCTGGACCAGGTCCATGAGCTGGGGCCCGATAGAAGCAAGACCGAACCGGCTCCGGCAGGCCTGGTCGGCGTCTGCCCGGCGCCGGTCCACCTCGGCATCGTCGAGGGACCAGATTTCACCCAGGGTTTCGCCCAGGGCCTCCGGTGAAAAGGCGTCGATGGCCCAGCCCAGCTTCCCCCCGTCCAGGATCTCCAGGGGACCCCCGTGGTCCGGGCCCACCAGCAGCAGGCCCTTGGCGGCCGCCTCGGGATAGACCATGCCGAAGGGCTCATCGAGGGTCAGCAGGGCGAACACATCGCAGGCCTCGTAGACCTTCCGAAGCTCCTGGTCGGGAAGGTAACCATGAAAGCAGACGCTGCCCGCAGGACAGAGCTCCCTTGCCAGGGCCGCGAGCCTTTCCTTCGAGGGCCCCTCCCCGACCACGTGCAGCTCGCAGGGCACGGGGCTCTGCTTTGCGAAATCGCCAAAGCCCCGGATGACGGTGTCGATGTTCTTCAGGACCTCGAGTCGGGAGTGGACCAGGACCCGCCTCACAGTTCGATCGAGTCCCCGCCTTCCGAAGCCACCCTCGGGGAAGCGCACGATGGGATAAATCACCCGTTCATCGCAGCGACCGTAGATGCGCCGGGCATTGTCCCGGGAGAACTCGCTGATGGCATAGATCTGATCCATGGTCCCGATGGCTTCCAGATCGAGATGCTTGCGAGCCCGGGCGCTGGAGGCCCACCCCATTTTCCGGTCATGGACGGTCAGGTTTTTCTGGAACTGCCGGGTGGCCTCCTCCAGGCAATGACCTTGGGTGGCGTGAAGCCGGGAGGTCAATGCAGGGTTGGCCTCCCGCATGTGAATGCTCCGGGGCGGTTCGTTGCACTGCCAGACCTTGCGGCCCGGGATCGAGGCCATTCCGAGCAGGGTGCTGGCCGGAAAGTTGTGGGCCACCACCAGGTCGTAGTCCCTGAGCACTTCGGCCGCGCGCCGCCCCCGCACTCGCAGCTTGGCCATCCGGCCCAGGCCGGAGAAAAGGTCGGTCCAGCGCCGCTTCTCCACCACCCGAACCGGGATCCCGGCCAGCCTCGAGGCCCACCGCGCAGGGTCGTATCCCAGGGTCACCAGGTCCGGCGCCACGCCCTGATCCCGGTAGAAGCCGGCCTGGGTCGCGGCCAGGATCTCGGCTCCGCCCACGGATTCGAAGGCGGGATGGAACACGGCCATGCGCATGAACACCTCAGGAATCATCGACTTTAGCAGGTCCATGGACCCGCCCGACCACTCCGGAGTTGAGGCTCATGGTCCGCCCCAGGCCTGAATTCCCGGCCGAGCCAGGCCTCGGTCGCCGCCCGGAGGACATCTGACATACTGGAGCGTTTCCATGGAGCCTGGATGTCCCGGACCGGCCTCGCAGCAGTCAGTCACAGCGGTCGACGGCGCCAGGAAAGCGCCACGGAGGGCCTGTCTTCTTGAGCCGGCGATCCATTCTCCTGACCGGCGCCGCGGGCTTCGTGGGCTGGCACATGGCCGAGGCGCTGCTCCGCCGTGGTGACCGCGTGGTGGCCCTAGACCGGGCCCTGAGCCTCGATCTGCCCAAGGGCGTCGAGACCCTGGTCGTGGACCTTCAGGATTCCGCCTCGATGGTGGACCTGCCCAGGCACTGGGATGGCGTCATCCATCTGGCGGGCGCCTCCATTCCCAGCCTGTTCGCCACCCCCGCGCCGGTGCTCCTCAACCTGGAAATCACCCTCAAGCTGCTGGAGCACCTGCGGGACACCCGGGTCCTCCTGGTGAGCAGCTGCCACGTCTACGCCCCCTCGGACCTTCGGCGGAAGGAGACGGACCCCATCGTCCCCCAGGGGCGCTACGGCCTCTCCAAGCACCTCACAGAACAGCTGGCCCCCCACTACCAGGCTGAACTCGACATTCGAGTGGCCCGGCCCTTCAACCACCTCGGTCCGGGTCAGCGGCCGGAACTGGTGGTGCCCTCCCTGCTCCGCCGGTTGTCCTCGTCCTCGCCCGACGACAGGTCACCAGTCCTGATGGCAGGGTGGAACAGCGTTCGGGATTTCATCGATGTCCGCGACGTGGTGTCGGCCTACCTGGCCATCCTCGACCTCGAGTCCCCGGCCCATACGACCTTCAACGTCTGCACCGGCCGGGCCACCAGCATCGGGGATGTGGTGAGGACCGTGCTCGACCTCCAGGGCATGCAGCGGGAGATCCAGTTCCAGGGCCATCCGAACTCCACCGACGACATTCCCTTCCTGGTGGGCGATCCCACGCGGCTGGCCGAGGCCACCGGCTGGACGGCCCAGCAGAGCCTGGCCGACAGCCTCCACACCATGCTGCAGACCCTTCATTCCTGAGAGGTATCCCATGACCCGCACCGCGCTCATCACCGGCATCACCGGCCAGGACGGCAGCTATCTGGCGGAGCTGCTCCTGGCCAAGGGCTACCAGGTGCATGGCATCGTCCGCCGGGCCAGCCTCTTCAACACGGACCGCATCGACCACCTGCATGTGGGCGAGGCCCCGGATCCGAACTTCTTCCTCCACTACGGGGACCTCTCGGACGCGGGGGCCCTGCGCAACGTGCTGGACGATGTCCAGCCCGACGAGGTCTACAACCTGGGCGCGCAAAGCCATGTGCGCGTGAGCTTCGATCAGCCTGAGTACACCGTGGACGTGGTGGGCGTGGGCGTCATCCGGTTGCTCGAGGCCATCCGCAGCTACATGAAGCACAGCGGCAAGAAGGTCCGGTTCTACCAGGCGGGCAGCTCCGAGATGTTCGGCAGCGCCAAGCCCCGGCAGCACGAGGGCACCCGCTTCGAGCCCCGCAGCCCCTACGCCTGCGCCAAGGTCTACGCCCACTACCAGGTCATCAACCATCGAGAGAGCTACGGCCTCTTCGCCTGCAACGGCATCCTGTTCAACCACGAAAGCCCCCGCCGGGGCGAGACCTTCGTCACCCGGAAGATCACTCGCGCCGCCACGCGCATCAAGGTGGGCCTGCAGGACAAGCTCTTCCTGGGCAACCTGGACGCCCGGCGGGACTGGGGCTTCGCCGGCGACTACGTGGAAGCCATGTGGCGCATGCTCCAGCAGGACACGCCGGACGACTACGCCGTGGCCACGGGGGAGAGCATCACCATCCGCGACTTCCTGGGCCTCACCTTCGGGCGCCTGGACCTGGACTGGCAGAAGCATGTGGAGATCGACCCCCGCTACTTCCGCCCCGCCGAGGTGGACCACCTGGAGGGCGATGCCAGCAAGGGCCGCCGCATCCTGGGCTGGGAGCCCAAGACCGACATCCGATCCCTGGCCGCCATGATGGTGGACTCCGACCTCCGGCTGGCCCAGAAGGAACTGGTCCTGCGCGAGTCCGGCCACGCCGAGGCCCCCCGCGCCGGCTACCGCTGATTCCGCCGACCCTGAAGGAGCAGGCGGTAGCATGGGGGATCCCCGAGGTTCCCATGCGCTGCCTGCTCTCCCTCCTGAGCCTGCCCCTGCTCGCCATGGGCCCGCGGTTCACGGTCCGGGACGCGATCCAGGCGGAGTGGGCCCGGCAGCCCCTGGCCTGGACTGAGGAACAGAAGGCGGCCCTTCCCAAAGCAGACAGGCTGCGGCTGGAGCGGACGCTCCTGCGCATCGGCGCGCCAGGCACGCCATCCCTCCTGCCGCCGGAACTGGACAAGCCCACCTCCGAGGCCTGGGAGGCTAGGGCCAAGGCGGCCCGCAGCCCCCGGGAGCGGTTCACGGCACTGTTCATGCTGAACCGCCTGAAGAACCCCCAGGCGCTGAGCGCCATGGAAGGCCTGGGACCCACGGATGCCACCGGCTGGCCGACTCACCTGCACCTGGAGGCCTCCATCGCGACCGCCCGCCTGAACGGCGCCGAGGTTCCCGCGGCACTGCAGGTCTTCCTCGAGGCACTCCAGAAGGCGGGCAAGGTGGATCCGGTCCGGGCCCAGGCGGCGCGCCTGCGGCTGGGGATGGCTGGCAGGGAGCCAGGGCTGCTGCCCCCCGTGAAGGCGACGGCCGGAAGCCTCCTGGCCCTCCTGGATGCCTGGAACCGGGCACCCTGGCCCCAGCGCCGGGACCTGGCCCTGAGCGCCTTCGGGACGCTCTCTCCAGACTCCGGGGCCTGGCCGGCCCTGGGCCTCCAGCGACCGGATCCGGCCACCCTGGACCGGGCCTGTCTGGGGATCCTCTCCCGCCTGGCCGAAGGCGTGCCCAGCCCCGCACCGGTCGAGGCCTTCTCGGTGGGCGGCGGACCCTGGCCCTGTGCCGCCCAGCCCCTCGCCCAGTGGTACGGATTCCAGGCCCTGGCGAAACTGGAGACCCCCCTGCCCTCCCTCCAGGCGGCGCTGCGCCAGGAGCCCCCCCTGGGCGCCTCCAGCCCCCTGCTCCTCGGCGCGCTCCTGCCCGCCCTCCGCCGCCAGGACCCGGGGCGGGCCGACCGGGTGCGGGCCCGCCTCCTGGCCGGAACCGAACCCATCGCCCGCGCGGCGGCCATCGAGGACCTCCCCTCGGCCCCGACGGATCTGGAGGCCCTCACGGTCATGACCTGGAAAGACGCCCCGTTCGATTCCCAGCAGGTGCTGAT
>CAIMBM010000040.1 GCA_903839205.1 uncultured Holophagaceae bacterium | reverse complement strand
GCGAACGAGCGGCGTCTCGCGTATCGCCGCAGGCGATACCGAGAGGATGTGGGTTGGCCTCCGGGTCTATCCCAAGCCATAGCCCACCTCGAAGACGAGATGGGCGCGAACGAGCGGCGTCTCGCGTATCGCCGCAGGCGATACCGAGAGGATGTGGGCTGGCCTCCGGGTCTATCCCAAGCCCTGAGCGGGAAAACTGAATCTGAAACCACAGCTGCGCGCCTCTGCAACAGCTGCCGCTAGACGCCGGGCTTTTCGATCGCCAGAAGGGCTACTCCGCCTTCATCACGAAGGGCTTGAACCCGGCCTTCTTGAGTTTCTCGGCGGCCCTGTCCAGGGCCGCGCGGTCGGCGGTCTTCGTCAGGCGGACCTTCAGCTGCCCCTTCTCCTTGACCGTGGTCGTGGCGAAGCCTGCCGTCTTGGCCTTGTCGGCCACGCGCTTGGCTTCGGCGGCATCGGAGGTGGCCAGCAATTGAAGGGTCCAGGCCTCGCCTTCGGGCGTGGAAGGGGTCGTCCTGGCTTCGGGTTTCGCCGGAGCCTTGGCCTCCTGATTGGGGGCGCTGGCATCCACCTTCTGAGTGGGGACCAGCTTGTCGGGGCCTTCCCCTTCGAAGATCTTGAGCTGGTCCACCAGGGGTTCCGGCAGGTCCTTCAGTTCGTCCTCCATGCCCTTCTGCTGGGGCCGCCGCAGGGCCGCGCTCTGCTTGCCCACCTGCACGCCCAGGACGAAGGTCAGGGTGAGCAGGCTCACGCCCACGCCCGCCACCCAGAGGATGGACTGGCTGCCGATGCTGATTTGGTCCCGGTTGTTCGCCACGCTCACAGCCTAACGCCTTCGAGCAGTGCCGCGAACTGGGCGCCGCTGCTGGCCGGGGCGGTGACGAGCACGCGCCCGGCGGGCTCCAGGAGGGCCGCGGCAAGCAGCTGGCCGCCCGCGCCGCCGAACTCACCCCAGAGGCGCTTGGGATGGACCGCCGCGGGCCAGCCCGGATGCGAGCTACCCAGGCGCGCCTCCAGGGCATCCAGGCGGGAGAGCCCGTTGCCCCCGCCGATCCGGCGATCCAGGGAAGCCGGGCCCAGGGCCGCCACCGCCCCGGCCAGGGCGCTGTGGCGTTCATCCTCGGCAGGGTCGGGCGTGGACCGGCAGGCCAGGGCGCGGAGGGTGGCGCGGGGCCGGGCCCCGCGGGCCGTCGCGTGAGCGCGGGTCTCCAGCACGAAGGCCTGGGCCCCCTCTCCCGGCAGGAAGCCCCGGCCGGAACCGACCTCGGGGTCCCCCTGGCGGGCCAGCAGCCGGGCCCCCCGGCAGAGGTCGAGCAGGAGGGGGAAGAGCCCATCCGTGCCGATCACCAGGGCGACCTCCGCCAGACCGGCGCGGAGCCAGCGGACGGCCTGGTCCAGGGCGCCGAAGGTGGCGTTCTCCCGGTCCACGAAGGTGGCGCTGGGGCCCTTCAGGCCGAAGGCCAGGGCCAGGTGGCCGCTGGCCGCATTGGCCACGGAGTTGGGGAAGAGGAGGGGCGAGGCCCCCTCCGGGCCCCGCTGCAGGTAGGGCCGCATGAACGCCTCGCTGGCCTCGCTGCCGCCGGTGAGCGTGCCTACGGCCACGGCGATGCCTTCACCCAGGGGCCGCGGATCGAGGGCCGCATCGCGGAAGGCCTGGTGCGCCGCCCCCCAGGCGAAGCGGGAGGGCCGGTCCAGGCGCCGCAGCTGCATGGGGGGGATGATGCCCGTGGGGTCGAAGGCGGTGCAGGCCGCGCCCCGGCCCTGGCCCAGGACCGCCGCCAGGTCGGCGAAGCAGGGCCGCCCCGAGGCGAGGCTCGCCTGGGCGGCCCCGAGGCCGTCCCCGCAGGGCAGGACCAGGCCCAGGCCCGTGATGACCAGGTCGTCGGCGTGAATCACCGCCCCTCCCAGCGCCGGAGCGCCAACGACACGTTGTTGCCGCCGAACGCAAACGCGTTCACCAGCGCGGCCCGCAGCACCCGCTGCTTCGCCACCAGCGCCGTGCAGTCCAGGTCGCAGGCGGGGTCGGCCGCCTCCAGACGGAGGGTGGGGCTCACGGCCTGGTCCCGCAGGGCCAGGATGGCGGCGGCGGCGCCGAAGGCCCCGGCGGCGCCCAGGGTGTGGCCGAACTGGCTCTTGGTGCTGGTGACGGACACGGAATCCGCTGCGGTGCCGAGGGCCCGGCGGATGGCCTGGCACTCAGCCCCGTCGTTGGCGGGGGTGGCGGTGCCGTGGGCGGATACCAGGTCCACGTCCGCCGGGGCCAGGCCGCCGGTGCGCAGGGCCATGGCCATGGCCCGGGCCGCGCCCTCCCCTTCGGGATGGGGAGCCGTGGGATGGTGCGCGTCCATGCTGGCGCCGTAGCCCAGCACCTCGGCATAGATCCAGGCGCCCCGGGCCCTGGCCCGGTCCAGGGGCTCGAGGAGGATCTGCACGGCGCCCTCGCCCAGGTTCAGGCCCGCCCGGTCCCGGCTGAAGGGCCGGCACTTCTGGGGGTCCACGGCCTTGAGGCAGGAGAACCCGGCATAGGTGGTCCGGCAGAGGCCCTCGGCGCCCCCCCCCACGGCGAGGTCCAGTTCCCCGGCGGCGAGGCGCTCCCAGGCCTGACCCAGGGCCAGCAGGCTGGAGGAGCAGGCGTTCATGATGGTGCCCCGGGGGCCCCTGGCGCCCAGGCGGCGGGCCAGGGCATCGGTGACGGTGCTGGGGCTCTGGAAGGCGGGTTCCGCGGCCCGGCCCCGCCGTCCGGCCAGGCGCTCCTCCAGGTAGGCCTCGGCCACCGGGAGGCCGCTGGTGCCCGCCCCCTGGAAAACTCCGATGCGATCCGGAGGGCCGTCGGGCCGGAAGCCGTCCAGGGCCTCCTCCAGGGCCCTCAGGGCCATGCACTCGCAGAGGGTCCGGTGGCGGTCGGGGTCCATGGCCACCTGGCCCGCGATCTGGGCCGGCTCCAGGGGCAGCGCGAGGCGGGTGAGGGGCCCCAGCCCATCCCGGCCCTCGAGCATGGCGGACCAGGTCCCCTCCCGGTCCAGGGCCAGGGAGGACACGAGGCCCAGGCCCGTGACCACCACGCGGTGAGGGGGGCGGCTCATAGCCGCTTCACCAGCAGGGTGGCGGTGCAGAGCTCCCGGCCCTCGCAGCTCACGGTGCCCCGGAGCTTCATCATGCCGGCGAAGGCGCCCTCGGCGTGCACCTCCAGGCGGAGCCGGTCGCCGGGCAGGGCGGGGGCCTTGAACCGGGCCTCCTGGACGCCCGCCAGGAAGATGGCCGCGCCATGGAGGGGCTCGGGCTCCAGGAAGCCCCCGGCCTGGGCCAGCATCTCCAGCAGGAGGACGCCGGGCATCAGGGGTCGTTCCGGGAAATGCCCCTGGAGCTGGGGCTCGCTGAAGGTGACCAGCTTTTCGGCGACCACCCGGACCCCCGGCTCCCGCTCCAGCACCCGGTCCACCAGCAGGAACGGGTAGCGGTGCGGCAGGTGGGCCGGGACATCGGTCATGGGCCGGCTTCAGGCCTGGGTGTGCTCGGCGATGAAGTCCGTGAGGGCCTGCACGGACTTGAAGGCCTTCAGGCCCGCCGCTTCGTCCTCGATCTTCACGCCGAAGACCTGCTCGATGCCCAGCACCAGTTCCAGGGCGTCGATGGAGTCCAGGCCCAGGCCGTCGCCGAACAGGGGGGCCTGGTCCTCAATCTGGGCGGGGGTCATCCCTTCGAGCTTGAGGCGCTCAATGATCATCTCTTTGACGCGCAGCTTGAGGTCGCTCATGGGTTTCCCGGCAGGAGGGTGGAAGGGTCACCCTAGATCCTAGCCGATGCAGGTGCTGGCAGGCGGTTCTATCCCCGGGGCGGGACCGGGGGGGCTTGTGATCTTGGCCCGGCCACCCTTCATTACAAAGGGCGCTAAGCTGGTCCTTCGCGGAACCCTCCGCCCGAGAGCGCCATGGCCCATCCCGCATCGCCCTTCTTGTCGGTCCTCATCCTGCTGCTGGTGGCTGCCGTCACGGCCATCGCCATTCTCGTCCTCTCGGGCTGGGTGCTTCCCCTGCTGAAGCCGAGCAATCCGCAGGCGGCAAAGCTGCGCCCCTATGAGTGCGGGGTCCAGCCCCTGCAGGAGGGGGCCCGGCACAAGTACTCGGTGAAGTTCTACCTGACGGCCATGCTCTTCATCCTGTTCGACGTGGAAGCGGCCTTCCTGCTGCCCTGGGCCGTCAACTTCAAGCATGCCCTCTGGACCTTCGGCGCCATGCTGAGCTTCATGGCCACCCTGCTGGTGGGCTTCATCTACGCCTGGGGCAAGGGCGCCTTCGAGTGGGAGCGCTGACATGTCGGAGCTGGACATCAACGATGCCGTGATGACCACGCGCCTGGACGCGGTGGTCAACTGGGGCCGGAAGAACAGCCTGTGGCCCATGCCCTTCGGCGTGGCCTGCTGCGCCATCGAGTTCATGAGCATGATGGCCTCAAGGTTCGACCTCAGCCGGTTCGGGGCCGAGGCCATGCGCTTCAGCCCGCGCCAGAGCGACATGATGCTCATCCTGGGCACCATCACCAACAAGATGGCGCCCGTGTTGCGCACCATCTACGCCCAGATGGCCGAGCCCAAGTGGGTGATCAGCGTCGGCGTCTGCGCCTCCTCGGGCGGCATGTACCGCACCTACGCCACCCTCCAGGGCGTGGACCGGGTGATCCCTGTGGATGTCTACGTTCCGGGCTGCCCGCCCCGTCCCGAAAGCATGATCTACGGGGTCATGAAGCTGCAGGAGAAGATCGAGAAGGAATCGATGTCCATGCGCAAGGACCACATCGCGCGGTTCTACGAAAGCCTGGCCCGCCAGGAAGCCATCGAGGCGGAGAAGGGCCTCACCAGCCAGCAGGCTATCCGCGAGATGCTGATGGATGCAGGCGAGCGCGGCGTAGGTACGATTTTTTAGCCTGGGTGGATCATGATCATCGAGCACATCGACGCACAGTTGCCCGGGGCCATCGCCGACCGGCATGATTTCCGGGGCGACCAGACCATCGTCATC
>CAIMBM010000039.1 GCA_903839205.1 uncultured Holophagaceae bacterium | reverse complement strand
TAGGACCAGCCGATGGCCTGCTTCAGGTAGTTGGGCGCCTTGTCGTCCAGCAGGCGGCCGAGATGCATCAACTCGTACCAGTGGCAGAGATCCTCGCGGCTGGGGCCTTCCCGGCCATCCAATGCGTTGAGGGCCACGTTCACCAGGGTCGGAGTGTCCAATCTTCACCTCCCGAAGGCCGGAATCTCACCGGCTGCACCAGAGCCCGTCATCATCCCATGGACCCGGGTGCATGGGCCAGCCAGGGGGTTCGGGCGATGGATTCAGCCGTGGTTCCAGAGCAGCGCCAAACCCTCGCGATTGGCGTCGGTAAAGGCTTTGGCGACCCGCCGCAAAGCGGACTTCATGGTCATGTCCTTCCCGTCCGGAAGCCACAGGGTGGCTCCGGTGGGGTGGTTCCCGAAGCTCTCGTGCAGGCGGGACAGAAGCAGCTCCGCCCCTGACACGAGGGTATTGGGAAGGAGGAGCAGGTACTGATCCGTGGACAATTCCACGAGGAGGTCCCCGCCACGCAGGTGCCCCGCCACCGCGGCAAGGCGGCCCTGGGTGCCGGGAGCCATGGGCTGGGACCACAGCGCGAGCGCCATGGGCTCCCGCCGCCGCCGCGCCAGGAACAGGGTTGAACGCAGCCAGATCTCGAGGTACCGGCGGTTGGGAAGGCCCGATCGCACGCTCTGGAGGGCACTGTCCTCGACGATGGCGCTGCTGAGTTCCAGGGCCTCGAGGGCCGCCTGCAGTTCCTGCTTCAGGTTCTCGGATTCGAAGGTCCGGGACATGAGGTGGCCCATGGTCTTCAACAGGGCCAGGTCCGGGTGCGTGAAGGTGCAGGGCGAATAATGCAGCACGCACAGCGTCCCCATGGCCTTGTCCCCCACCTTCAGGGCCACACCGGCGTAGGCGCGGATGCCCAGTTCCAGGTAGCCAGGGGTCTGGCACCAGAGGGATTCCGTAGCGGCGTCCTGGATGATGATCTGGCGGTCGGGATGGGCGATCACGAAGGGGCAGAATCCCTTTTCGGGGGCATTGATGATGCCGGCCATGGCCGAGTCGGACACGGAGGTCCACCAGAGCACTTCGTGGCCAAGGTCCGTGACGCGGGTCAGCAGGGCCTGGTCGACACCCAGGGTCTGCCGCAGCAGGGCCAGGCCCTGCTCGAAGAGCTGGGCCGCATCCGTCCGACTGTCCCGCAGCAGGTCGGCCAGCGCCGCAAGATGATCCAAGGCGCCGGACTGGGGCTTGGCAGGTTCCATAACCACTATTGAGATCTCCAGGAGTGCTTCTAGGTTGCCCTGCTTTTTCTGCGGCGCAAGATTTACCAGCCAACCTGCAGAACTCTGGTCAATTCTTCGCCCGCCAGGCCCCTTCATCCTAACCGAAGAGACTTGTGGGGAATGGGCTGCCTTCAGGGGCAGGCAATTGGCTACAGGGGCCGGAACTCGTCACCACCATGGATGGCCTGCGGCCAGGACCGAGGTGCCGTGGGGCCGGGATCGGCCAGGCCTCGGACTTCCGGCCTACCAACTGACCACCCGGAGGCTGGGACTGATCTCCACTCGGCCTGGCCGTTGGCCAGGACCGAGGTGCCGTAGGGCCGGGATCGGCCAGGCCTCGGACTTCCGGCCTACCAACTGACCACCCGGAGGCTGGGACTGATCTCCTCCTGGAGCAGACCCTCGATGTAGCGCAGGGTACCGCTGGTGGAGGAGGGACAGGATCCGCAGGCGCCGTGGTAGTTGATCTGGAGGGTCTGGCCGTCGAAGGAGACCACTTCCAGGCCCCCGCCGTCCCCGGCCAGCCCTGGCCGGATTCGCGTGTCCAGCAGGTGGTTGATGCGCTCCAGGGTGGCATCGGCATCCCCGCCGGAGGTCAGTGGGGCCATATCCCCGGCCTGGTTCTCCGGCAGTTTGAGTTCCTCGATGGCCTCGCAGATGGGATCGATGAGGTCGCTCCATTCCGCGGAGGGTTCCTTGTTCACGGTGACGAAGCGGTCCATGTAGAACACCGAGGTCACTTTGCCTAGGCCAAAGAGGCAGGAACCCAGCGGGTCGCCCACGGCCGCCCCGAAATCCTTGAAGGAGCGCGATCCCGCCTTGAGGATGGCAGGGTGGACCAGGAACTTCAGGGCATCCGGGTTGGGCGTGGGTTCGATGTTGATGACCTTGGGCATGGCGGGCTCCCAATAAAGTTTACCAAATTCGTCAGGATTTATGAAAGTACATACTGAATGGGGAGATTCCATGACCCGACCCAGGGCCCTGTTGAGCTGGTCCAGCGGCAAGGATGCCGCCTGGGCGCTGCATGCGCTCCGCGCCTCAGATGAAGTGGACGTGGTCGGCCTCCTCACCACCACCAATGAGGCTTTCGGCCGGGTGGCCATGCACGGTCTACGCGAGGGGCTGCTGGAGGCCCAGGCCGAGGCGGCTGGCCTGCCCCTCTGGAAGGTGCCGCTGCCCTGGCCCTGCTCGAATGAGGCCTATGAGGCCCGCATGGTCGAGGCCTGTGCCCGGGCCGTGGCCCAAGGCATCGGGGCCATGGCCTTTGGTGATCTGTTCCTGGAGGACGTGCGGGACTACCGCCTCCAGAAACTGGCCGGGAGCGGCCTGACCCCGCTGTTCCCCATCTGGAACGCGGACACGGCGTCCCTGGCCCGGGACATGGTGGCCGCGGGCCTGAAGGCCACCCTGGTGTGCGTGGATCCCCGACTGCTGGAGGCCAGCTTCGCCGGCCGGGACTTCGACGCGGCCCTCCTGGCGGCACTGCCCCCTGGGGTGGATCCCTGCGGGGAGCGGGGAGAGTTCCATACCTTTGCCTGGGACGGGCCCATGTTCCGCCATCCCGTGCCGATCCGGCGCGGGGAGGTGGTGGAGCGGGACGGGTTCGTCTACGCCGATCTGGTGTCCGCATGAACCAGGACCGGCCCCAGGGGGCCACATTGATGGATCCTGGCAGGCCGCTGATCCTTGTGACGGGCGCCACGGGCTACCTCGGTGGCCGCCTGGTCCCCCGTCTTCTGGCGACGGGCCGTCGGGTGCGGTGCCTAGTCCGCAATCCCGAGCGGCTGGCGGGCCGACGGTGGCCGGGGGTCGAGGTGGTCAAGGGTGATGTGTCCGATCCCGCCTCCCTCGAACCCGCGCTCCAGGGCGTGTCCCAGGTCTACTACCTGGTCCATGCCATGGGCGAGGACAGCGCGGATTTCCGGGGGCGGGATCTGCGTCAGGCGCAGACCTTCGCCGCGGCCTGCGCTCAGGCTGGTGTCCGCCGGATCATCTACCTGGGCGGGCTGGGGGACCCCTCCCGCCAGCGCAGTGAGCACCTGACCAGTCGCCAGGAGGTCGGTGCCGCCCTGGGGGAGGCCGGTGTTCCCGTACTGGAATTCAGGGCCGCGGTGATCGTGGGCAGCGGGAGCGCCAGCTTCGAGATGATCCGCCACCTGACGGAGCGCCTGCCGATCATGATCACCCCCCGCTGGCTGAACACCCGCTGCCAGCCCATCGGGGTCCGCGATGTGCTGGCCTACTTTACGGAGGCCCTCGACCATCCCGATGCGGCCGGGGTCTATGAGATCGGGGGCCGGGATGTGCTCGATTACCGGGACATGATGCTGGGCTATGCCGAGGCCCGGGGCCTGCGCCGTCTCATCATTCCCATGAACGTCCCGCTGCCGATCCTGTCGGTGCTCTGGGTCGACCTGCTGACGCCCATTCCCATGGCCCTGGCCGCGGCCCTGGTGGAAGGCATGTCCACCGAGGTGGTGGTCCAGGATCCGCGCGCCCTGGAGACCTTCAGTGTGAAGCCCATGCCCTACCGCGAGGCCCTGGCCCTGGCCCTCCAGCGTCTGGACGAGGACGCGGTGGAGACCACCTGGGCCTCCAGCCTGGCGGGGGAAACCGAGGGCCCAGCCCTGGGCTCCCATGAGGGCATGCTGCTGGAGCGGCACCAACGGCTCGTGAAGGCTCCGCCCCACGTGGTGTTCCAGACCTGCTGCGCCCTGGGTGGGGAGAACGGCTGGCCTGCCGGCAACCTGCTCTGGCAGATGCGGGGGATGCTGGACCGGGTCGTGGGCGGAATGGGCATGCGCCGGGGAAGGCGCCACCCGCGGGAACTCAGGGTGGGCGACCCCGTGGACTTCTGGCGGGTGGAGGCCCTCGAGCCGGACCGGCTGCTTCGCCTCCGGTCCGAGATGCGGCTGGATGGGCATGCCTGGCTCCAGTTCACCGTGAACCCGGAAGGAGACGGCTCCCGACTGGAACAGACCGCGTTCTTCGAGCCCCACGGCCTGCTGGGGCTGCTGTACTGGTACTCGGTCCTGCCCTTCCATCTGTTCGTCTTTCCCGGCATGATCCGGGCCATCCAGCGCCGGGCCGAGGCCGCCGTGGCAGAATCAGGCCAGGGACGGTGACCATGTTCGATGCACAACGGGAGGCCTGTGTGGCTGCGGCCGAGGCCGGGGGGATGGTGCTGCTTCGATACTTTCGCAAACTGGATCCGGCCACCATCACCGAGAAGACCAAGCATGATGTGGTGAGCGAGGCCGATCGGGCCGCCGAGGCCGCCATCCGGGCCGAGCTGGCCTCGCGGTTTCCGGAGCATGGCTTTGTCGGCGAGGAAGGCGGCAGCCACGGCAATGCGCAGGTGCGCTGGATCGTGGATCCACTGGACGGCACCCTGAACTTCGTCCAGGGCTTCCCGCACTGGTGTGTATCCGTGGCCCTTTGGGATGCCGAGGGTCCCGTGGTGGGCTGCATCCTGGATCCCCTCCGGGAGGACTGTTTCCAGGCCGTCCGCGGCCAGGGCGCCACCTGGAACGGCCGACCCATGCACGTCTCGCGACAGGCGGGCCTGGATGGCGCCTTCCTGGCCACGGGCTTCGCCTTCCAGCTGGGCGAGCGCTGGCCGCTGTTCGATGCCGCGCTGGGCCGCGTCTTCCCGCGGGCCAAGGGCATCCGTCGCGCCGGCAGCGCCGCCCTGGACCTGGCCCACGTGGCCTGCGGCATCTTCGACGGCTATTTCGAACTGGGCCTCAAGCCCTGGGACATCGCCGCCGGCGTCCTGCTGGTGCAGGAGGCGGGCGGCGCCATCACCGACTGGGAAGGCGGTCAAGGCTGGTTCGAGAGCGGGAATCTGGTGGTCGGAACGCAGGGGGTGCAATCGGAGTTGTTGGCCGCCTTGCGAGAGTAGATCGCCTGGAATTGAGGTCCCTAACGCTTGATCTGACGGGCGGAGAGAACCACGATGACAGCGTGGTCCCTGACCGCGGAAGTCCCCACGACCACCCGCTCCCCTTCGCGCAGGGAGATCGGTGTGTTGAACTTGGCGAGGGTGCCAGATCTGGTGGCGCTCTCGTCCTGAAGACCCAGCCAAAAGGAGCCGATCTCAAGAACCGAAGGACCGTCGGCGGGGCTTTCCAGCCTGAGTCCAGAAGCCCGCCATTCCACCTTCAGAGGCTGGGGGTCCTTGGCATCAGCTGCTGCCAGCGCTCCCGGCAATGCGTAACCCAGCCCGCTGGTTACGCTGCTGCCGTTGTCCAGGATCTGTGCCCGCTGGACGAAACTGGCGGCCAGCGCGTAGCCGTGGTAGGCCAAGGTCCCCTTAAGCTGCTTCACGACTTCCTGGAGATCCGCAGGCAACTCGGTGCTTGGGGCGTTGGACTTGGAGGCGAACAGCACCTGAAGGGTCAGCTCCACATCGGACCCTTTCTGGATGGCCGAAGGCACGTCCAGCCGCCTGATGGCCTCCTCAATGACAGCGATGTTCTCCGGGAAATCCCGCACACTGATGGTGTTGAGGCCATCCCTGTCGTTGGAGTCAATCCGGGCGCCCCGCACGCCGCTGCCCAGCACTCGGAGGGTATTGACGAGGAACATGGGGCTGCGGTGCTTGATCTCGAAAATCCGGCTCCTCATGGCCTTGAGCACGGCGGGATCAGGATCCGGTTCGGGCGGCCTGGGCGGGGCGGGCGGAGGAGTGGCATTGACCTGGTGGGAAGGCGCGGTCTGGGCCTCGGCGGGTGCTCCCAGGGCCAGCAGGGTGGCAAGGGCAAGGGTGCGGATGATGGTCATGACTTATCCTCCAGGGATGGGCGAGTGCCGGGCTGGGGCTTGCTCTGGGCCAGCCAGATGATGCGGATGCTGGGATCGGCGGTCTGGAATTCGATGCAGGCGGGTTTGTCTTGGGGTGGGGCTTGGGCCTCCGGCCTGGGGGCTGGTCGTGCTCGGATAGCTCGCGGGGCCGGATGTCCATGAGTGGCTAGCGGTAGGTGCAGAGCCGGCCCGGTGGGTTGTTCCACGGCCTCGGGAGGTGCGGGTCCCAGGGGCAGGACGGAAGGGATTCTGTGGCTCTGTCGCCAGAGATTAAAACCGATCAGCAGGGAGGCCGTGCAGGCCGCCAGCAGGGCGGAACGGCGGACAAGGCCGGGGGCTGGCTTGGTGGGAGTCTCAGCGCGGATCCGGTCCATCACCCGGCGGCGAAGGGGATGCTGTGGGGCGGGGTCGAAGGGCGGGGCCAGGGCCTCCCGCAACCAGCCCTGGCTGGTCCTCAGCTGCGCGGCGGCTTCCTGGCACCTGGGGCACTCTGCGAGGTGAGCTTCCACCGCGGCCATCTCCGGGGATTTGAGATCGCCCTCAATCCAGAGGGGAAGCTGGTCGAGGACATGGGTTGTCGTCATAGTCGTCCTCCGGGGGTTGCTTGAATCAGGCGTGCGCAAAAGGCCTGCACTTTCGAGCGGGCTGAAGCCACCTGGGACCGGATGGTGACTGGGCGGACGCCCAGGATCCTGGCCACTTCCTCGGTGGAATGCCCTTCCAGGTCCCGCAGGACCAGGGCCGCACGCTCGGCCTGGGGCAGCTGGGCCAGGGCCTGGCGGACCAGCGCCCTCCGCTGTTGGAGCAGAGCGGTCTCCTCGGCGTTCATGATGGCGGCATCGCCCTCGAGGGCCTCCAGAGTCTCCATACGCACCGGCAGGGGGCCGCGCTTCCGCGCGAGGTCGTTGCAGACGTTCACGGCGATCCGGATCAGCCAGGCTTCGAAACGCTCGCCGAGCCGGAAGGTGTGAAGTGACCGGAAGACGCGGAGGTATGTCTCTTGGGCGGCGTCTTCGGCCAGGTGCCGGTCCCCGAGGATCCGCCAGGCTAAGGCCAAGATCCGGGCCTCGGTATGAGCCATCAACTCCTCAAAGGGCTCCACCTCGCCCGCCCGGATGCGCCGGATCAGCGGCTCCAGGGGATCCGGCGCCGGGGCTGCCGGGGGAAGGTTGAGCCCGGCCTCCATTAGCAGCGCCTCGGTTCCCGGAAACACGTCACGATCCCTCCTTCACCTAGCCATACCGGGGGAACGGGCAAAGCGTTGACTCGAAATTTAGAGATCAGGAATAAAACAAATGACGGTTAACCACAGATGCCGCAAATTGCGCAGATAAGGCCGGATCCTGGCTTTTCATCTATGTCCAGCTGCGGCATCTGCGGTTGAAATCGTTCATAAATCCTAGGTCTCGGCCTGGGCCTTCCGGCTGCTGACGACCACGTAGACGCACAGGGCCGTGAGGGCGGCGATGGCGATCCATTCGCCCAGGGCGCCCTCGGCGGCGGCCTCGCTGAGGATGGGGAAGCCGTCCCGCCAGCGCATCTTCACGAGGGCCGCCACCACGCCCATGATCGCGCCGCCCGCCATGAGCCCGCTGGCAATCAGCACGCCGCGGTTCTCGCGGGCCTTGGCCACGGCATCGGTGTCGCCGGCCTTCTTCCGGTTGACCAGGTGGGCCAGGATGCCGCCCAGCAGGAGGGGCGTGTTCAGCTCGATGGGCAGGTACATGCCCAGGGCGAAGCCCAGGGCCGGCACGTCCAGGATGCGGAGGACGAGGCTGAGAATGGCGCCAAGTCCGAAGAAGTACCAGCGCAGGGGCATGGCAGTGGTCCCGAAGACGCCCTCGAGGATGGCCTGCATGGCGCTGGCCTGGGGGGCCGGAACGTTCTTGCTGCCGAAGCCCTGGTGGGCGAGGATCCACATGGCGATGCCCGTGAACAGGGCCGCCACGAGGGTGCCCACGAACTTCCAGGCGATCTGCCGGGCTGGCGTGGCGCCGATCCAATGGCCGATCTTGAGGTCGGTACTGAAGGCGCCGCTGGCGGCCAGGGCGGTGCAGACCACGCCCCCCACCATCATCGTGACGAACATGCCGGGACCGCCGCGGAAGCCCAGGCGCAACATCACCAGGCCCGTGATCAGGAGGGTCAGCATGGTCATGCCGGAGATGGGGTTGGTGCCGATGGTGGCGATGGCCCGGGCGGCCACCGGAGCGAAGAGGAAGGAGATGACCATCACCAGGGCGGTGGCCGTCAACGCGGGCGCCAGGGCCTGCCGGATGCCGAGGCCGAAGCTGAAGAAGAGGAGGGTGAGCAGGCCGGCGATGACCAGGCCCGTGCCCACGAAGGCCCCACTGAAACTGCGGTCCATGCGGGGCACGGCGGCGGCCTCCCGCGTGTCCTGGTGCTTCAGGCCCCGCAGGTTGCTGACGATGGAGCGGAGCATGTTGGGCAGGGAGGCCAGGACGCCCATGATGCCGGCGCCGGCGATGGCCCCCACCCCCACGATCTTCACGTAGCTCTTGAAGACCTCCTCGGGGGCCATCTGGGCGATGAGCTTCGTGCCCGGGGCCAGGATCAGAGGCACGTGCTCGCCGATGGCATGCACCGCCGGAACCAGCACGAACATGGCGAAGAAGCTGCCGGCGGCGATGATGGCGGCATAGTGCAGGCCGATGATGTAGCCGATTCCTAGGGTCGCTGCGCTGTTCAGCAGGTTGAAGTTGAGGTAGCGCTTCTCGAGCATCTCGCCGATCCAGGCATGGCGGAAGCGGATGGTCTCGGACATGGCCCTGAAGATGCCCACCAGGCCGTCGTAGATGGCCCCGATGGCGGCGGCGATGGCCAGGGTCTTGGCCTGGTTGCCGGCCTTCTCGCCCGTGACCAGGATCTCGGTGGTGGCGGTGGCCTCGGGCCAGGGGAACACTCCGTGGTTCTCGATCATGAAGTGGTAGCGCAGGGGCACCAGGAACAGGATGCCCAGGCTGCCTCCCAGGAAACTCACCAGCACCACCTGCCACAGGTGTGGCTGGACCACGCCGCTGCCGGGGATGGCGGCCAGCATGTAGAGGGCGGGAATGGTGAACACGGCGCCAGCCACCACGTGGCCGCTGTTGGCGCCGATGCTCTGGATGATCACGTTCTCCAGGATGCTGTTCCGGCGCTGGAAGAACCGGGACAACCCGACGGCGAGGATGGCGATGGGAATGGCCGCCTCGATGCCCTGGCCCACCTTCAGGGCCAGGTAGGCGGCGGCCATGCTGAAGATGGCGCAGAAGAGCAGGCCCATGGACACGCTGCGGACCGTCACCTCAGCCACGCCGGTCTCCGCGGTCACCAGGGGCACATAGGCCTCGCCGGGAGCCAGCGGGTGTCGGGCATTGTCCGGCAGACCCTTGATCTCCTGGGGCTGGGATTCATGGGGCATCACGGGCTCCTGCGGCTTGGGTGTGGTTTCCAGAAGGGCATCGTCGTTCAGTGCGTGGAGGCAGAGGCTGGCCCACCGGTCTTCAGGTCAGGCTTCGACCTCTTCCCGGCAGCTGTCCCAGTAGAGGCCCCAGGCCAGGAGGACGAAGACCACCAGGCCGATCCAGTTGCCCCAGGCGCCCACGAAGGATCCGAAGCCGCCCCAGGCGGTGATGTCGGGGATGAGGTGGGCGTGGGTGGCGTCCTCCACGAACTTAAGGAAGGCCGCCAGGACGCCCACCAGGGCCCCCCCGGCGATGAAGCCCGAGGCGATGAGGGTGCCTTTCTCATGGCGCGCCTTGGCGAGCTTCACATCCGAGCTGGAGCGGCTCACGAACCAGGCTACGACCGCCCCCAGCACGAGGGGGGAATTCAGTTCCATGGGGAGGTACATGCCCATGGCGAAGGCCAGGCCGGACACGCCGCACATCTCCACAGCGGCCGCGATGACCGCGCCGATGATGTACATGAACCAGGGTGCGCCGCTGCCCCCGAAGACCCCTCTCAGCACCGCGGCCATGGCATTGGGCTGCGGGGCCGGAAGCGGATGCAGGTGGGTCGCGCTGGGGGCGAAGCCGTAGACCGTGGCCATGAGGAGGATGACGGCGGTGGTGGCCAGGGAGGCCGCGATGCTGCCCACGATGTTGCTGACCTCGATGGTGCGGGGCGT
>CAIMBM010000038.1 GCA_903839205.1 uncultured Holophagaceae bacterium | reverse complement strand
GGCGTCATGCCGGAGATGCCCGCTGCGGCCACCAGGCCATCCAGGGGGCCAAGGTCCTGGGCGACCTCCGCCAGACGGGTGCGGTCCGTCACATTCGCCACGAAAACAGCTGCGGTACCCCCAGCCGCCCTGACGGCTTTTGAGGTATCCGCGAGGGCTTCGCCGTCCCGGCCCAAGAGCACCAGATGGGCCGCCTCGGCCCGGGCCAGATGCAGGGCGCAGGCTCGGCCGATGCCGCGCGAACCACCCGTGATGAGAATGCGGCGGGTCATGGGAGCCTCCGATCCCATGAGGGTCGCAGGTGGCGCGGTGGATCGGGAGGCCTATCTTTTAGACTTCAAAGGAGAAAGATGATGGTCTGCGAGACACAGGGGGAGCGGCGCCAGGCCTCACAGCCGAGGGAAGCCGAAACCCGGGGAGCCATCTGGTCTCTGCCCGATGGCCAGCGTCTGCCCAATCTGGTGGAAGCGACCCCCCTGGTGGTAGGGGATCCCGGCCATCCTGCGCGTCTTCTCCCCTCAGATCTCGAAGACCCCCAGGGCTTCCACTCGCGACTGACTGCCTGGCTGCTGCGTCAGGGCTGACCCCCCAGTTTCAGTGCTCAGATCATTCGATCGTCGGATGAGCGCAGGCCATCCACACAGCGGATGTGCAGGCGGGGAATCAGGTCCCCTAGGCGGGACTCGGGAACGAGAAAGGCGATGGAGACTGTGCTGCTGCCCGTGAGCAGCCCCCCGACCGGTTCATGGCCCAGAGCGGCGAGGTGGCGCAGGGCCGCCACGGGGTCGGCCCGCAGGCCTTCGCCCACCAGGGCGACCACCGCCCACCCGGTCTCACAGATGACCCCCGAGGCGGCCAGAGTGCCCAGCACCTCGGCGGCCGCATGGGTTTCAGGACGTATGGCCAGCAGCGTACCGGCCGGGCTTGAGATCAGCCCGAAGCGCAGGGCCCCGGCCTCCTCCAGGTTGCGGGCCGCCTCGATGGGCGGCTCCAAGCCGTCCGATGCCGGAAAACGGACCAAACTGAGGCCCTCCTTATAAGCCACCGAGGTGACGACGCCGGCGATCCGCTCCGGGGGCACCGGCAGGATCTCGGTCCGGGAGGCGCCAGGGCGAAGGGTGTTGGCCACCACCAGACGGAACCCCGCCCGGCCTATTGGGGCAAGGGAATCCGCGTGGAGCACCTTGGCGCCGAAGGCACTGAGGGCCTCCGCCTCGCTGAGGCTCATCTGCGGAATGGGTCGGGCCTCAGGCACCAGGCTCGGGTCCGCGGTGAGCACCCCATCCACATCGGTCCAGATCTGCACCTCCTCCGCGTCCAGGGCCTCTCCCAGCAGGGTGGCGCTGGTGTCCGATCCCCCCCGGCCGAGGGTGGTGGTGACGCCATCCGGGGTGGCTCCCAGAAAACCCTGGGTAATCCAGAGCTGCCCCTTGGCCAGTGCTGCGCGCCAGGGGGCCGCTGCGTGGCGGATGGCGCCGAGCTGGGGGCGGGCCTTGCCGAACCGCGCATCGGTCTTCATCACGTCGCGCACCTCGTGGAATTCGCCACCGAAACACCGAGCCGCCAGATGGGCTGAGAGCGTTTCACCGATCGCCAAGGCCCCGTCCCGGCCGCGGAGCGTGGCTTCCCCCAGCATGGCCATGCCGGTGAGGACCTGGTCGAGCCTCCCGAAGAGCGGATCCCATTCGCTCTGGACTTTCTGAAGGTGCCCCAACTCCCGGGCCACATCCTGGTGGCGGGATCGGAGCGCCTCGAGGATCGCCTGGGCCGAGGTGAGATCCCCCCGGCCGGCGGCGGCACAGGCCTCGAGGATGCTGTCCGTAGTGCCCCTCAGGGCCGAGACCACCACCAGCCCACCGGCCGGCAGTTCGTCCCGGACGATGGCGGTGGCGCGGCGCAGCGCCTCCGCGCTGCCGATGGAACTGCCGCCGAACTTGAGGACCTTCAGGCTCATGC
>CAIMBM010000037.1 GCA_903839205.1 uncultured Holophagaceae bacterium | reverse complement strand
GGGCCCTGGAGGAGTTCAACAAGGTCGTCGACCTGGACCCCAAGAACCTGAAGATGAAGGTCAAGCTGGCGGACCTCTACAACAAGGAGGGCATGAAGGAGCGCGCCGCGGGCATCTACCTCGAGGTGGCCGAGTCCCTGGCCATGGAGCAGATGCACGGCGAGGCCAACCAGATCCTCGAGCGCGCCAAGTCGATGATCTCCACGCCCCAGGTCTTCCTGACCCAGAGCCGCCTGGGGGTGATCCAGGGGGACTACATCACCGCCGCCCAGCGGCTGCGGGAAGGCCTCACCATCAACCCCCGCAACACGGAACTGCTCGAGGCCCTGGCCGAGATCGAACTGCGCAGCGGCCATCCTGACCGGGCCCTGGAATCCCTGGCGGAAATCGCCCAGCTGCCCGAGAAGTCCCTGCCTCTCTGCGAGAAGGCCCTCCGGAACCTCGTCAGCGCGGACCGCGGAGAGGAGGGCCTCCGCCTCTTCGCCCCCATCGCCCGGGAACTGGCGCGCCGCGGTTCCGGCGATGTCATCAGCCGCAGTCTCCAAACCGCCCTGCAGGGGAATGTCAGCATCGAAGGGTGGGTCCTCCTCGCCGAGATCGCGCATCAGAGCGGCAACCGGGCCGACCAGATCCAGGCGCTCCAGAGTGCCTACGGCATGGCCTACCAGAACAACGACCAGGCCCTCGTCGGCCGGCTCGGGGGCCAGCTCCAGAACCTGGGTGTGGTGCCGGGCGCCGTGGCGCCGGGCTCCTTCGCCTTCTCCTCGGCGGGAGAGCCGGCCGGCTTCGCCCCTCAGCCGCTCCCGGAAACCACCCGCGGCGGCGATACGGAAGTGGATCCGGTCCGGCGCCTTCGCATCGACCAGTTCTCGCGCGAGGCCGAAGCCTTCATGCGGGGTGGCAGCCCCGAACGGGCCATCGAGACCTACAAGAAGGCCCTGGAGCTGGACCCGGCCGACCTGACCATCATCGAGGCCATCGTCAGCGTCCACCGCACCACCGGACGCCTGACCCAGGTGCAGATGCAGTACGTGCAGAGCGCCCAGACCCTGGCCCAGCTGGGCCGGAAGCGCGAAGCCGCGCAGCTCCTGGATCTGGCGGAGCAGCTCTTCCCCGGTTCCACCCGCATTCATCGCCGCACCCTCGGCCTGCCTGAGCCCGGAGCGCCTCAGCCTGCCGCACCCGTGGCGCCCAGCACCCCCCCACCGGGCCGACCCTCGGCCCCGCCGGCCCTGAGCGAGGACCTGCCCAGCGACATGGACATGCTGATCGGGCTCGACCTTCCGGGGTTCGAGGCCCATCCGCCGGCCCCGGTCCCGACCCCATCGGCGGCCAGGCCCTCGGTCCCCAGCCACGGCCTCCCGCTGCTGCCCGATCGGGAGCCCCTGGCGCCAATCTCCTTCGCGCCCCAGCCCCAGCGTGCCGAACCCGTCCCGGCGCCCCCGGAGCCGGTGGCCCTGGATGCGTCCGACCTGAGCTGGATGGAATCCACCCTTTCCGACTTCATCCCCGAAGAGCCCCTGGGGCCCACGTCCGCACCCACCACGCCCCTGCCTCCCATGCCCACCCGCCAGCTTTCGCCGGAGGTCATCGAGGCCCTCTCCGCGCTCCCCGAGGTGGAACCCGCACCCGTCCCCGGAGTGCCAGTCCCCTCCCCGGTCCCCGGGCCCACGGCGGAAGAGCTCGAGACCCTGCTGGGCGACATCGACTTCCAGCTCGACTACGGCAGTCCGGAGGAGGCCAAGCTCGAGATCGAGGCCGCCCTCAAGCAGTTCCCGGGAAATCCCGAATTGAGGCTCCGCCTCGATCGGGCGGACTCGGCCCTGCAGAAGTTCGGGAAGGCCCCCACCGTCAGCGCCCTGGACGAGACCGACTTCGCCAATTCCTTCTTCGACCTCACGGACGTGCTGGGCACGGCGCTCATGGACAGCGGCGAAGGCGAGGAGATGCACGACGCCACCCACGTGGTGGAGAAGATCCAGAGCGTGGACGAGCTGTTCAGCGCCTTCCGCGAAGGCGTGGAGAAGCAGGTCAAGGTCGACGACTACGACACCCACTACAACCTGGGCATCGCCTACAAGGAAATGATGCTCCTCGACCCGGCCATCGAGGAGTTCAAGATCGCCATGGGCGACCCCGAGCGCACCCTGGAGTGCTGCTCCATGCTGAGCATCTGCGAGCAGGCCCGGGGGGATCTCGCCGCCGCCGTGGGGTGGCTGCAGCAGGGGATCCTGGCTCCCGGCTTCCCCCCCGAGGACAGCGTCGGCCTGCGGTACGACCTGGGTGAGATCTACCTGCTTCAGGGCCACACCGACCTGGCCATGGAGGAGTTCAGGGCCGTC
Source organism: uncultured Holophagaceae bacterium (assembly GCA_903839205.1). Taxonomy (GTDB): domain Bacteria; phylum Acidobacteriota; class Holophagae; order Holophagales; family Holophagaceae; genus Geothrix. The sequence goes on along the minus strand of CAIMBM010000037.1, from coordinate 6,210 downwards.
CACGGCATGGATCCCGACTACCGCGACGTGGCGGTGAGGCTGGGTTAGCCCCAGGCCCTGGGAGACCATGAACGCGAAGAGAAGGGCGAAACCCGCGATGAGCCCGGCCCCCGAGGGCGCCGCAGCCTTCTTCGCCCGGGGCAGCCACTGCCTGGAGGTCCAGGACCTCCAGGGTGCGGAAGCGGCCTTCCGCAGGGCCCTCCAGATCGCGCCGGAGCTGGCTGAGGCCCACATCAACCTGGGCGTGGCCCTCGAGAAGGGGGGGGCACTGCTGGAGGCTGAAGCTAGCTACAGACGCGGCCTCACGCTGGCGCCCACGGGCCTGCAGGTGCACCTGAACCTCGGCGCGCTCCTGGTCAACCAGAAGCGGTTCGGCGAGGCGCGGGACCTCTACGATGCCGCCCTCGCCCGCTTTCCCGCTTCCGCGGCGCTCTGGTCCAACCTCGGCGTCCTTCAGGCCTGCCTGAAGGACGAGGCGGAGGCAGAGCGATGCTGCCGAAGGGCCCTGGCCCTCGATGCGTCCTACGCCAAGGCCCGCTTCAACCTCAGCTACCTTCTGCTGCGCCAGGGCCGTCTGGAGGAGGGCTGGCAGGCCCTGGAGGCCCGCTCCTGGAACCTGGACCTCCTGGCCCGGGTGCCCGGTCCCCGCTGGCGCGGCGAGAGCCTGGCCGGCCGGTCCCTGCTCATCGGCTCCGAGGGCGGCTACGGGGACATGATCCAGTTCTGCCGCTACGCCCCCTTGCTGAAGGAGGCAGGCCTAGCCCGGATCGGAATCGTCTGCCGCCCGGCCCTGAAAAGGCTGTTCGCGTCCCTCGCCGGCGTGGACGTGGTGGTGGCCATGGGTGACTGGATACCCGAGCCCTGGGACTACTGGACCCTGCCCCTGAGCCTTCCCCTCCACTGCGGCACCCGGCTCGACACCATCCCGGCGCCGATCCCCTACCTGCGCGCGTCCCCGGACCTGGTCCGGAGCATGGGGACCCGGCTCCCCCCCGCTGGCCTTCGAGTCGGACTGGTGTGGAGGGGCAATCCCCAGTTCGACAACGATGAGGACCGGTCCCTTCCCAGCCTGGCCCTGCTGGCGCCCCTGGCGGCGGTGCCGGGCGTCCAGTTCGTCAGCCTCCAGAAGGGTGGCGGGGATGGGGATCCCCCCTCTCCACCTCCGGGATTGGATGTGCTGGATCTCGGCTCCTGCCTCGGGGATTTCGCGGACACGGCCGCCCTGGTCGCCCACCTGGATCTGGTGATCTCCGTGGACACGGCCGTGGCCCACCTGGCCGGGGCCCTCGGGAAGCCCTGCTGGGTGCTGCTGCCGCACTACAAGACCGACTGGCGCTGGTTCAAGGACCGCGAGGACTCACCCTGGTACCCGGACTCCATGCGGCTCTTCCGCCAGGGGGACACGGAAGACTGGGGCCCCGTCATCCAGGCCGTCGCCGAGGCGCTCCGGCGGTTCAACCGGGAACGGCAGCGGACCCTGCCCCCTGCCAACGCCTTGCCGGATGTGCATCGGAGCCTCGGCCCGGGGGAGTGACGGGGCGCCTCCTTCAGTCGAGCTGCCGACTGCCGGTGGCCCCCCAGGGCTGGAGCGCCTGGAGGGCGGGCTGGACGGGCTTGCCCGGGCGCTGGAGCTGGGTGAGTTCCAGGGCGCCGTCTGAGGTGGTGAGCCAGGCCCCCTCCTTGCCCCAGTGCAGTTGGCCCGGCTCGCGGTAGCAGGTGCGGAGGGCCCCCACGCCGCAGACCTTGAGCGCCTGGCCTTCCACCAGCAGTTCGGATCCTGGCCAGGGCCACAGGGCCCGCACCTGGCGGTGCAGGTCCGCCGCCGGGACACGCCAGTCCAGGCGGCTCATCTCCTTGCGGAGTTTGGGGGCATAGGTCGCCAGCTCCGACGGCTGATGCACGGGCCTGGCGCAGCCGCAGAGCAGCTTGGGAAGTTCATCCATGAGGAGTTCGGAGGCATCCACGGCCAGTTTGGCCAGCAGCCCCTCGGCGGTGCTCTCCTGGCCGATGGCCCGTCGGCACTGGGCCAGCACCGGGCCCTCGTCGAGACCCGGTGTGAGCCGCATGAGGCTGACGCCGGTCTCCTCATCTCCGGCCAGCAGGGCGTGGCTCACCGGCGCCGCCCCGCGCCAGCGGGGCAGCAGGGAGAAGTGGAGGTTCCAGACGCCCATGGGACAGGAATCCAGCATCCAGCGGGGCAGGATATGACCGTAGGCGACCACCACCGCCAGGTCAATCCGCAGGGACTCCCAGAGGGTCCGGGTCTCCGGCGATTTCCAGCTCAGGGGCTGGTGGATGGCGAGCCCGCAGGCCTGACCCGCCACCTTCACGGGCGGGGCCTCCAGGTGCCTGCCCCGGCCCGCGGGCCGGTCCGGATTGCAGAAGACCGCCACGATCCCCTCCTCCGCCAGCGCCCTCAGGGCCGGAACGGCGACTTGGGGGGTGCCGAGAAAGGCGATCCGGGTCATCCCCGGGCCTGTTTCTGGTACTTCTTCTGGAGGAGCTGGCGCTTCACGGGACCGAAGTACTCGACGAAGAGCCGGCCGCGCAGGTGGTCGATCTCATGGCAGAAGGCCCGGGCCTTCAGGTCCTCGCCGGTCAGTTCCTCCCAGGCGCCCTCCCTGGTCCGGTTGCGGATGGTCACCATCTGGGGGCGCTCGAGCACCTCCCGAATGCCGGGAATCGACAGGCAGCCCTCGGGACCCACCTGGGTGCCCTCTTCCTTCGTGATCTCGGGATTGATGAGGACGAGCTTCTGCTCCGGATCCTCCCCGCAGGAACAGTCGATCACCGCCAGGTTGAGGTTGACGCCCACCTGGGGTGCCGCGAGGCCCACGCCCTCTTCGTGCAGGGAGGTCTCGAACAGGTCTGATACCAGCTGTTCCAGCTCCGGAGTCCAGGCCCCGACATCCTCACTGTTCTTCTTGAGGCGGGGATCCCCCCAGGTGAGCACGGGCAGAACGGCCATTCAACCTCTCCAGCATTCAAGTGTAATCGAAGGACCATCCCTTGTTAATCTGGGAGGTCCGTCTGGAGCCCCGCATGCTTCGTTCCTTCCGTCAGGTCTTCAAATCCAACCGCACACCCATGGCGGCGGTCATGATCGTCGTCCTCCTGGGGCTGGTGGCCTATCTGGCCCCCACCGGGGGTGCGGTCTCCGCGGATACCGTGGTCGCCCGGGTCTACGGACACGAGGTCCTCATGCGGGAACTGGCCGACCACATGCAGGAGCTCTACCAGCGCTACGGCAAGCAGGCCAGCCCGGAGACCCTCAAGCCCTTCGTCCAGTCCCAGGCCATGCGGGACCTCATCAACCAGAAGCTCATGGAGGAGCTGGCCGACAGGCACCACGTGCTGGTGACCGACGAGGAGGTCGGCGCCCGCCTCCGGGCCTTCCTCCGCCAGTACCCCATGCTGCTGGACACCAAGGGCAACCTGAAGTCCAACGCCGAGCTGAAGCAGATCTTCCAGGAGACCGGGTTCAACCCGGCCATGCAGGAACGGGGCATCCGGGCCGAGCTGATGCGGACCAAGCTGGTCCAGCAGGCGGCCCTCCTCGTCCCCGTGGATGAGGCCTGGATCGCCCAGGAGAACCGCCTCCGCAACGAGAAGGTGGCCTTCCAGCAGGCCACCCTGGCCGTGGACCCCGCCTCCGTCGCCGACCCAGGGGACGCCACCCTCGAGGCCTTCTACAAGGCCGGCGGCCAGCGCTTCCTCCAGCCGCCCCGGCGGGTCATCCAGTTCGTGACCGTGGACCGCGCGGCCCTGGGCAAGGACCTCCAGGTGGATGAGGCCACCCTCAAGGCCGCCTTCGCGGCGCGCAAGGGCGACACTACCGAGTTCAAGGCCCGCCACATCCTCTTCAAGGCCGAGGGCGACGCCCAGTTCCAGGAGGCCACGGCCAAGGCCAAGCTGCTCCGCGAGCGCCTCGTGAAGGGGCAGGACTTCGCCAAGGCCGCCGAGGAACTCAGCGAGGACCCCAGCGCCAAGGGCAACGGCGGGGACCTGGGCTGGTTCAACGCCTCAAAGATGGTCAAGCCCTTCTCCGACGCGGCGGCGACCCTGAAGCCCGGCGAGATCAGCCAGCCCGTGCGCACTCAATTCGGCGTCCACCTCATCAAGCTCGAGGGGCGCCGCGAGAAGAAATTCGAGGACCTGAAGGCCGAGCTGGCCCGGGAGATCACCGACAGCAGGTTCAACACCCGGGCCCAGGAGCGCCTCGAACAGATCCGGAAGCGCGCCAACGGCGGCGACCTCGCGGCCGCCGCCAAGAGCCTGGGCAGTGCCGCCCAGCTCAGCCAGCCGTTCAGCAACGAGCCTTCGGCCCAGACGCCCGGACTGCCCGAGCTCCCGCAGATCCTTGGCGAGGCCTTCCACCTCAAAGTGGGCGAGGTCTCGAAGCCCCTGCCCTTCCCGGAGCATCACCTGCTGTTCCGGGTGCAGGAGGAGCTGCCCGAGGCCGTGCCGCCCTTCAAGGAGATCCGCACCAAGGTGCTGGCCGCCTACCAGCTGGACGAGGCCCGCAGGCTGGCAGTGACCAAGGCGCAGCAGGCCCTGAAGAGCGGCGGGCTGCAGGCCGTTGGGCCCGTCACGGACCAGGCCGCCGCCCCACTCAGCGGCCTGCGCGATCTGGTGGCCAACCCCGCCATCCGGAAGGCCCTGCTGGACACCCCCGTGGGCCAGTCGACCCCCGTGCTCTGGACCCAGGACGGCAAGCTCTGGGTCGCCCGCATCACCTCGCGGGAGCCGGCACCTGCCCTCACCTTCGAGTCCCGCCGCAGCCTGATCCAGGACCTGCAGACCAGCGAGGCCCAGAAGCTGCTTTCGGCGGAAATGCAGTCGCTGGACCAGGAGGGCCGCCTTCGTCCCGGCTTCAGCAGCCTGTGGGGGCACTTCGGCGGCATCTACATCAATGCCAGCGCCGCCCAGGTGTCGGTGGAGGAGTAGCCGCCTCGACGGGGCCCACCGACTGATTTCCTCTGCAGTTCAACACAGGCACCGCTTCCAGCTGCTCCAGCAGGTGGGGGTGGGGTGAACTGGACAGCAACTGTCTGGTGGGACCCTGGCACAGGACCTTCCCGTCCCGCAGCAGGAGCATGTGGTCGCAGAGGGTCCGCAGCGAGGGCAGGTCATGGCTCGCCACGAGCAGCGCCATTCCCTCGCCCCTGAGGGACAGCAGCAGGGCCAGCAAGTGGCCCGCCAGGGTGGGGTCCAGGGCCGAGGTGGGCTCGTCCAGGACCAGCAGGCCCGGACCCAGCATGAGGGCCCGCCCCAGGCACAAGCGCTGGGCCAGCCCCCCGGACCAGGCCCCGGGCCGCTGGTCCAGGGCGGCCACCGGGAACTTCACCCGCTCCGCCATCCGTCTCGCCGCCGTCCGGCGCGAGCGGGCATCGCCACGATTCCAGACCGCCAGGGGGTCCTGCAGGGCCTCCCAGCCGGTGCGGTGGGGCGGCAGGCTCGCCGGGGCATCCTGGAAGACCGCCTGCACCCTCGCGCGGCGGGCCCGCCGCTGGCGTTCGGGCAGCGGCGCCCAGGGCCCGCCCTCCAGGTCGATGCGACCCTCGGTCGGGTCCAGGAGGCCCAGCACCAGATGCAGCAGGGTGGTCTTGCCCGCTCCGCTCTCGCCGATGACGCCCCAGGCTTCGCCCGGGGCGATGTCAAAGGACACGTCCTTCAGCGCCCAGCCTCCCCCGCGCAGAAGGCCGAGACCCTCGACGCGAAGGAGCGGGCCCGCCTTCAGCGGATCACCTCGAGTTGCTTCAGGTAGGGCCGCAGCACTTCGGGCACCACGATGCTGCCGTCGGGCTGCTGGTAGTTCTCGAGCACGGCCACCCAGGTGCGGCCCACGGCCAGGCCGCTGCCGTTCAGCGTGTGGGCGAAGGCCGGCTTGCCCTCCCGGCCCTTCGCGCGGATGTTGGCGCGCCGGGCCTGGAAGTCGCCGAACCAGCTGCAGGAGCTGATCTCACGGTAAGTGTTCTGCGAGGGCAGCCACACCTCCAGGTCATAGGTCTTCTGGCTGCTGAACCCCATGTCGCCGGTGCAGAGCAGGACCCGGCGGTAGGGCAGCCCCAGGGCCTCGAGGATCGCCTCCGCATCCGAGGTGAGCCGCTCCAGCTCGGCCTCGGCCTGGTCGGCGCCGGCGAAGGTCACCAGCTCCACCTTGTGGAACTGGTGCTGGCGGATGATGCCCTTGGTGTCCCTGCCATAGCT
>CAIMBM010000036.1 GCA_903839205.1 uncultured Holophagaceae bacterium | reverse complement strand
GGACGAGCCCACCAATGACCTGGACATCCCCACCCTCCAGAACCTCGAGGAGGCCCTGATCGGGTTTGGAGGCACCCTCGTCCTGGTGAGCCATGATCGCTTCTTCCTGGACCAGGTGGCCACCCACACGCTGGCCTGGAACGAAGAGGGGATCCCACGCTGGGAACTCTACGAGGGACCGCCCACCACCGTGCGCAGCCTTCGGAAGGCCCGGGCCTCGGCCCTGGCTTCCATCAGGGTCGAATCGGCTCCCCTGGCGACCCGCCCAGAGGCGGCCAAGGCGCGGAAGGCCGGTCTTTCCCAGAAAGAGCAGCGCCGCCTCGCGGAGGTCGAACAGGAGCTGGCCACCTTCCAGGATCGACTGGCCACCCTTGATGCCATCCTTTCGGATCCCTCGGCCTTCCTCCGCCCTGACAGCCCAGGTCACCGGGCCCTGAAGGACAGGGACGGCACCCAGTCCGAACTGGAAATCCTGGAAATGGAGTGGCTCGAACTGGAAGAGAAGCGGACAGGAGCTTGATCCCGTCACATCTTGGCGATCGGGAACACCCCGTTGCGGCCTTTTCGCTACCCTGGAACCTGGACTTTCGATGGAGTTCCCATGCGCCCGATGCCCGTTCTGCTCTTTCCTGCGGTGGCCCTGGTCGCCCAGGCCCCTGCCTCGGTCGATCTGGTCCAGCGATTCAATACAGAGCTCCCTGGAATCAATCAGTTGCTAAAGGATTTGAAACCCGAGGAGGCCCTGGCCAGGATCCAGCCCCTGGTCCCCACCCAGCGGCCCGCCTTCGACGCCTCCAATGCGAAGACCATCGCCCAGAGCCTGGACAATGCCCAGGGGCTCATGTCCCTCTACCGCCTCTATGCCAGCGTCTGCTCCGAGGCGGGCCTCTGGGAGAAGGCCGCCGAGATCCAGGAGAACCGGGTGCAGGCCGCCCGGGCCACCCTGGCCGACTTGGACAAGGCCCAAGCCCCCATCTCTGCCCAATGGAAGAAGGTGTCCCAGGAATCAAGTGACTATGTGGCCAAGAACAAGCCTCGCCAGCAGGAACTCCAGGCCAGCCTGAAAGCGCTGAAGGATGAAGTGGATGCGGTGAATGCGAAAAAAATAAAACCGGATGCCAAGGGTCTCGAAGAACTCAAGGCCAGGATCGCCAAGGCCCCCCAGGAGCAGCAGGAACTGGAACAGATCCGGGCCGCCCTGCCTATCCATGAACAGAACCTGGTGAACGCGCCGAAGGTCGCCAGGATCCTTGGCGAGAACCGCAAGGAGGTGGAGGGGATGATCAAGGCCGCCGAGGAGGCGGCTGCGAAGGCGAACAAGGTAGTCGCCGATCAGAAGGATGAGATCACCCAGTTCAACACCCAGCAGGCCATCCGGAAGGTGAAGATCGCGGGGAACAAGAACTGGGTGGATGCGGTGATGAGGGTTCCCGACAACGTCACCAAGCTGGGCTCGCCCCAGGTCCAGGCGGCCTTCCTGAACCGCCTCCTGGTGCTGAATCCTGGCAATGCCGCTGCCCAAAGGGCCCTCGACAACCTGAAGGCCGGCAAGGATGCTTTCGCGAAGGAACCCAAATCCTCCAAGAAACACGCGAAGAACTAGGGTCAGCCTGCATGTCCAAACGTTTCAAAGGGGAGCGACCATGACCCGCCTGGGATTCCTATTTGCCTGCGCCCTGGCCACGAGCCTTGGCGCCCAGAGCCTCACGGACCGGTTCAAGGAAGTCCGGGGGCCCTGGGAGGTCCAGCTGGAGCGGGGGGAGGCCACCACGGTCCGCAAGGGCGTAGAGGCCCTGCTCGGACGGGAAGGGCTCACGGTCAACCCCTCGGACTACAACGACATGTACGCCCTGGTCGCCCTCCGGGGCCTGGCCGCGCGGGCCTGCGTCGCCGAAGGCAGCTGGGAGGATGCGGTGGCCCATTTCCAGAAGGCCCAGCTGGCTGCCGAAGAGAACCTCACGACGGCGGGACCCTTCCTCGCGAAGACACGCCTGGAACATGAGCAGAAGCTAAAGGAGTGCCGGGAGGCCATCGCCAAGCAGGCCCCCCGCCTCAAGGACCTCGACGAGGCGCCAGGGCTCACCAAGGACCAGATCAAGCTTCGGCAGCAGCTGAAGATCTTCATGGACGAGCAGCAGGCGGCCATCGCCCACAGCGAGCGGGCCCTGAAGGACATGGAGGGCATCCTCGACCGGCTGCGGCAGGCCAAGGAGACCACGGCCAAGACCACGGCTGATTGGCAGGCCTTCCTTGCAGCGGAGAAGGCCGAGATAACCGAGGCGGGTGGGATGCCCCAGTACGTCGCCGGAAAGCTCGAGCAGGTGAAGGCCGACGACGCCCGTCCCAAGCAGGAGCGTCTCACCTATGCGCGACGACTCCAGAAGCTGGATCCGGCCAACAATGATGCAGCACGCCTGGTCAATGGGCTGCTGGGCAAGGAGGAAGAGCCCGCAGCCGCCAAGCCGAAAAAGAAGAAGAAGCCCGCTCCGAAGCCGGCCCCGCCCCAGTGACCTGGACAGACGAACGGCCCCTCGCGGGGCCGTTCCCTTGGGCTGGTCCCGTTCAGAAGATGAACCCGAATCCGAGCTTCACGAAATCAGTGCTGGGGGGATCCCCTGCGCCCGTGTCGTTTCCGGTGAGGGTCTTGTGGAAGGTGGCTTCCAGGTTGAAACGCATGCCCGCGTTGTAGCCGAAGGTGTGCCCGAGGCCGATGTTCCCGCCCAGACGGCTCTTGCTGGTGGTGTCGGTGTAGTCGTACTGGGGATCGCCAAAGCTCCTGTCGAACCGCTCGAAGTCGGCGGAAAGCCCGACCACGAAATAGAGGCCGCTGTGCCGGTAGGCCGTGCCCTGGGGGAAGATCTGCAGGTCGCCGCCGAGACTGAAGATCGAGTGCTGCAGGTTGATGTCGGAATACCCCTGGGCGCGGTTGACGCCGTTCTCTGACGAGCCGCTGATATTCAGGCGAACCGCCAGGTTCCGGTCCGTGGGGAAGCTGGCCGTGAAGCTGCCGCCCAGACCCACGTCATAGGTTTCCCGCTGCGGAGGGACGAAGTTGTTGAAGGCGTCCGTGTAGGCGGGGTAGGTGGTGCTGTTGAACGCCCCGGTGGGAACCGTCAGGTTCAGGCTGAACCCCAGGTGTGGGCTCTGGGCCTTGAGGGCGGAGCCAGAGGCAAGCAGGAAGGGAATGATGAGCAGGGGCGCTGTGCGGCGCATGGAACCTCCAGAGTGGCTGATTAAGGATACGAGCATTGGGTGGGCCGGGTTACGCCAAGGGGCGTCACTCCTTGGATGTACCCAGGCCCGTTCGGGTTGAACGCCCATCGCGGCGGCGTTTTGCCTCCTGCCAGAGGGGGGGCTGCAACGGCGGGCTTTGGGCGAAGCACGGGATGACCTACTCTGGACAGGAAGAGGATGGTTCATGGCTTGGAAGCAGGATCTGGCAAAGCTCAAACAACAACTTGACCCGGAGCCTCCCTCCGCGGCCCGCAAGCCCCTGCCCAAGCCCGTCCCCAAACCAGGGGGTCCCGCTGCCCTGGACGACGAGGATGCGGTGTTCCTGTCGGCCATGGGGATGAGACCGGCCCCGCCCCGCGTGGCCAAGTCCCCGGCCAGCGCGGGTGCCACCCCCGTCCCAGCGGCGTCCGACCCGGCGGCTCCGGGTACGTTTCAGGAGGCCCTCCACGGCCTGAAGGGCCTGAAGCCCCTCGAAAAAAGCCCCCTGGAGCAGGCGACCCCGCCCATGGAGCCTCCCAAACCCGCGCCGGTGGCCGTCCCCGTGCAGCTTCCAGCACCCGCCCCACCCGAGGCTGCGATTCCCGATCCCGTTGCCCCCGAAGTGGTCCCCCCAGACCAGCCCCAGGGAGCCCTGCGCTTTCAGCTGGCCGCGGGCATGGCCATCGAGGTGGACGCCATCCTGGACCTCCGGGGGCATTCCCTTCCGGACGCCCTGGATCGCCTCAGGGACCGCCTGGAAGATGGTGTGGTCCTGGGCTGGCGCAGCCTCCAGGTGACCCTCGGACCGGATCAGATTTTGCACGATGGACTGCTCGCTCTGTTGACCTCGGGCCAGTTGCCGAGGGTGTCCCGCTACGCCCAGGCTCCCGTTCCCATGGGGGGCACCCAGGCCTGGCTGTTGTACTTCGGGCTCCTGCCGGCCCAGTCCTGATATTCAAGCGAGGAGCCGATCATGAGTCTGCTGGCCGTGGGTAGCATCGCCTTCGACGACCTGGAAACCCCCTTCGGCCGGAGAGAACATGCCCTGGGGGGCTCGGCCACCTACTTCGCCCTGAGCGCCAGCCGCTTCCACCCCGTCCGGATCGTGGCCGTCGTGGGCGAGGATTTCGGGCCGGACCAGATGGGCGTCTTCGACCGTAGGCCCATCGACCTCGCCGGGCTCTCCCGGGTCAAGGGCCTGAGCTTCCACTGGAAGGGGACCTACGGCTATGACCTCAACGAGGCCACCACGCTCGCCACCGACCTGAATGTCTTCGCGGATTTCCGGCCGGATCTCCCCGTGAATTACCGGGAGTCCCAGTATCTCTTCCTGGGGAACATCGATCCCGTCCTGCAGCTCGACGTGGTCCGGCAGATGACCACGCGCCCCAAGTGGATCGCGCTGGACACCATGAACTACTGGATCCGGGGCTCCAGGTCGGCCCTGGAAGCCGTCCTGAAGGAGGTGGACATCCTCCTGGTGAACGACGCCGAGGTCCGAGAACTGACCCAGGAGCATGGGCTCATCAAGGCCTACCGGAAGATCCAGGCTTTGGGCCCCAAGAACCTGGTCGTCAAGCGAGGCGAGTACGGGGTGGCCCTCTTCACTCCCGAGGGCTACTTCGCCGCACCCGCCTACCCCCTGGAGAACGTCTTCGATCCCACCGGCGCGGGAGATACCTTCGCGGGCGGGTTCCTGGGTTACCTGGCCTGGATCGAGCGGATGGATGTGACCGCCCTGAAGCATGCGGCCCTGGTGGGTTCGGTCATGGCCAGCTTCACGGTGGAGCAGTTCTCCACCGAGCGGCTGGAGCAAATCAGCCAGGACGAAGTCCGCAACAGACTGTCACTATTTTCAGATATGATTCGAGTCGAAGACCTATAATCAGCGCTGTTCAATCCTGACAGGGGGTTCCTGATGCACCAGCCCACTCGCCTGCACGCTGGCCGGATGCGTACTTTTTCGGCGGCGCCCCTCCTCCTGGTCCTGGCACTTGCGGTTCCGGGTCTCCAGGCTCAGGGAACCGTTCCGGCCGAGGCCGTCAAGGTCGAAGCCCATGCCTCCAAATGGGATTACCCCAAGGAAATCAAGGCCCCGGAAGGGTCCAAGACCCACCTGGTGGAAAAGGGCGACACCCTCTGGGATCTTGCAGGGAAGGAACTGGGAAATCCCTACGCCTGGCCCCAGATCTGGGAGCTGAATCAGTGGATCAAGGACCCCCACTGGATCTACCCCGGCGACCCCCTGGTGATCGATCTGGCCAGGGGCGTAGCCACTGCGGGCTCGGTGCCCGAGGCCGTGGCCGACCTGCTGCCCGACCGCCGGCGTGTGGATCAGAACACTTCCCTGCGCCCGGAACTCGGCTTTACCTTCCAGGATTTCATCCAGCTCCCCTTCATCGTGCCCGAAGGTGCCGAGGCCTACCTCAACCGCCAGGGCGCCTTCACCATCACCGGCAACAAGCGCGCAGATCGGCAGTACCTGGGCGAGGGCGAAACCGTCTACCTGAACGGGGGCTCCAACGAGGGCGTGAAGGCCGGGGACCGCTTCCTCATCCTCAAGACCGTGGTCCGGAAGCTGATGCACCCCACCATTCCCAAGAAGAACCTGGGTGATGTGATCCAGCAGATCGGGGTCGTGCGAGTACTCGGCACCCAAAAGAACGGCTCAGAAGCCGTCATCGAACGCTGCCTCGATTCCGTGGAAGTCGGGGATCACCTGGAGAAGTTCGTCGAACCCGCGAACCTCCCCTCCCAGCTGCGAACCGACGTCACGGGGCCGATCAAGATCACCGCCAATGCGGGTGTCGTGGTCTTTTCCAGGGATAACAAACTGGCCTCCGCCGGCGGGGACATGATCATCATCGACAAGGGCGCCAAGGATGGCCTCAAGGTGGGCGAAGTCCTCCTCGCCGCCCGGGTACAATCCTTCTCCGTTGGCTTCGACAAGCAGAAGAAGCCCCCCACGGAATCCATCGCCTACTACCTCGGGCAGGCCCTGGTGGTCCGGACAGATGCCCAGACGGCCACCTGCCGCGTGCTCCGATCCGTGGAAGAATTGCATGCCGGAGACACGCTCACACATTGAGAGCCCTCCTGGCGCCAAGGAAGCCCCCCGAGGGGGGCTTCTTTTATTTCGGGTCCCGGGCTGGACTCTGGCGGAGTTCGATGACCATGCGGTCCCCGCGGGTCGGCAGCCTATAAGGATGTGCCTGGGCCGTCCAGCCCTGGGGTACCCGCTCCTCCACCCAGTCCGCCCCCTTCAGGGCGAAGAAGGGGCTTCCTTTGCGCCCATGCCTCGCCCACCAGCCCACCAGGGAGGCCAGGGGCCCCAGGGCCTTGGCTGTGCCCCAGTCGGCTTCGAGAGGAGGCAGTGTCTCCAGGCGTCCGTGCAGGGCTTTCAGGTTCGGGATCGGCAGTTCCATGGCCACCTGCCTCAGGAAGGCGAGCTTCTTCATGGAGGCATCCACGCCAATCACCTCCAGGTCAGGTCGGGCCAGGGCCAATACCACCGCCGGCGACCCCATGCCCGTGCCGAGGTCGACCACCCGGGCTCCCGCAGGCAGCCCGGCGAGAAAGGGAAGAAGGGCGGCGGCATCCACCAGCAATTCCTCCCGGCGCTGCCCTGGGGGCAGGGCCGTCAAAGCGTGGGTGCGGTTCCACCGGTCCAGCAGAACCAGATAGCGGCCCGCGGGCCCGGCCAGTTCGGAAGGAAGGTGCGGCTCCATGGCCTTAGCATGCCAGGGGTTGTCTTTGAAAATATTAATTTCGCGAATGTCACAAATTTGTCTTTTATAATCAATACTTGTCAACACTCAAAATTAATCCACATCGAAAGGCTGTCTAGAAATTATCAGATCAACATTGATACAATTCTTGTATCTAGAAATGAGCCATTGACGGATGTCGCATAATGGATCATGATTAGTGCCCTTTCTTTGATCCTGGATAAGGAATCACCCATGACCCAGACTCGCGCTCCTTTCGTAATTGATTGGTCCAGTCGAAGCAAAATGCGGGGGCCAGGCGAGCAGTCCATTGGGAAACTGCTTCATGACCTTCGAGATCGCCTTGCCCCCGATGCACAAGGCATCTCATTGACCTATGTCGATGATCGCGGCATGAGAAAACTCAACCGTGAACATTGCGGGAAAAACATGACGACCGATGTGCTCAGCTTCCCGTCCAGCGTGGAGAGGGGAGCCTTTCCTCACCTCGGAGACATTGTCATCAGCCTCCCCACGGCCGAGAAAATGGCCAAGAAATTCGGTGTCAGCCGGAGGCGCGAGGTCGAGACGCTGGTCATCCACGGTTTCCTGCACCTGTGCGGTCACGACCATGAAATGGACCGCAGCGACATGATGACCATGCAGGCCCAATTGGAACGTGAGCTCCTGGATGAGGAGCCCCTGGCCATGAGCCTCAAACGGGGGCGCAAACCCGGCAGCAAGGTGAAAAAGCTGAAGGACGGCACCCGGGTGGTGGTCACCGGGCGGGCCGCAGCCGCCCTGGTCCGTCGCGAGCGGGTGAAGAAGGACCGGAAGGTCAAGGTCAGGAAGGTCGCGAAACCCAAGGAGCCGACCCTCAAGCGAGGTCCCGGTCGCCCCAGGAAGGACGCGACCGCGCCCACCCCGGCCAAGCGCCTGGTCCGCCGACGCCGGCCAGCGCCTTCCCGCAGCGGCGTGATTGCCTAGGGCCAGACAGGGCCGTCGGGTTTCGGCCGGAGCTTGAACCTACGCATGGCAAATGTCCCCGAAGGCCGATAAAATGGACCTTTGGTCCGGCTTCGGGCCGAGCCATCCGGAGTCTCCGTGATCAACCTCCTGCTGGGCCTGGGCGCTGCCCTTGCCGTGATCCTGCTCTCGAGCCTGTTGAGCATCAAGCTATGGATCAGCCTGCCCATCGGCATCCTCGCAGGGGCCGGGTTGTTCATCTGGCAGGGCCGCAAGATCCAGCAGGAGTTGGAGAAGATCTTCACACGTGCAGGGGAACTGCTGAAGAAGCAGCAGTTCGACAAGGCCATCGAGGTGATGCAGGGGGGGTATCGGTACTCCTCCAGGCAATTCCTCGTGAAAGGCAGCATCGACGGCCAGATCGGCGTGGTGCAGTACCTGCGCAAGAAGAACGAGGAGGCCGAGCCCCTGCTCGCCGCAGCGTCCATGCAGCACTACATCGCCAAGGCCATGCTGGGCATCCTCCAGTGGAAGCGGGGCGAGAAGAAGAAAGCCAAACAGACCTTCGACCTGGCCCTGAAGGCCGGCAAGAAGGAGAGCCTCCTCTACGCCGTCTATGCCTACGTCCTGCTGGAAATGGGGGAGCGGGAGAAGGCCATCGAGACGCTCAACCAGGGCCTGGGCATCTGCAAGGGCGATGAACGGCTCATCACCAACCGCAACCTCCTGCAGAACGGCAAGGCCCTGAAGATGAAGGTCTACGGTGAGCAGTGGTACCAGTTCCTCCTGGAGCGCCCCATGCTCCGCCAGGAGGCTCCCCCCTTCGCCCGCGTGTCCCGCCGGTCCATGCGCGGGTGACCTGACCCGGGGAACTCCCGGGCCTCCCCCCTGCGGGGCCCAGGCAAAACCAGATCCCCACCTCTGATCCGTTCCATTCCGCACTTTCCTGGAGTAAACCATGTCCGGCCACAGCAAATGGTCCACCATCAAGCACAAGAAGGGCGCCGCCGATGCCAAGCGGGGCAAGGTGTTCACCAAGATCCTCAAGGAGATCACCGTCGCGGCCCGGCTCGGTGGCGGCGACGTGAACGCGAATCCGCGCCTGCGCCTGGCCGTGGATCAGGCCAAGGGCAGCAACATGCCCAAGGACAACTGGGAGCGGGCCATCAAGAAGGGGACCGGCGAACTCGAGGGCGTGACCTATGAGGAAGTGGTCTACGAGGCCTACGGCCCGGGGGGCGTGGCCATCATGGTCGAGGCCATGACCGACAACAAGAATCGCACCACCCCCGAGGTTCGGAGCTACTTCACCAAGTTCGGCGGGGAACTGGGTGCCCAGGGCTCGGTGGCCTACCAGTTCAGCAAGCAGGGCCAGCTCGTCGTGGAACCCGAGGTGTCCGAGGACAAGGTCATGGAAGTGGCCCTGGAGGCCGGCGCCGACGACGTGATCAACGAGGGCGAGGCCTGGGTCATCAAGACCAGCCCCGAGGCTTATCAGGCCGTGAAGGATGCGGTGGATGCCGCCAAGCTGCCCATCATCGAAGCGAAGATCATCATGGCGCCCAGCACCAGCACGGCCCTCGATGGCAACAAGCTCACGAGCTTCCTGAAGCTGGTGGACCTGCTCGAGGACAACGACGATGTCCAGAACGTGTGGCACAACGCCGATTATGAGGAACCCGAGGACTGAGGTCCCGTGCCCCACGCCTGACCGGCGAACGCTGAGCGAGCGACACTGCCGCTCGCACGCGTTTCTGGCTGCCCGCGATCGTGCGCCGCACTGCGGCGCACTCCCACTCCCCCGCTTCGCGGGCTCGCGGAGCGGGTCCCCCGGCACCACGCCGATTATGAGGAACCCGAGGACTGAGGTCCCGTGCCCCACGCCTGACCGGCGAACGCTGAGCGAGCGACCTGGCTAGTGCCAATCGAGGAACTGCTTCACCCCGCCGGGGCGACCGTTGCTGCCGCCACCGGCTCGGGGGCAACAAGGGGCGATTCCTTGCGGAACAGCCCCTTGTTGAAGACCGTGAATCCGATGGCCATGAAGAGCACCACCACCAGCAGGGCGGAGCCGCGCCTGCCCGCCGCCAGTGCCTTGGGCGTCATCTCGGAAAGTCCGAGGAGAATGAACACCAGAAGAAGCTTCAGGTGGAAGTAGTGGCCGAACTTGAAGGGGTTCTGACCAGCCTGGATCACCAGCACCAGAAGCGCGATCCCCGCGAGGAGGGCCAGGCGGAAGGCCCAGGTCACCACCTTGGCCCAGACCGTCGCCGCCAGGCCACGGAGGTCCTCCCTGCCTTCTTCAAAACCCGAGAGCAGCAGGGCCACCACGGCAGCGCCGCTTCCGAAGGACATCGCCAGGAAATGAAACCATCGGATGAGATTCACCGTTTCAAGTTTCGGATTCATGCGCGCCTCCCCGGGAACGCTTCAGGGTAGCAGCCCTGATAGGCTGGGTCCGTCGATGGGAAGCTGAACTAACCCCGGGGAGAAGCCATGAACAAATTGAGAGTCGCCGTGGTCGGGGTTGGGCACCTCGGGCAGCATCACGCCCGGATCGCGGCTTCCGCGCCGGATGCCATCCTGGCGGCAGTGGTGGATCCTGACCCCGTCCGGGGCCCCGAGATCGCCGCGAAATTCAATGCCCCCTGGGCGGCCTCGCTGGATCAGGTGCTGTCTGCAGTGGATGCCGTTCAGATCGCCGCGCCCACGGGCTTCCACCATGCCCTGGGCATCCAGGCCCTGCAGGCGGGCAAGCACGTGCTCATGGAGAAGCCCCTGGCGGCCACCCTGGTCGAAGGCGCCGCCCTGCTGAAGACCCTGTCGGACGCCCGGGCCAAGTGGCCCGCGCTCGTGGCCCAGGTCGGCCATCTGGAGCGCTTCAACCCGGCCGTCACCGCCCTTCGCGCCCGGGGCTTCAAGCCGCGTTTCCTCGAGGCCGTGCGGGTCTCGCCCTTCCCGGCCCGCAGCCTGGAGGTGGACGTGGTGATGGATGTGATGATCCACGACCTCGACTTGCTGCGCGCCCTGGTGGGCCGACCCGTCATCGCTGTCGAGGCCGTGGGCGTGCCGGTGCTGACCCCCTACGCAGACCTGGTGAACGCGCGCCTGAAATTCGAGGGAGGCGCCTTCGCCACGGTCACGGCCAGCCGGGTGGCACGCAAAAAGGAGCGCACCCTCCGCGCCTTCGGGGACAAGGAGTACGCCAGCCTGGATTTCGCCGCCCAGAAGCTGGAGCTGCTGCGCCTCGTCATGGGTCCCGATGGGCCCCAGGTGCAGCCCGAGACCGCCGACATCGAGGAGGGTGAACCCCTGCGCCTGGAGATCGAAGCCTTCCATGCCGCCTGCCTGGGCCGCAGCCAGGAGGGGGTCACCTGGGACGAGGGCCAGGAGGCCATGGGCGTGGCCGACCAGGTGCAGAAGGCGGTCGCCAAGAGCCTGGCGGAGCTGAGTCAGGCGTGAGCCGCTTTTACGACCTCGCCTCCCTCACCAAGCCCCTGGTGACGGCCCCGCTGGCGCTGGCCTTCCTGGACCTCGATGCGGACCGCCGCTGGGCCCTCGGCTTCCATGACCGCGAAGTGCCCCTCACGGTCCGCCAGCTCCTCTCCCACGGTTCCGGGCTGCCCCCCTGGAGGCCCTTCACGGGTGAAGCCCTGGCCGCGCAGTTGCGCAGGCCAGTGCCCGGGCACCCCCTGCTCCGGCATGCCACACCGGGCCTCGCCACCTACTCAGACCTGAACTACCGGCTCCTGGCCGAGTTGCTGGAAAGCGAAACGAGCCTCCCGTTCGAGAAACTGGGAGCGGCCCTGGGTCTGAGCCCCGCCCCCTGGCTGAGCGCACCCGCCGAGGTCCCCGATGGCCCTGATGCCCTGGCCTGGACCCTTGCCGCGGAATCCCCCGTCCCGGCCCGCGCTGGGTCCTTGCCCCACGACTGCAACGCCAGGGCCGGCATGCGCGGGCATGCGGGATTTGGCGCCTCGGCCCCCCAGCTGCGTGCGGTGCTGGCCCGGTGGGTGGGATCCGGCTGGCCCGATCGCATGGCCACGGCCACGGTCGAGGGCGAGAACGGGACCCGCTGGGGCCTCGGCCTCCAGGTGGCCTTTGCGGGTGGAGGTCGCTTCGGACAACTACTGTCTGAAATTCCGCCGGGTTTCGGCCTCCATGTCCTCGAGGATCCAGGCCTGGAGGCTCCGGTCGGCGCCCCGGTCCTGGATGAAGATCCTGGCCCCCCCTCGGGCTGGTGGTTCCACCTGGGCTACACGGGCCCCGCCTTGTTCTACCGCCCCTCGGACCGCTCCTGCATCGCCATGCTCATGCATCGCAAGGGCCCGGATGGCGCCCTCCTGGACGCCGAGGCCCTGCGGGCCCGCCGCTGGGCCCTCCTCGCGCCATCCGTGGGACAATCCCTCGAATGAAGCCTTTCCACGTCCCCGCCCTGATCCTGTCGGCCCTCTCCGTCCTCGCCGCCGCCCAGCCCCCCCTGAAGATCGGCCTCGACACCCAGGCCACGGAATGGATCGTCTCGCTGGAAGGCGGCGGCCAGGTGTGCGACCGCGAGGGGAAACCGCTCCTGAAGCTGGCCGCGGATGAAAAACTCAGGATCTGGTGGGACAGCCGCGGCGTGTCGGACCCCACGACGGAATACCGCGTCCAGGTGGGAGGTCCGCAAAGCGCCACTGAGGCAGCCGCCTTGATGCAGCGGCTGAGGGAACTGGGGGAGGCCCCGGATCGGGTCAGAGTCCCGGATGCCGACTCCTGGCGCGTCCTCGCGGGCCACTTCCCGGAAGCCGGCAAGGCCGAGCCCCTGCTGCAGAAACTCCAGGCTTTCGGCCTCGACGAACTCTGGGTGGCCACCGAGTCCCGCTCCAGCCAGCCGCGCAAGGGGCGGGCTCTCTACGCCGTCAGCGAACGCTACGAGCGGCTGCCCCTTCCGCTCCGCGGCGTGTGGCTGAGACCCTCGGGGGAACTCACCACCCTCCAGGGCAAGGGCCGCTACCGCGGGAAAGTCGAGATCTTTCCCAACGCCCAGGGACGCCTCACCGTGGTCAACACCCTGGAGTTGGAAACCTACCTGCGCGGTGTGGTGCCCAAGGAGATGGGGGCCTGGGAATTCCCGAACCTCGAGGCCCTCAAGGCCCAGGCCGTGGCCGCCCGCACCTACGCGGTGGCCAATCGCGGCAAGCGCGCCGCGGACGGCTTCGACATGGGTGATACGGTGGCGGACCAGGTGTACGGGGGCCGCGATGGGGAGCAGTCCCTCACGGACCGCGCCGTGCAGGAAACACAAGGGCTCTTCGCCACCTACGAAGGCAAGCCCATCCTGGCCCTGTTCATGGCTGACTGCGGGGGACACACCACCAATGTGGCCGACGTCTTCGGTGGCGACGCCCCCTACCTGCGGGCGGTCCCCTGCTACCCGGCGAAGCCGCTGACCCTCCCCTTCGCATCGGGCGCGACGCATCCCACCGAAGGCGCGCAGCCCTGGCTCACCTGGGAACTCCTGCGCCTGGCCTCGGTTGCGATCCCCGCCGACTGGCTCTCGGGAGCGCGACTGGCCAGGCCCGCCACCCTGGACGACCTCGCGGGGCCCGTGAGGACACTCCAGCAGCACCTGGCCCTGGAAACCCAACCCCTCTCCCGGGAGGGGGATCTCGTCCTCGCCCTGGCCCGGGCCTTTGGGTTCCATCGGCTGGTGGTGGGTCAGGAGCGCGCCCAGGACGCGGCCTATTTCCTGCCGGATTCCCTGCTGGAGGATCGTCTGCTGGCGGCCTTTCTCACCCAGCGCGGGGTGGTCCCCGCGGCCTATTGGGGGGCCGGGGAGCCCCTCAGCCTTCGCCAGGCGCTGCAGGCCCTGGGGCGCCTGTGGCAGGAACTGGAACCCTTCTCACCGGGCGAGGGGACCCTCCTGCTGGACCGGCAGGTGCGTCGCAAACGGGGCGGCCCCGAGCCCCTTCCCCTGGCCACCTCCCTGCTGCTGGCGGAGGAGGCCCCCGACGGCAGTCTCCGGCTGGTCCAGAGGGCCGACATTCAGGTGGGGGACCGGCTGAAGTGGATCCCGGGCGAGGAGGGACCGGCCCGGGTGCTGGTGCGCCGACTCGATCCGGATGGCGCGGCCTGGGACCGCTACAACCCCCTGGCCCACTGGCGTGTCGAATACACGGAAGCGGAGCTGCTGGCCCTGGTCCGGAAGCGCCTGAACGTGCCAGGAATCCAGAGCATGAAGGCCCAGTACAACGATCAAGGCCGTGTCCTGGAGCTCGCCCTCATCGATTCCCAGGGCCACCCGCACCGGGTCCGGGGCATGCACATCCGAGGCCTGCTGGGCCTCAAGGACAATGTCTTCAGCTGGCTTTCGATCGGAAGAGGGGCCGCGCGCCGCTGGATCTTCTACGGCCGGGGCTGGGGTCACGGTCTCGGCATGTGCCAGACCGGAGCCTACGGCATGGCCCTGGAGGGCGCCACCTTCCAGCAGATCCTAGAGCACTACTACCCCGGCATGAGCCTCCAACAGGTCGATTGATAAATCGCCTGGTCTTCACTTCCAGGCATTGACGGCTGCTCCTAGGCGACCCAGGTTTCCCCTAAGGGAGGCTGTACATGGCCGTGGACGCATGGATCCTCGGGGCGCCGCTGAAGGTGCTGCGGCAGGAGGACCATCCGTACCAGGAAGCCACCCTGGCCACCCTGGGACGTCATGAACTCGGCCTCTGCCGCAGGGAGGTGGCCGCCGGTCCCAGTTGTGAGCTCTTTCTCGACGGCCGCTCCATGTTCAAGCCCGGATCGGCCGCCCCCGTGCGCCCCTGGTTCGAACTCTGCCGGGAACTCGGCTATGATCCGGCGCGACACTGGGACTGGGATCCTGCGCTCATCCTGTTCCAGCAGGTACTCCCGGCCCTGGCCGCTGACTGGCATGAGCCGCCCATGACCCTCAATTCCCTGGGCCTGCCTGAGGGGGTTCTCAGCCTGGCCGGGCTCCGCCAGACCTTCGCGGATGCCGTGGCCGGCATCCGCCGGGACCACACTGGCCCCGTGGGGGCCAAGGTGGCCGAGACCTTCGAGTGGCTGCCCCTGAGGGCCGTGGTCTTCCACGATGACGCCCAACTGCCCCTGGACTTCGAGGGTACCGGTCCCTGCGGGGGTGTCTCCCTCTGGCTGGGCATCCACCCTGACCGTCCGGTCATCCTCGCGGGGCAATCTCCCTCCCGGACGGCCCACCGATGGGTCGTGAAGGACCTCGGCGACCGCGAAGCCTCCGAGGCGTTTCTCCGGGCAGCAGGCCTCGATCCCGTGGCTCCCAAGGGCTTCCAGTTCGCCCTGCAGGCGGCCCTGGAGCGCCTCTGCCACGGGATGGACGAACCCCTGGACGCCTACCGCCGGACCTACCCCGTGGGCATCTCCTGGCACCACGACCGCCGCGAGCGGCTGCTGGGCCGAACCATCGTGGATCTGCGCCCGGGTGATCCGCCCATGCTCATCCTGGATGATGGCACCGAACTCGCCATCGATCCGGACCCCGTGCCGTCCTGGGAACACGGTGGCATCTAGGCCGGGGTCGAGGCCTTGCGCAGGGACACTGCGGTGACCTTGTACTCGGGCGTCCCCGTGCTGCCATCGCGCCCGGGTCCGGTGGCCCGATTCACGTAGGCCTCCACCGCCTGGAAGGTGGCAAAGGGTTCCCCTGGGCGCACCTGCTCCGTGAGGTGGGCGCGCAGGGTGAAGGTGCCGTGGTGGCTCCGCACCTGGACAGCATCCGCCTCTTCCACCTCCAGGGCGGCCGCATCCAGCGGGTGCAGGTCCAGCCGGTCGTCCGGGTGCAGTTCCCGGTTGCGGCTCCGGCCCGTCATGGTCGCCGCATTGAAGTGGAAGAGCCCCCGCCCCGTGTTCAACAGGAAGGGGAATTCCTCGCTCACGGCCTCTCGGCTCGGGATCCAGGTCAGGGGCCTGAAGGCGGCCCTTCGACCGCCGGGAAAGCCGTCCTGGTGCAGCACGGAGGTCCCCGGATGCTCCTCCGAAGGACAGGGCCACTGGATTCCGCCCTCCCGGTCCAGCCGCCCATGGCTGATGCCCGCGATGGCGGGCCAGGTGCGCCGGGCCTCGTCCCACACCGACGCCGCATCCGCAAAGCGGAAGTGCGCCCCTTCCCCAAGACGCTCCGCGAGGCCGCAGAGGATCTCCAGGTCGGTGCGGCTCGACCCCTTCGGCCCCAGGACCCGGCGCACCCGCTGGACCCGGCGCTCGCCGTTCATGAAGGTGCCCTCCTTCTCGAAGGGGCTCGCGGCCGGCAGGAAGACGGTCCCGAAGGCCCTGGCGGTTTCGGTCATGAAGAGGTCCACCACGATGAGGTCGTCCAGCCCATTGAGATCCTCCGCCGTGGTCGCCGCGTCCGGGTGGCTCATCAGGGGATCGTAGCCGATGACCACCAGGGCCTTCAGGCGTCCCTCGCCGGCCGCATCCACCATCTCAAGGGCCGTGAGGCCCGGTTCTGTGGGCAGGCCCGCAGCCCAGACCGACTCGTGGGTGGCCCTCGCGTCGGCCAGCTTCTGGTAGCCGGTGAGGCGGGAGGGCTCACAGCCCATCTGGGCGCTTCCCTGCACATTGTTCTGGCCCCGCAGGGGGTTGACGCCGGACCCTGGCTGGCCCACGTTGCCCGTGAGCAGGGCGAGGGAGGCCAAGGCCGCTACACCGTCCGTGCCCTGGATGTGCTCGGTGACGCCCAGGCCGTGCAGGCACATGGCGGGCTTGACGGTGGCGTAGCGGACAGCGGCGGCGCGGAGGTCCTCCTCCCTCACCCCGCAGATCCGGGCGGCGCGTTCGAGGGGCCAATCCCGGACCGAGACCGCGAAGGCGTCCAGACCCTCCGTGCGCGCCTCCAGGAAGGCGGTGTCCACGAGGCGCTCGTCGAGAATGACGCCGGCCATGGCCAGGAGCAGCGGCATATTGGTGCCGGGGTGAGGCGCGAGATGAATCTCCGCCAGGGCGGCGAGCTCCGTTCGCCGGGGGTCGATGACGATGAGCGGGATTCCGGCCCGGGCCCGCTGCCGGATCCTGGCGCCGACGATGGGATGGTTCTCGGTGGGATTGGCCCCCACCACCATGATCAGGCCGG
This sequence comes from uncultured Holophagaceae bacterium, assembly GCA_903839205.1. GTDB lineage: Bacteria > Acidobacteriota > Holophagae > Holophagales > Holophagaceae > Geothrix. The sequence goes on along the minus strand of CAIMBM010000036.1, from coordinate 3,529 downwards.
CGAACTCCACATCGCCGAAGCTGTTCGTGGCGGCGCCGGTGCCGAAGATCTGCCCGAGGCCCGCAGCGCTGGGCGCGTGGCAGACCCGGGCACAGCAGTCCACGTTGTGGGTGTGCAGGGCGAGGCGGGCAAACTTCTGGGCGAGGTAGTTCTCCTCGTTGGTCACGCGACTGGAGGCCAGCACTCCGGCCTTGCCCTCGGCCCGGCGGAGGGCCGAGGCGGCGGCATCCAGCGCCGCGTCCCAGGACACCTCCACCCAGCGGCCTTCCTGCCGGATCATGGGGGCCGTGATCCGGTCCGGGGCGTCGGTGAAGCCGAATCCGTAGCGGCCCTTCACACAGAGGTGGCCATGGCTCACGGGCGCGTCCAGGGCGGGCCGGACCTCGGTGATGCGCCCCCCCTTCACACCCACTTCCAGTTCGCAGCCGGTCCCGCAGTAGGGGCAGGTGGTCCGCACCCAGCGCTCCGGCAGGCCGTGGATCCGCCGGGCCACATCCTCGATGGCCCCCGTGGGGCAGGCGTCGGCGCAGGCGCCGCAGCTCACGCAGCCGCTCTCCAGCAACCCGGCGGCCATCTGCGGTACGGGCCTCACGTCCGTGCCCCGGCCCGCGAAGGTCCAGATGTCCTGCCCCTGCACCTCCTGGCAGATGCGGACGCAGCGCCCGCAGGCCACGCACCAGGAGAGGTCCACGTCCAGGTAGGGATGGTGCGGGAGCCTCAGGTCCGGCCGCCGTTCCCCGGCCGGCTCCACCCCGTAGGCGTCCAGCAGGGCGCGGAAGGGCTTGCCCTCCAACCGGGCCGGATCCCCCGCGGGGACGTGGGAGGCGTAGCGTTCCAGCATGGTCCGCCGGAAAGCCTCCAGGTCCGGTGTGTGTGTCAGCACCTCCATGCCCTCCCGCACCTCGGTGGCACAGGCGCAGAGGGGCCGGGGCTCGCCCAGCACCTCCACCTCGCAGAGCCGGCAGGTGGAGGCGGCCTTCAGCCGGGGGTCCGAGCAGAGGGTGGGAACGGGGATGGCCTCCCGCTGGCAGAGGGCCAGCAGGGTGGTGCCCTCCGGCGCCTGGACCTCGCGGCCGTTCATCCGCACACGGACTAGGGTTTCAGCCACCGGCCCATCTCCTGAAGGAAGGGGAGGGGTGAAGTATGCACCACTCCCGCCGCCGTTCAAACCCGGTCCAGCTGTTCCCACTTCACGCCGAAGTGGTCGAGGATGCCCTGGCGCTCGGCCCGCTCCTGGTCGGCGATGCTGGTGTAGGGATGGCGGAACACCACCCGCCGCACGCCGCGGCGCACCAGGGCCCGGCAGCAGACGAGGCAGGGCTCGTGGGTGACATAGGCCGTGGCGACCGCCCCATCGCAGAAGCCCAGGGCGTTCTCCTCGGCGTGGCTGGTGTGCAGGCAGCGCTGGCCCGGCCTGCAGGTCTCCGGCGTGCAATGGGCCATGCCGGGCAGGGCCCCGTTGAACCCCGCCGCCGCGACGCCGCCGTCCCCCCGCAGCAGCACCGCGCCCACCTGGAGCCGGCAGCAGGTGCCAAGCCGGCTCAGCTCCAGCGCCATGTTCATGAAGACTTCGTCCTTCAGCTGCGCACGGGACATGCAGACCTCGAGGTGGGGCTCCATCATCTCAAGAACCCTGGCTGGGGGTGCTAATATCGATTCTATGCAACTGGGCGCGAGGCGACGTGTTGCTGGGAAGGCGAGGGACCACCTTATGAACGCCACTGTGCCGGATCGCATCGCGTTCCTGGGCGGGTTCCTGCCCCGGCTCTGCGGCATCGCCACCTTCACCCATGACCTCTGCGAGGCGGTGGCCGGGGCGGCGCCCGGATCCCACTGCTATGCCGGGGCGGTGAACGACCGGCTCGACGCCTACGAATACCTGCCGAGGGTGCGTCTCGAACTGGACGAGAAGGACCTGGACTCCTACCGCCGCGCGGCGGATTTCCTCAATTTCGACAATGCGGGCGTGCTCTGCGTCCAGCACGAATTCGGCATCTACGGGGGACCGGCCGGCAGCCACCTGCTCGCCCTGCTCAAGGAAGTCCGGATGCCCGTGGTGACCACGCTGCACACGGTGCTGCGGGAGCCGAACGCCGCGCAGCGCAAGGTGATGGAGGGGCTGGTGCGGCACAGCGACCGACTGGTGGTCATGGCCCAGAAGGGAGCCGAGATCCTGCGCGAGACCTACGGAGTGCCCGACGCCAAGGTGGACCTCATCCCCCACGGCATCCCGGACCTCCCCTTCATCGATTCCAGCTTCTACAAGGCCCAGCTCGGGGTGGAGGGCCGCATGGTGCTGCTCACCTTCGGGCTGCTGGGACCCGGCAAGGGCATCGAGCACGCCATCCAGGCCCTGCCTGCCATCGTGAAGCGCCATCCGAACGTGGTCTACCTGGTGCTCGGCGCCACCCACCCCCACCTGGTGGCTCGGGACGGTGAGAGCTACCGCCTAGGCCTGGAGCGGCTGGCCGAGGCCTGCGGGGTCAAGGACCACGTCATCTTCTACAACCGCTTCGTCTCGCTGGAGGACCTCAAGGAGTTCATCGGCGCGACGGACATCTACCTCACGCCCTACCTGAACGAGGCCCAGATCACCTCGGGCACCCTGGCCTATGTCTTCGGCGCGGGCAAGGCCGTGGTCTCCACACCCTACTGGCACGCCCAGGAACTCCTCGCCGACGGGCAGGGCATCCTGGTCCCCTTCCGGGACCCCCAGGCCATTGCCGAGGGTGTCTGCACCTACCTCGATGAGCCGGTCCGGCTGCAGCAGACGCGTGAGAAGGCCTACCGGATCGGCCGAGGCATGATCTGGCCCGCGGTGGCGGAGCGCTACCTCGAGTCCTTCCAGCGGGCAGGCGCCGATCGAAAGGCCGCCCCCCGCAAGGCCTTTGCCGGCTGGACCCTGGCCAGCCGCCCCTACGACTTGCCGCCCCTCCGCCTCAACCACATCGTGCGCATGAGCGACGGGACGGGCATCTTCCAGCATGCGACCTTCAACGTGCCCAACTTCCACGAGGGCTACTGCACCGACGACAATGCCCGCGCCTTGATCCTCTGCATCCTGCTGGACGAGCTCGGCGGCCGCCCCCCGGAGGAGCTTCTCGACCGCCAGGCCACGAGCTACCTGGCCTTCCTCTCAGCGGCGCTGAACCAGGAGACCCACCGCTTCCGGAACTTCATGAGCCATGGCCGGCAATGGCTGGAAGAGGCCGGAAGCGAAGACAGCCATGCCCGCGCACTCTGGGCCCTGGGCACCTGCGCGGGGCGCTCCCGCAACGAGGGACACCAGCGGCTGTCAGCCCAGCTCTTCGAGCGTGCCTTGCCGTCGGTGGAGGCCTTCAGTTCCCCCAGGGCCTGGGCCTTCTCCCTGCTGGGCATCCACGAGTACCTGCGCCGATTCACCGGGCATCCCCAGGTGCTCGCCGCCTGCGCGCTCCACACGGAGAGGCTCATGGAACTCTGGAATTCCTGCGCCACCGAGGAGTGGCCCTGGTTCGAGCCCATTGCCTCCTATGACAATGCCCGCCTG
>CAIMBM010000035.1 GCA_903839205.1 uncultured Holophagaceae bacterium | reverse complement strand
GACCCAAACCCCTAGGAGGCAGCATGTTCTTTCAGAACTACAACCCCTTTGGCAATGTCTTCTGGTCCACCCTGATAGCCGCGGTTCCCATCGCAGTGCTGCTCTACTTCATCGCGCTGCATCCCCACCGGGACAGAGAGGGGAACAAGCACCTCGGGATCTCGGCGCCCTACGCGGCCTTCTACGGGGTGATCGCGGCCTTCCTCGTCAGCTGCATCGTGTTCAAGATGCCGGTGGTCTCGGCCATCTCGGCCTTCTGCTTCGGGACCCTATCGGGCTTCCTGGGCATCATCTGGATCGTCCTGGGGGCGATGTTCCTCTACACGATGACCGTCGTCACGGGCCAGTTCGAGATCGTGAAGGAATCCATCGTCCACATCTCGTTCGACCGGCGCCTGCAGGTGCTCCTCATCGCCTTTTCCTTCGGGGCCATCATCGAGGGCACCTCGGGCTTTGGCACGCCCGTGGCCATCGCCGGGGCCGTCATGGTGGGCCTGGGCTTCAAGCCCTTCCAGTCCGCGGTCCTCAACCTGATCGCCAACACCGCGCCGGTCGCCTGGGGCGCCATCGGCACGCCCATCGTCACCCTGGCCGCCGTGAGCGGCGTGGACCAGCTCAGCCTCTCCTCCATGGCTGGACACCAGCTCCCCTTCGTCTCCATCCTGGTCCCCTTCTGGCTCGTGGCCCTTTTCGTGAAGATGGAAGGCGGAACCTGGAAGGAAGTCTTCGAGGTCTGGCCCGCCACCCTCATGGCGGGTGCCTCCTTCGCCGGGATGCAGTGGTTCTCCTCGGGCTGGGCTCCCACCCACCTCATGACCGACGTGGTCTCTGGCGTCTTCTCGGTCATCTGCACGGCCCTCTTCCTCCGCTTCGCCTGGCATCCCAAGACGCGGTTCCTCCTCAAGGCGGAACGCCAGGAAGGCAAGAAGGCCGAGACCATCGATAAGTCCACCTGGAAGTACCCCTACACCATCGGGCAGACCGTCTACGCCTGGCTGCCCTGGGCCATCCTCATCGGCTGCTGCGCCCTGTGGGGCATGCCCGAATTCAAGAAGACCCTGAACGCCCTCTTCGCCAGCGTGAAGTTCGACACCACCCTGCTCGGGTCCAAGTTCGGCGGCACCCTCTCCCTCCCCTTCTGGGACATGCCCGCCCTCCACAACCTGGTGCAGCGGATGCCGCCCGTGGTGCTGGCGGGCGCGAAGCCCGAGGGGGCCCGCTTCACCATCAACTGGCTCTCGGCCGCGGGCACCGGGGTCTTCGTGGCCTCCGTGCTTTCCGGCCTGGTGCTCCGTCTGAGTGGACAGCAGTGGAAGCAGGCAATCACGCAGACCCTGAAGCGCATGAAGATCCCCGTGCTCGTCATCGGCCAGGTGCTGGGACTCGGCTTCCTCACCCGCTATGCCGGCACGGACGCCGTGCTGGGGCTCGCCTTCACCAGCGCCGGTGTGATGTATCCCTTCTTTGCCGCCTACCTGGGCTGGCTGGGTGTGTTCCTCACGGGTTCGGACACGGCCTCCAACGCCCTGTTCGGCAGCCTCCAGAAGATCACGGCCCAGCAGCTGCACCTGAACGAGGTGCTCATCGTAGCCACCAACTCCACCGGTGGCGTCATGGGCAAGATGATCGACGCCCAGTCCATCATGGTGGCCTGTGCGGCCTGCTACGACGATCCCAAGGAACGCGCCCATGCCCTGGGGCCCATCTTCCGCAAGGTCTGGTGGCATTCAGTCGCCGGCGCGGCGGTCATCGGCCTCATCGCCATGCTCCAGGCCTACGTTTTCCCGAGCCTCATCCCCGTCCCACCCGCTCCGAAGAATGTCGTTGCGCCCAAGCCCGCGGTGACTGCACCTCCCGCCCCGCCACCGCCCGCGAAACCCTGAGACTCGCCCTGCCGTCACCCACGCCAGGATCGCAGCGCGGTCCTGGCGTTTGTTTTGTCAAGCAGGCCGCCCCGGCGCCATCACCGGCGCAGGGACAGGCCCACTTTCAGGACCCGGCATAGCCGGGCCGCCGCCGCCTCCACCAGGGTGGCACCCTGGCCCATGCAGGCCTCCAGCGTCATGGGCTGGGGTACTGTGGCCAGGAGGGCGTCGATGCCGTGATCCAGCACCTCGTCCGCGCCATCGCCCAGGCCCCCCGAGAGGCAGATCACGGGCACGCCATGGCGACGGGCCACCTCGGCCACTCCCACGGGCGCCTTGCCCATGGCCGTCTGGACATCCGTGCGGCCCTCCCCGGTGATCACCAGGTCGGCGCCCTGGACCAGGGCCCCGAAGCCCGTAGTCTCCAGCACAATGGACACGCCGGGCCGCAGGCTCGCGGGCGTGAAGAAGAGCAGTCCGGCCCCCAGCCCACCCGCGGCTCCCGCGCCCGCTGAGAGGGCGATGTCCCGGCCCGTGGCGGCGGTGGCGATGCCCGCAAACACGGCCAGTGCCGCATCCAATTCCTGCACCATCTCCGGCGTGGCGCCCTTCTGGGGACCATAGACCGCCGAGGCCCCCCGGGGGCCGCAGAGGGGGTTGTCCACGTCGCAGGCCACCAGGATGGACGCCTCGGCCAGGCGGTGATCCAGCCCGGAGAGGTCGATGCTGGCCAGCCGGGCCAGGGCCGCCCCGCCCTCGGGCAGTTCGCCGCCCTCGGCATCGAGGAATCGCGCGCCCAGAGCCCGGGCCATGCCCGTGCCGCCATCGTTGGTGGCGCTGCCGCCGATGCCCACCACGAGCCGCCGGAGACCGGCATCGAGGGCCGCCTTTATCAGCTCGCCGGTGCCGAAGGTGCTGGCGATGCGCGGATCCCGGCGCTCCTTGGGCACCAGGGGCAGGCCCGAGGCCGAGGCCATTTCGATGAAGGCCGTGGCCCCGTCCCCGGAGATGCCCCAGTGGGCCCGCAAAGGTTCCCCCATGGGCCCGTGGACCATCGCGTGCAGCAGGCGTCCGGAGGTGGCGGCCACCAGGGCCTCGACGGTGCCCTCGCCACCATCGGCAATGGGCACCTTGATCACCTCGGCCTCAGGAAACACGGCACGAATGCCGCGCTCCACGGCCTCGGCCACCCCGAGGGCGGACACGCTGCCTTTGAAAGAATCAGGAGCCACGATGATGCGCATGGAATTCGATCCTCTTGGGCTTTAAAAAGCTTTTCACCACCAAGGCACCAAGACCACCAAGGAAAGCAATATCCTGCAATGGCAGTTCTTGGTGTCTTGGTGGTGATCTTGGCTTTGCTCTAGAACCTAAATCAAGGAACGAGCCAGGGGAACACGAAGGCGAATCCCCAGGTCATGAGGGCCAGCAGGATCACGTAGGGGATCGTGTACTTGATGGTCTGCCGCATGATGAGGCCCTCCTTGCCGGCCAGGCCCACGGCGGTGGCGGCGATGACGATGCTCTGGGGCGAGATCATCTTGCCCGCGGAAGCGCCGGCGCTGCCGGCCGAAGCCATGAGAATGTCGGACAGGCCCATGCCCTGGGCGGTGAGCTTCTGCAGGTTGCCGAAGAGGGCGTTGGCGGAGGTGTTGCTGCCCGTGAGGAAGACGCCGATGGCGCCGAAGAGCGGGCTCAGCAGCGGGTAGATCTGCTTGCTCACCAGGGCGACGATGCCATTGGCGAGGGTGGCCACCATGGAGATCTGCTTGATGGCCAGGTCGCCGACCACCGCCAGCTTGGTCTTGGGGTCGATGATGGGCAGGGCCAGGTTCATCACTTCGGCGATGGAGAGGATGCAGGCCACCGCGATGAAGGAGGGGATCATCTGCTTGAAGGTCTTGCCGAACTGCTGGCTCATCACTGAGTAGCGGATGCCCATGAAGGGGAAGGCCACGAGGCCGGCGATGAGCATGATGGTGCCTGGAGTCTGGAGCCAGGCGAAGGAGTAGACCTTGTTCGGGTTGTAAATCTGGGTCTTGAGGACCGCCCAGTGCCAGCCCGCGGCGGCGCCGGCGAAGAGGGGCTTGGTCTTGGGCAGGTTCACGGCAATGACGAACACGGCCAGGAGCAGGTAGGGCAGCCAGGAGAGGAACAGTTCCCGGAAGTGGAACGCCTTGATGACGTTGCTGGGCGGGGCATCCCCCTCGAAGAGCCAGGGCCTGGCATGCTTCTGGAGCTTCAGGGAGACGGCCACGGCCACCAGGCAGACGAGGCTCGCCAGCACAGAGGTGAGGTCCGGACCGATGAAGTTGGACACCAGGAACTCGGTGATCGAGAAGCTGAGGCCGGCGATCAGGATGGTGCCGAGGGCGCCCCGCAGGCCCTTGAACTTGGACATGGCAAAGACCGTCGCGAAGGCCATGATCATGGCCAGGGGCGCCATGAAGCGGCCGGTCATCTGGGAGAGTTTCATCAGGTCCAGGCCCGTGGTCTTGGCCAGGGTCACGGTGGGAATGGCCAGTGAGCCGAAGGGCACGGGGCCCGTGTTGGCCACGAGGCAGACCAGGGCGGCCATCAAGGGGTTGTAGCCCAGGCCGATGAGGATGCTGGCGGGGATGGCCACGGGGGCCCCGAAGCCGCAGATGCCTTCGAGGAAGGCCCCGAAGCCGAAGGCGATGAGCAGGGCCTGGGCGCGGCG
>CAIMBM010000034.1 GCA_903839205.1 uncultured Holophagaceae bacterium | reverse complement strand
TTGCGTGGGCGTCTAACCCTGGATGCCTTCCAGGAAGTGGCCGGCGGCACCCAGGAAGCCGGGGGCCCACTCATGGCCACCGTCGAAACGGATGACCTCAGGCGATCGGCCCAGGGCCTCGAGGGCGGCGAGGTCCTTCCCAAGCTGGGCAGCCGGGTACAGGGTGTCCCGTTCACCGCGCCCGATGAGGATGGGGGGCAGGCAGAGGGCGGAGGCCTCGGCCACGTCCAAGGGCAGGTCGCCGCCCAGCACGATGAGGCCGTGGCAGGGTTTGCAGTGGGCAGCGGCGCGCCAGGCCATGGCGGCGCCCTGGGAGAAGCCCGCGAACACGAGCTTGCCGGGACCCCGGTCAACTCGCAGTTCGGCGACCACCCGGGCCACGTAAACCAGGTTGTCCTGGATGGCCTGCTCCCGGTCCTGGCTCGTCATCCAGGAACCCACCACTTCCTTGGTCTTCGAGCTGTAGAACCGGTGGAGGGCCTGGACGGCGACCAGGGTCCAGTCCTCGGCTCCGGGGATGCGGCGGAGTTCCTCAAGCAGGTGCTCCGCGCGCTGGGCGTAGCCGTGGAAGCCCACCAGCAGGGGCGCCTGGACCCCGGAGGTCCCTGCGGCGGGTTCCACCAGGTAGCGGCCGGTGATGGTGGTGCTGAGGGTGCGGAGCTCGGTCATGGCCGCCCATTCTGGCACGCCTCTGCCTCGGCGCGGAGGCGCCGTGCAGGTCCCCGGGGGCAGGCCTTGCGGGCGGGTGCACAATGTTCTGCACTCCCGGGCTGCCCTGCGATTCACCCGGGGGGCGGGTGGCAGCCAGCCCCGCCCGCGGGCCCGGACATGGGGGAGACCGTCATGGCCAAGACAATCACCTTCACGCTCAACGGCAACCTGGTTTCGGTGGAGGCCGACGGATCCCGGATGCTGGCCTACGTCCTGCGGAGCGACCTGGGGCTCACGGGCACCAAGATCGGCTGCGGCGAGGGCCTCTGCGGAGCCTGCACGGTGCTGCTGGACGGGGAGGCGGTGCGCTCCTGCTCCACGCCCCTGGAGGGCGTCGCGGGCAAGTCGGTGCTCACCATCGAAGGCCTCGAGCGGGACGGAGTGCTCCATCCCGTGCAAGAGGCCTTCCTGTCACACGGCGCCTACCAATGCGGGTTCTGCACGCCGGGCATGATCCTCAGCACCGTGGCCCTGCTGCAGAAGACACCGGGACCGGACCGCCAGCGCGTGGCCGAGGCCCTGGACGGCAACCTCTGCCGCTGCGGGGCCCATGTGCGGATCCTGGCCGCCGTCGAAGCCGCTGCGGCGAAGGGAGGTGTCCGATGATCAACCGCCGGGACTTCCTCAAGGCCACCGGGGCGGTGGGCCTCTTCGTCAGCTTCCCGCTGTCCGCCTTCCAGGAGCCCGAGAAGGTGCCCCAGCGGCCCAGTTATCCCAAGGACTTCAACGCCTACCTGAAGATCGGCCCGGACGGCCGGGTGGGCTGCTTCGTGGGCAAGATCGAGATGGGCCAGGGCACCATGACCGCCCTGGCCGTGCTGGCGGCGGAGGAACTGGATGTCCCCCTGGAGCGGGTGGACATGCTCATGGGCGACACGGACCTCTGTCCCTGGGACGGCGGAACCTGGGGCTCCCTGAGCGTCTGGCAGTTCGGCCCGGTCCTTCGGGGCGCGGCGGCCGAGGCCCGGGCGGTCCTGGTCCAGCTGGCCTCCGAACAGCTCGGTGTCCCCGTGGCTCGCCTGCAGGTGAGGGAGGGACTGGTCTCCGTGGCGGGGGATCCCGCCCGGCACGTGTCCTACGGCCAGCTGGTGGAGGGTCGGCGCATCGAGCGGCACCTCCAGGACGTGAAACCGAAGCCCGTCGCCCAGTTCTCCCTGGTCGGCAAGAACGCGCCCCGCAAGGACGGGCGACCGAAGGTGACGGGCGCCGCCCGGTACGCGGCGGACCTCCTCCCGCCTGGCACCCTCCACGCCTGTCTCCTGCGTCCTCCCGCCCACGGGGCGAGGCTGCTGTCCGTGGACGTCTCGGCGGCGGAACAGATGGCCGGGATCAAGGTCATCCAGAACGGCGACCTGGTGGCCGTGCTGCACGCCCGGCCCGACGTGGCCCGAAAGGCGCTGGGCCTCGTCAGGGCCCAGTTCCAGCCCTCGCCCTCCACCCTGGACGACCGAAACATCTTCGACCACCTGCTGAAGGCCGCACCCCCCGCGAAGGAACTGGCGGCCAGGGGCTCCATCCCCGCCGGAGCGGCCCGCGTGGAGCAGCGGCTGGAGGCCACCTACCTCAACAGCTACGTGGCTCACGCCCCCCTGGAGCCCCACACGGCGGTGGCCCAGTGGGACAAGGGCCGGCTGACCGTCTGGGCCTCCACCCAGGCCCCCTTCCCGCTGAAGGGCCAGCTGGCCCAGGCCCTGGGGCTGAGGCCCCAGGAAGTCCGCGTCATCACCCCCTTCCTGGGAGGCGGCTTCGGCGGCAAGGGCATCGCCCCCCAGGCCCTGGAGGCCGCCCGCCTGGCCCGCCTGGCCGGAACTCCGGTCCAGGTGGCCTGGAGCCGCCAAGAGGAGTTCTTCCTAGACACCTTCCGGCCCGCGGCCCTCGTCAAGATCCGCTCGGGTCTGGACAAGGACGGGCGCATCGCCTTCTGGGAGCACCACGTCTACTGCGCCGGCGAGGCCGAGGCCGAGACGGTCTACGACATCCCCCACCAGCGGATCCTGGCCTCCGGCGGCTGGATGGGGGGCAACCCGCCCGGGCTGCACCCCTTCGGCATCGGGCCCTGGCGGGCGCCTGCGGCCAACACCAACGTCTACGCCAGGGAGTCCCACATGGACGCCCTGGCCGCCCGGGCCCACCTGGATCCGCTGGAATTCCGGCTCAAGCACCTTAAGAACCCCCGGATGATCGCCGTGCTCCACGCGGTAGAGAAGGTCTTCGGCTGGAGACCCAGGCCCGGGCCCAGCGGCCGGGGCTTCGGGGTGGCCTGCGCCGACCACCGCGACACCCTGGTGGCGGCCATGGCCGAAGTGGCCGTGGACGCGAAGACCGGGGAGGTGCAGGTTAAGCGCGTGGTGGTGGCCCAAGACATGGGCGTGGTGGTGAACCCCGACGGGGCCCGCCAGCAGATGGAGGGCTGCATCACCATGGGCCTGGGTTACGCCCTCTCGGAGGAGGTCCGCTTCAAGGACGGGAAGGTCCTGGACGAGAACTTCGACACCTACAAGATTCCCCGGTTCTCCCAGGTCCCGGAGATCCAGACCATCCTCATCGATAATCCGTCGCTCCCAGCCCAAGGCGGGGGCGAACCGGCCATCGTGGTCATGGGCGCCCTCCTCGCCAACGCCATCCACGATGCCGTCGGCGTGCCGATGCTCCAGCTGCCCATGACGCCTGAACGGATCAGAAAGGCCATGGAAGCTCGCCCTTCCGCTTGAAGGCTCAGTCCGGCGAGGCCACCGGGATGCCCCGGGCCCGGCGATCCTCGAGCAGTTCCGAGAGGATCACGGCCGCCGCCGCGGCGTCCAGGAGGAGTTTCCGCCTCTCGGGCTTGACGCCCCGTTCCCGCAGGAGGCGCTCCGCCTCGGCGCTGCTGAGGTGCTCGTTCACGAGGCGCAGGGGCAGGCCGGTAAGGGCGGCCAGCGCCTCGCCGAAGGCCCGGGCCGCCGGCGCCGTGGCGCTTTCCGCCCCATCCTTGTGGCGGGGCAGGCCCACGGCCAGGGCCTGCACGCCCTCCTCCCGGCAGAGCCGCGCCAGCCGGTCGAGGGTGCGTTCCTCCTCCTGGGGCCAGACTTCGAAGGGGGATGCCAGGATCTCCAGCTCGTCCGAGAAGGCGAGGCCGATCTTCTTCGTGCCATGATCGATCGCGAGCCAGCGCATGCCACCAGCCTAACGGGAACCGCCCTCCTGGAGGAGACTCGCCATGGATTGGGATTTCATCATCGTCGGATCCGGCTTCGGCGGCAGCGTGAGCGCCCTGCGCCTTACAGAGAAGGGCTACAAGGTGCTGGTGCTGGAGAAGGGACGGCGCCTGCGCGCCGGCGACTTCCCCAAGACCAACTGGAACCTCAAGCGCTTCTTCTGGCTGCCCCAGGTGGGCTTCCGCGGCCTCTTCAAGATGACCTTCCTCAACCACGTGACGGCCCTCTCTGGCGTGGGGGTGGGCGGCGGCTCCCTGGTCTACGCCAACACCCTGCCCGTCCCCAAGGACCCCTTCTTCGCCGCGCCCTCCTGGAGCCGGCTGGCGGACTGGAAGGCGGAGCTGGCACCCCACTACCAGACGGCCCTGCGGATGCTCGGGGCCACCCGGAACCCGAGCCTCACCTACCCCGATGAGGTGCTCCGGGAGGTGGGCCGCGAGCTGGGCCGCGAGGACACCTTCGAGCAGACCACCGTGGCCGTCTACTTCGGCAAGTCCGGGGAGACCGTGCCGGACCCCTTCTTCGGGGGTGAGGGTCCGGAGCGCACCGGCTGCACCCTCTGCGGCGGCTGTATGCTGGGCTGCAACCACGGGGCCAAGAACACCCTGGACAAGAACTACCTGTACCTGGCGGAGAAGCGCGGGCTGCAGATCGAGGCCGACACGGAAGTGACAGGTGTTCGCCCCCTGCCGGAGGGGGGCTTCGAGGTCGAGGCCCGCCAGGGGACCTGGCCCATCCCCGCCCTCAACACCAAAAAGACCTACCGGGCCAGGCAGATCATCTTCGCCGGCGGCGTGCTGGGCACCGTGCCCCTGCTGCTCCAGCTCAAGGAGCGCCCGGACGGCCTGCCCCTCCTCTCGGACCGCCTCGGCGATTTCGTCCGCACCAACTCGGAAGTGCTGCTGGGGGTCGTCACCCAGCGGCGGGACCGGGACCTGTCCCAGGGCATCGCCATCGGCTCCATCCTCCACACGGACGAGCACTCCCACCTCGAGCCGGTGCGCTATCCGGCGGGGGCCGGGGTCTTCCGCCCCCTCATGATGCCCGCGGCCCCCGGAGACACCATCGGCCTGCGCTTCGCCAACGCCCTAGGGATGCTCGTGCGCCAGCCCCTCCGGACGCTGCGGACCTTCCTGGTGCCGGACTGGGCCAAGTACACCATGATCCTGCTCTACATGCAGACCGTGGAGGGGCACATCCGCATGCGCCTGGGCCGCAGCTGGCGCACGACCTTCACCCGCTGGGCGGTCACGGCCCCCGGGGACGGCCCCCCGGCCAAGGCCTGGACGCCGGAGGCTACGGACCTGGCGGAGCGGGTGGCCCGCCACCTGGACGGCTATCCCACCAGCCTGCTCACGGAAACACTCCTGGGCATCCCCACCACGGCCCACATCCTGGGGGGCGCGCCCATGGGCGACTCCGCCGAGACAGGGGCCATCGACCACAGGCACCGGCTCTTCGGCTACGAGGGCCTCTATGTCATCGACGGCTCCGCCATCTCCGCCAACATCGGCGTGAACCCCTCCCTCACCATCACGGCCCTGGCCGAACGGGCCATGACCTTCATTCCCCCCAAGGGTGGGGCAGGACAGCTGTCCGCCTGAGCCGACCGGGTCCCCTGTGCGCCGCACCTGTTCCTTCGCCACCGCCCTGGGCCGGATCCACCTGGCCTGGACAGGGGCGGGCATCTGCGGCCTCTGGTTCCAGGAGGGCCTCCCGGAGCGCGAGGACAAGGCCGCCCCCATCTGGGTCCTGGAAGCCATGCGGCGACTGCTGGCCCACCTCGCCGGGCAGCGCCAGGAACTGGGGGGCATCCCTCTGGACCTCTCGGAGCTGTCGCCCTTCCAGCGCCGGGTGGCCGAGGTGCTGCGGGGCACCCTACCCGGTTCTACGATCAGCTACGGTGAGGTGGCCCTCCTGGCCGGCCGGCCCGGCGCGGCCCGGGCCGTGGGCCAGGCCGTGAAGGCGAACCCGGTGCTCATCCTGGTGCCCTGCCACCGGGTCGTGGGTGCCAAGGGACCCGGCGGCTGGAGCGCCTTTGGCTCGCCGGAGCGCAAGGCCCGGCTGCTGGAGCTGGAGACGCTTCATACTGGACCCGATGCCACGCCCCCTGCCCGATGACCTGCTGCAGGTCCCGCACCGCCGGGACGTGCCCTTCTCGCGCCTCACCACCCTGGGCGTGGGGGGAGTCTGCCGCTGGCTCTTCGAGCCCCGGACGGAACTCGAGGCCCAGGCCTTCGTCCGCGCCTGCGCCCGGGAGGGCCTGCCCTGGCGGGTCCTGGGCGGCGGCTCCAACCTGGTGGTGCTGGGTGATCTGCAGGTCCCGGTGCTCCGGCTGGCCTTCCCGAAGGAAATCCGGCTGGAGGGCCGCCAACTCACGGCCCCAGCCAGCCACGGCCACATCGCCCTGGCCGAAGCGGCCGCGGCGGCCGGCCTGTCGGGCCTGGAATTCGCCAGCGGCATCCCCGGCTCCCTGGGTGGGGCCATCCGCATGAATGCAGGCGCCTACGGCCGGGAGTGGATCGACGTGCTGGTCCGGTACCGCTTCCTCAGCCCCGAGGGCGACCTGGTGGAAAAGGCCCCGCAGCCCGGCGAGTTCAGCTACCGCTGGAGCTTCCTCAGCGGCGGCCACGTGGTCCTTTCGGCCACGGCGGACCTGGTGGAGGGGGACCCCGCCCGGATCCGCGCCCAGGTGGCCGAGTACCGGGAGAAGCGTGGCACCAGCCAGCCCCTGTCGAAGCGCAACGCCGGCTGCATCTTCAAGAACCCACCGGGCCAGAGCGCCGGGCGGCTGATCGACTCGGCGGGTCTCAAGGGACTGCGCCTCGGCGATGCCGAAGTGAGCCCCGAGCACGCCAACTTCCTCGTGAACCATGGACGGGCCACGGCGCAGGAGTTCGCGGACCTGATGGACCAGGTCCGCAGCCGCGTCCTGGAGGTCCATGGCGTGACCCTGGAACCCGAGGTGGAGATCTGGCGGGAGTAGACTGACCCTGTGTCCATGCTCCCCCGCACCCGCCCCAGGCGGCCCTGGCTCCCCTGGGCCCGGGCGGGCATCACGCTCGCGGTCCTGGGCTTCGCGGGCTGGGGCCTGATGGAATTGGGCACTCGGTACCTCGGGCTCCAGAAGCTGGTCATCGAGCAGGTGAACGTCAGCGGCTGCCGGGGGGAACGGCAGGCGGAGATCCAGAAACTGGCCGAGCAGCTGGTGCTGGGCAAACCGCTCTTCTGGGTGGATGCCGAAGACCTCCGGGCTCGCATCGAGGCCAAGCGCTGGGTGCGGGGGCTGCAGATCCGCAAGGATCCCCCGGACCGCCTCAGCCTGGCCGTGGAGGAGCGGCGCCCGGTGCTCTGGCTGGTCCGCCCCAACGGCGTCTTCCTGGTCTCGGACGACGGCATCCTACTGGATCGAGTCAACCAGGCCAATTTAAATCCCATTCCTGTGGTGGTTGATCCCTCCAGTCAGACAGATCACGGACTTGCTCATCTGGTGAGTGCTGCCCGGACCCTCCGGGAGAAACAACAGGGTTTTTACGACCGGATCACCGAGTTGCGCGATGATCCAAAGGGCCCGATTGCCTATATCGAGGGGCTTTCCGCACCCATTTATCTTTCTCGCCAGGATGTGACGAAAAACGTGCCCAATTTCCAAGGGCTCTTCGTGGATCGCCTGTCCCAGCGGCCGGATCTGGCGCGCCTTCGCTATGTGGACCTGAGGTGGGACGACGAGGTCGCCGTGGGAGAACCCGAGGACGCCCCCGCCCCGGCAAAGCAGCGGCCCTGAGGCGCAGAGAAGGGCGCGGCGTTTTTCTGGTCCAGGAATCCTCGATTTTCCGACGGAAACTGGTATATACCTAGAGCAAGGAAAAGGATCTTCATGCCTCAGCGTGCCGTTCTTCTAGGCCTCGACCTTGGTGCAAGCAAAGTGGTGGCAGTGGTCGCTGTCCAGGAGGAAGACGGGACGCTCAACGTGACCGGAACGGGCCAGGCCTCCCCCCAGGGCGGCATCACCCAGGGCCAGATCACGGACATGGACCTCAGCACCCGCGCCATCGTGAAGGCGGTGGAGGAGGCCATGAACACCGCCGGCCAGGCCAAGGTGGACGGCATTCGCGTGGCCGTGGACGGCATCCAGTTCAAGGGCGAGAACCTCCGCGACTCCATCACCATCTCCAGCGGCGACAAGATCATCACCGCCGCCGACCGGGACCGGGTGCTGGAGCAGGCCACCAACAGCTGCACGCTCGCCAAGGAGGAGCTGGTCCTCCACCGCATCCCCCAGAGCTTCCACATCAAGGGCCAGCGCGACATCCGCAACCCCGTGGGCATGTTCGGCGAGACCCTGGAGGCGGAAGTGCGGCTCATCGTGGCGCCCAGCCCGGTGATCATGAACATCCAGCTGGCCCTGAAGAATGCCGGGCTGCATGGCTCCGAGTTGATGTACTCGCCGCTGGCCAGCGCCGAGGCCATCCTCAGCCGCGAGGACCGGGAGAATGGTGCCGTGGTGGCGGACATTGGCGAGCAGCTCACCCACCTGGGCATCTTCCTGCACGGCACCCTCTTCCATTCGGCGGTCATCCCCATCGGCGGCGCGCACTTCACCCGCGACCTGGAGATCACCAAGCACCTCGGGGGCATCGCCGCTTCAGAGCGCATCAAGATGCGCTTCGGCACCGTGCTCCCCAGCCACGTGCCCGCGGAGGAGTCCATCGAGCTCGAGGAGGAGGGGCGCCTGGTCTCCCGCCGGGAGATCGCCGAGGTCCTCCAGGCCCGGGCCGCGGAGCTGCTGAACCTGGTGCTGGCGGAGATGGGCCGTACGGGGGTCATGCACGAGATCCACGGCGGTGTGCACCTGGTGGGCGGCGGGGCCCTGCTCACCCACCTGCCCATCCTCGCCCAGACGCTGCTGGGCCGGCCCCGCGTGGTGCTGGGCCGCATCCAGGGCGTGGTCGGGCTGCCCCAGGCCACCGGCAACCCCTTCTTCGTGAACGCGCTGGGCGCCGTCAAGGCGCTGTCCCGCGACATGAACGAAACCCGCGGCAAGCAGGACCGGGGAGATGGTTTCCTCGGTCGATTCAAGAAGCTGTTCTAGCCATGAACCCCCAGGCCCAGCACCATTCGGGAGCCCCGATGTCCGAGACCCCCTTCCTCCCCTGCCCGCACAGCCATCCCGGCGCCAACATCAAGGTGCTGGGCGTGGGCGGCGCCGGCTGCAACGCCATCAACCGCATGATCGACAGCGGGGTCACCGGTGTGCAGTTCATCGCCATGAACACCGATCAGCAGAGCCTCGCCCAGAGCAAGGCCCACCTGAAGCTGCCCCTGGGGCCCGAGAGCAGCCGGGGCCTGGGCGCCGGCGGCAGCGCCGAGCGCGGCGCCGTGGCCGCCGAGGAAAGCCGCGAGGAAGTCCTGGCGGCCCTCCAAGGCGCCGACATGATCTTCATCACCGCCGGCATGGGCGGCGGCACCGGCACCGGCGCGGCCCCGGTGCTCGCGAGCTACGCCCGGGAACTGGGGGCCCTCACCGTGGCCGTGGTCATCACGCCCTTCGCCTGGGAGGGCCGCAAGAAGGGCGACCTGGCCCTGTCCGGCCTGTCCAACCTTCGGGACACGGCGGATACGGTCATCGTGGTGAGCAATGAGCGCCTGAAGAACGTCTGCGACGCCCGCGTCACCATGAAGGAGGCCTTCCGGGTGGCCGACGGCGTGCTCATCCAGGGCGTGCGCGGCATCGCGGACCTGATCCTGAAGCCGGGCATCATCAACGGCGACTTCGCCGACGTGGAAGCCGTGCTGCGCAACGGGGGCGAGGCCCTCATCGGCACCGGCGCCGGCCGCGGCGAGGAGGCCGTCATGGACGCCCTCCGCAAGGCCCTGGCCTGCCCCCTGCTGGAACGGGCCCAGTCCGGCGCCGCCGCCAATGTCATGGTGTCCATCACCGCCGACTGGGAGGTCATGGAGGCCTCCGCCATCGAAACGGCCATGAACTACCTGCAGGACCACTACAGCGGGCGGCCCGACATCAAGGCCTGCACCGTGGAAGGGGAGGGCATGGAGGACCGGGTGCTGGTCACCGTGCTCGCCAGCGGCTTCGACCAGCAGGAGCGCCTGGAGGAAGAGCGCCGCATCAGCCTGCACCTCGGGGCTCCCACCGATGGCGTTCCCCTGACCTATGCTTCGGCCATGGCCATCCAGTCCCAGCCCCTGCCCGCCAACGTGGTGAGTGGACGCGTCTACGGCGAAATGCCCGCCGGAGAGCAGGGCCCCACGCCCACGCGGCTGCTGCCCCAGGCCCCCACGCCCAGCGGCGAACTGCCCGGCGCCGCCGATGACCTGCATGTGCCCGCCATCATCCGCATGGGCCAGGGGCGGCTGCCCATCGAGTAGGCCGTCCCAGCCCGTTTTCCAGTGGTTGAAGTGCCCCCCATGCCCCTTCCCGCCATGACCCCGCCTCCGGGCACCCGGCTGCTCCGTTTCGTGGGGGACCGGGTGGCCTTCGCCCTGGCGCACCCGCAGCCACAGGCGACCGGCTGGCAGGCCTTTCTGCGCACGAACCTCACCCGCGGCACGCGGATGCGGGAGGAGACCCTGTCCCTCCTGGGGGCACAGGCGGGCGATCCGGCGGGCTCCTCCTGGCGCGACATTCCCCTCCAGGCGACGGCGGATGGGTGGGCGCTGGACCTGGCCCTCACGGAACCGGGCTACTTCCGCGCCAAGGCCTACTGCGTGGACCCGGAGGGCTTCCAGCACTGGCCCGAAGGGGAGGACCTCAGCCTCTCCATCCACCCGGACCGCCTGCGCACCGCCAACACGATCTACTGCGCCTTTCCCCGCATGTTCGGCGGGGCCGCCACCCGCCAGAAGCCGGACCTCGCCGAGGCCATCCGCGCCCTGGACACCGCGGGCTATGCGGTGATCCCTCCCTCGGGCCGCCTGCGGGACCTCACGGCGGCGGTGCCGCACATCCTGGACCGCCTCGGCTGCCGCATCCTGCACCTGCTCCCGGTGGGCCCGGTGCCCACCACCTTCGCGCGCATGGGCCGCTTCGGCAGCCCCTACGCCCAGCTGGACCTCACGGCCATCGATCCGGCCCTGGTGGACTTCGACCGGCGCACCACGGCCGAGGAGCAGTTCGAGGAGCTGACCGAGGCGGTCCACCAGCGGCAGGGACAGGTCTTCCTGGACATCCTCGTGAACCACACGGGCTGGGGCTCCCGGCTGCTGGAGCACCGCCCGGAATGGTTCCGCCGGAACCCGGACGGGACCTTCCACAGCCCCGGCGCCTGGGGCAACACCTGGGCGGACCTGGTGGAGCTGGACCAGGGCAGCACCGCCCTCTGGGATACGGTGGCCAGGGCCCTGCTCGTCTGGTGCCGGCGGGGGGTGGACGGCTTCCGCTGCGATGCGGGCTACATGGTACCGGTCCCCGCCTGGCAGTACATCACGGCGAAAGTCCACCGGGCCTACCCGGAGACCGTCTTCCTGCTGGAGGGTCTCGGCGGCTCCTGGGAGGCCACCGAGGCCCTGCTCACCGAGGGGGGCATGCAGTGGGCCTACTCCGAGCTGTTCCAGAACTACCACCCCATCGAAGTCGCCCACTACCTGGACCACTGTCTGCGCCAGGGGGAACGGACGGGCCTCCTGGTCCACTACAGCGAAACCCACGACAACCCGCGCCTGGCGGCCCGCGGCCCGGCCTGGTCCCGCCTGCGCAACCGACTCTGTGCCCTCACGAGCCAGCACGGCGGGTTCGGCTTCACGGCCGGGGCGGAGTGGCTGGCCACGGAGCGGGTGGATGTCCACGAGGCCCGGGACCTCGCCTGGGGAGCGGAGCCGAACCTCATCGAGGACCTGGCGGCCCTGAACCGCCTGCTCTCGGACCACCCCTGCTTCTTCGACGGCGCCGCGGTGCGGCGCGTCAGCGGCGAGGACGCCTCGGTGCTGGCCCTCCACCGGACCTCTGCGGAAGGGCTGGATCAGGTCCTCGTGCTGGTGAACCTCGATGCGGAGAAGGCGCGGACCTGCACCCTGACGGCCGCCGAATGGGCGCTGCTGGGCGACACACCGGTGGACCTCCTGGGCCAGCCCGTTCCGGAGGCCAGGCTCCTCGCCGGCGGCGGGCGGGAACTGCTCCTCCCACCCGGGGGTAGCTGCTGCCTCTCGGCCCATCCCCTCCCACTGGGCCTGGCCGGGGAGGCCTACCGCCGGGTCCGCGCCCAGGCCGCCTGGGCCCTTCAATCGCTGGCCGCGGTCCATCCGGTGGAAGCCCTCGGCCCCGGCGACTGGCGGGGCTTGGCCGCCCGCGCCGCCCGGGATCCCGGGGCCTTCCTCGCCGCCCTGCCCCGGGTGGAGGCCGGCCCCCTCCGCCGGGACCTGCTGGCGGCCCTGGATGCGGCCCTGGCTCACCGGACCTTCCCCCGGGTGACGGCCTGGGAGGCCGGGGACACCCGTCGCGTGAGCCTGGTGGCCCCGGGTCACTGGCTGCTCCTGCAGGACCCCTCCCCCTTCGAGGCCACCCTGCGCATGGCGGGCCAGGCCGATCTGCACCTGCGGGGGGTGGCGGTGGATGCCGGGTACGTCGCGGCCATCCCGCCGCTCCCCTCCCGCCAAGGCCCCGCCACCCTCCTCCTGCGCCGACACTGTGCGGGGGCCAAGCCGCTCCGGGCGGATCTCCATTACCTGCCCGATGGGCCGAACCTCTCGCAGCCCGGGCCCGGGGGCTTGGCCCTGCTCACCAACGGCCGGGGCGGCATGGCGAGGCTGCACGGAGACCTTGGCGGCATCGCGTCCAAGTACGACTGCCTGCTGGCCGCGAACCTCCACCCCACGGCGCCCTCGGACCGCCACGTGCTGGCCAAGCGGCTGCGGGCCTGGGTGAACGCCGACGGGTTCATCACCGCCCTGGATGGTCGCAACCTCGTCCGCCTGGAGGCGGGTCCCCCGGCCCGCTGGACCTTCCTGGCCAGTGCTGGGGATGGGCGGCGGGTGGAACTCTGCCTCGAGGCGCACATGCCGGCGGATCAGAATGCCGTGGCCCTGCGCTGGTCCCGCCCCGCCAATGCAGGCGAGGATACGGACCTGCCCTCGCGGCACACGGTCCGGATCACGGTGCGGCTCGATCTGGAAGACCGGTCCTTCCACGGGGAGACTCGCCTGGATGCGGGCCTGGAAGCCCATTTCCAGGCCGTCACCACGGTCCTGGAGGACCGGACCGGCTTCCGGTTCGCCCCGGCGGCGGGCCGCCAGCTGGTGGCCTGGGCCGATGCGGGCGCCTACCATGCGCAGCCCGAGGCCTGCCGGGGCATCCCTCACCCCATCGAGGGCTCCCGGGGCCTGGCGGATTCCGGAGACGCCTGGAGTCCGGGCTGGTTCGACCTGCCCCTGCCGCCGGGCTCCGAAGTCCAGATGCGGCTCAGCGCCGAGGCCGAGGCCCCGCCCGAGCTCCCATCCCCTGCGCCGGCCACGGTCCCGGAGGTGCCAGGACGTCTCCGCCAGGCCCTGCGGGCCTTCCTGGCCCGCCGCGACGAGGGGCTCACGGTCATCGCCGGCTACCCGTGGTTCCTGGACTGGGGCCGGGACACCCTCATCGCCTGCCGGGGCCTGTTGACCTCCGGGCAGGCGGAGGAAACCGGGCTCATCCTCCGGACCTTCGCGGCCCTGGAGGACGGCGGCACCCTGCCGAACATGCTCGGCGCCGACCACACGCGCGACCGGGACACCTCGGACGCCCCCCTCTGGCTGGCCGTGGCCTGCGAGGAGGCCGCGGAATGCCTGGGTCCGACCTTCTTCC
Organism: uncultured Holophagaceae bacterium; assembly: GCA_903839205.1. Classification (GTDB taxonomy): domain Bacteria; phylum Acidobacteriota; class Holophagae; order Holophagales; family Holophagaceae; genus Geothrix. The sequence goes on along the minus strand of CAIMBM010000034.1, from coordinate 13,849 downwards.
AGGCGGGGGCGGGGGATCGCACCGTGCTGGAGGTGCTGACCTCCCTGGGCGAGCACCTGCGCCTCGGGGCCCGCAACGGCGTGCGAATGGATCCGGCCTCGGGCCTGCTCTGGAGCCCGGCCCACTTCACCTGGATGGATACGCGGTATCCCATGGGCACGCCCCGGGAGGGTTACCCCGTGGAGATTCAGGCCCTCTGGATCCGCCTGCTGCGGTTGCTGGCCCGGCTCTGCGCGCCCAGCGACGGGGAGCCCTGGGCCGCGACCGCGGGCCGGGCCGAGGCCTCCCTGGAGGCCTTCTGGCTCGAGGACCGGGGCTGGTTCGCCGATGTCCTGCTGGCCGGGGCCGGCGTGGCGGCGCGGGAGGCCCTGCCCGCGGACCACCTGCGCCCCAACCAGCTGTTCCTGGTCTCCCTTGGCCTCGTGGCCGGAGACCGCGCCCGCCGGGCCGTGGCCGCCTGCGCCCGCCACCTGCTGGTGCCCGGGGGCCTGCGCAGCCTGGCCCCCCTGCCCGTCTCGGTCCCGCTGCCCATCCGATCCCCTTCGGGAGGCCTGCTCAACGATCCAGAGCGTCCCTACCAGGGCCGCTACGAGGGCGACGAGGACACCCGCCGCAAGCCCGCCTACCACAACGGCACCGCCTGGGTCTGGCAGCTGCCCCTGCTCTGCGAGGCCCTGGACCTGGCCTGGGACGGAGAACCCGCCGCGCGCGCCACCGCCCGGGCCTGGCTCGGCTCCGTGGTGCCCCTGCTGGACTCGGGCTGCCTGGGCCAGTTGCCGGAACTCCTCGATGGCGACGCCCCGCACACGCCCAGGGGCTGCGATGCCCAGGCCTGGAGCGTGAGCGAGGCCCTTCGGGTCTGGGAGCTGCTGAAGGTGCCCGATTAGGAGCCGAGCAGGCGTCCGCCGGGGGACTCACCGGGGCTCCCCTTCCAAATCAAGCCGCACCGCCGACCCGCCCCACCCTAGAATGACCCATGGAACGGCCCCGCTCCGCCTCGACCCTAGGCGACCTTGATTTGCACCTGCTCGGAGAGGGGACCCATTTGCGGGCCTACGAAAAACTCGGTGCCCACCCCAGGACCACGGATGGCGTGATGGGCGTGACCTTCGCGGTCTGGGCCCCCAATGCCCGGTCCGTGAGCGTGGTGGGGGACTTCAACGGCTGGGACGGCCGGGCCCACCCCATGGTCCAGGCGGGCCCCAACGGCTTCTGGGAGTCCTTCATCCCGGGCCTGGTCCCCGGCATGCTCTACAAATTCGAGATCCACGGCCCCGCCGGCAACCTGCTGCCCCTCAAGGCGGACCCTTTTGCCTTCCGCTGCGAGCGGGCCCCCGGCACGGCCTCCATCATCCACGGCCTGCCCGCCCATGACTGGGGCGATGGGGCCTGGATGGCCGCGCGCCGCGGGGGGAGGGTCCACGCGGAGCCCCTCAGCATCTATGAGCTCCACCTGGGATCCTGGCGGCGCCGGCCCGACGGCTCCTTCATGAGCTACCAGGAGATCGCTGCGGACCTGGCCCCCTATGCCAGCTGGCTGGGCTTCACCCATGTGCAGCTGCTCCCGGTGACCGAGCACCCCTTCGACCCCTCCTGGGGCTACCAGCCCCTGGGCCTCTTCGCCCCCACCAGCCGCTTCGGCGGACCCGAGGACTTCAAGGCCTTCGTGGACACCCTGCACCAGGCGGGCCTGGGGGTCATCCTCGACTGGGTGCCCGCCCATTTCCCCGAGGACGCCCACGGCCTGGCCAGCTTCGACGGCACCCACCTCTACGAGCACGCCGACCCCCGCCAGGGACGCCACATGGACTGGGGCACCCTGATCTACAACTACGGCCGGGTGGAGGTGCAGAACTACCTCATCTCGAACGCCCTGTTCTGGCTCGATCAGTTCCACGTGGACGGCCTGCGGGTGGATGCGGTGGCCTCCATGCTCTACCTGGACTACAGCCGCGAGGCGGGGCAATGGATCCCCAACCGGCATGGCGGCCGGGAGAACCTCGAGGCGGTGGCCTTCCTCCGCCGCCTGAACGAGGTGGTCTACGCCCAGCACCCTGACGCCTTCACCGTGGCCGAGGAATCCACGGCCTGGCCCGGCGTCTCCCGCCCCACGGACAAGGGCGGGCTCGGCTTCGGCTTCAAGTGGGACATGGGCTGGATGCACGACACCCTGCGCTATCTGGGCGAGGGCATGATGGCCCGACCCCACCACCACAACGAGATCACCTTCTCCATGGTGTACCACGGGGCCGAGAACTACGTGCTGCCCCTCTCCCACGACGAGGTGGTCCACGGGAAGCGCAGCCTCTACGGCCGCATGCCCGGCGATCCCTGGGAGCGCATGGCGAACCTGCGCCTGCTCTACGCCTGGCTCTTCGCCCACGGGGGCAAGAAGCTGCTCTTCATGGGCGGCGAGTTCGCCCAGGGGCGGGAATGGAACCACGACACCGCCCTGGACTGGGACCTGCTCAAGCTCCCCGACCACAAGGGCATCCATGACCTGATCCGCGATTTGAACAACCTCTATCGCCAGCAGCCGTCCCTGCACGAAGGCGACTGCCAGGCCGGGGGATTCACCTGGCTCGACTGCGGGGACCGCTTCAACAGCGTCCTCACGCTGCTGCGGAGGGCCTCGGACCCCGCGGATTTCACGGCCATCGCCTTCAACTTCACGGCCCTGACCCAGCGGGGCTACCGCATCGGCGTACCGGCACCCGGCACCTATGTCGAGCTGCTGAACACCGATTCCGCCTACTACGGGGGCCGGAACCAGGGCAACACAGGCCGGGTGAAAACCGAGCCCGTTCCCGCCCACGGCTTCCCCCAGTCCCTGAACCTCGTGCTTCCGCCCCTGGCGGCCCTCTTCCTGAAACCCGAACCAAACCCCCTCCCGTAGCGCCCAGGAACCTCCATGAACAAGCTCATTCCCAAACTGCAGAAGCTCACCCAGAACCTCTGGTGGACCTGGAAACCCGAGGTGCGCACGATCTTCCGCGACCTGGACCTGGAGCTGTACCACAAGGCCCACCAGAACCCCATGTCCGTGCTGAAGCTGATCCAGCCCGACCAGCTCGAGCAGCGGGCCGCGGACGTGGACATCCCGGCCCGGGTGGACCGGGCCCTCCGCCAGCTGAACGAGTACCTCACGCCCGTCACCACCTGGGGCCTCACCCATGCCGGCGCCCTGGGCTCCCGGCCCATCGCCTACTTCTGCATGGAATTCGGCATCCACGAGTCCCTGCCCATCTACTCCGGGGGACTGGGCATCCTGGCGGGCGACCACCTGAAGGCCGCCTCCGACCTGGGTGTCCCGCTGGTCGGGGTGGGCCTGCTCTATCACGAGGGCTACACCTCCCAGGTGCTCAACACCGACCTCTGGCAGCAGGACGTGGTGGAGCCCTTCGACATCGCGGACCTGCCCATGGTGCACGCGGTCGATCGCTTCGGGGCCCCGGTGCAGGTCTCCGTCGAGCTGCCGGGCAGGCTCGTCCATGCCGCCGTCCTGGAGGTGCAGGTCGGTCGCATCCGGCTCATCCTCCTGGACACCCGCGTCAAGCAGAACGATCCCAAGGATGTCTCCCTCACGGCCCGGCTCTACGGCGGGGACCAGCGCATGCGCATCGAGCAGGAGCTGCTCCTGGGCGTCGGTGGCGCCCGGGCCCTCCGGGCCCTCGGCATCAACGCCAGCGTGTTCCACCTCAACGAGGGCCACTCCGCCTTCGCCCTGCTCGAACGGGCCCGCCACCGCATCCAGGCCGACGGGATGGAGCCCCGCCTGGCCCTCCAGGAAGTGGCCGCGGCCGCGGTCTTCACCACGCACACGCCGGTGGAGGCCGGCCACGACCGCTTCCCCGCCGACCTGGCCGCCGAGCATCTGGGTCCCCTGGCCGAGGGGCTGAAGCTGCCGCTCGACGAGGTCCTGGGGCTGGGCCGGGTGAACCCCCACGATCATGGTTCCGCCTTCCTGCCGACCGTGCTGGCCCTCAAGCTCTCCCGGCGCGCCAACGCGGTCTCGGCCCTGCACGGCGTGGTCTCCCGCAAGATGTGGAACCACCTCTTCCCCGGCCTCCGGGAGGAGGCGGTCCCCATCGGCCATGTCACCAACGGGGTCCACCTGCCCACCTGGCTGTCCACGGAGATGAACCACCTCTACGAGGCGCACCTGGGCGTGGCCTACCAGGGGGCCCTCACGCGGCCGGACACCTGGGCCAAGATCATGGACGTCTCCTCGGCCGAGCTTTGGGAGACCAAGCAGGTGCTGAAGGCCCGCACCATCCGCTTCATCCGCGAGCGCCAGGCCCAGACGCGGGCCCGGCTCGGCCTCCCCGAGATCGACCCGGCGCCCCTGGATCCGGATGCCCTCACCATCGGCTTCGCCCGCCGCTTCGTGCCCTACAAGCGGCCGGACCTGCTGTTCACGGACCTGGACCGCCTGGACCGCCTGGTCAACCACCCGGACCGGCCCGTCAACCTGGTGTTCTCCGGCCGGGCCCACCCGGCGGACAACACCGGCAAGGCCCTCATCCAGAAGGTGGCCAGGCTCCTCGAGGACCCCCGCTTCCGGCACCGGATCGTCTTTCTCGAGAACTACAACATCCGCGTGGGCCGCCTCCTCTACCAGGGCATCGATGCCTGGCTCAACAATCCCCAGCGCCCCCTTGAAGCCTGCGGCACCAGCGGCATGAAGGTCGTGCTGAACGGCGGCCTGCACATCTCGATCCGGGATGGCTGGTGGGCCGAAGCTTACAATGGGCACAACGGCTTCGCCATCGGGACAGGCGAGACCCACGCGAACCAGGCCATCCAGGACCAGCGCGACGCGGAGGACCTCTTCCGCCTGCTGGAGGAAGAGGTCGTGCCGATGTACTACGAGAACCGCAACTCCGTGGGCATCCCCCGCTGCTGGGTGGACCGCATGAAGCAGTCCATCCGCACCCTGGCTTGGCGCTTCAACGCGGATCGCATGGTGCAGAACTACGTCGACCAGCTCTACCTCCCGGCAGCCGTCGGCAGCAGCTGCCAGATGCCCCCGCCGTGACGGGGGAGCCTGGCCCGGTTCGTCGGAGACCAGAAAATTCCGAGTGAATTCTTACCCGGCCCGGACCAGGGACCGATATTCAGGGCAAGGAGCCCCAGCGATGCCCGGACCGGCTCACAGCGCAGAGAACCCCCACCGCCTGGACCTGGAACGGCGGGCCTTCCTCGACCTGCTCCGGATGGCCAACACCATGGCGAATCCAAAGGAGATCGCGCGCCAGCTGGTGGTCATCGCCCAGCACCTGTCCGGCTGCGAGGCCGTGGCCGTCCGGCTGAAGAATGGCCCGGGCTATCCCTACGCGGCCAGCCTCGGCTTTCCTGAGCAATTCATTCATATGGAGAGCGACCTCTGCGCCATGGACGAGGAGGGCCGTCTGGTGCGGGGGGAGCATCGGCAGCCGCTCCTGTCCTGCCTGTGCGGCCGGGTCCTGACGGGCCGGGTGGATCGACTTCAGCCATTCTTCACGGACCGGGGCAGCTTCATCACCCCTTCCACCAGCCAGCTCATGGCCTCGCCCCCCGCACCCGAGTGTCTGGGGCCGACACGCAATCAGTGCCATATAGCAGGTTATGAAACTGTCGGGCTCTTCCCCATCCGACGGGACGATGTGACGTACGGGCTGATCCAGTGCAACGATTCCAGGCCCGGCAGGTTCACGGCTGAATCCGTGGACTTGATGGAGAACCTGGCCGTCAGCGCGGCCCACCTGTTCCAGCTGGCCATGGCCTGATCCCCGAGCACCACCGGGCACCGAAACTCATGCGCCGCCGGCCCGGGGAGGATGAGTTCTCCATCGAAGCCCTGTCCAGAGGCGCCCCCATGTCCATGACACCGCAGGAAGTGATCCAGAACCTCGGTGATCTGCCCCCCCTGCCCCAGGTGGCCACCCGAGCCATCCGGATTTCGGCGGATTCGGACTCTTCCTCGAAGCAGCTCCAGAACCTGATCCGCACCGACCAGGCGCTCTCCGGTCAACTGCTGAGGATCGCGAACTCGGCCATGTTCGGCAGGATGCGGGAGGTCGCCACCCTGACCGAGGCCATTCTGACCCTGGGATTCTCCACGGCCCGCAGCGTGGTGATCGCCTCCAGCCTGAAGAACCTCTACAGCCGCGGACCGGCCAGCCAGAAAGAGCGCATTCTCTGGGAGCACGCCCTGACGACCGCCATCACGGGAACCGCCATCAGCAAGGCCCTGCGGTTCCCCGTGACCGAGGAGGTCTTCCTCGCCGGGCTGATGCACGACATCGGCAAGAGCGCCATGGTCCTGAAGTTCCCGGAATCCTATGTCCCCCTGCTCCGCCGCATCCACGACCAGGGTGAGGATGGGCTGGCCCTGGAGGTCGACGCCTTCGGGTTCGACCATGCCATGGTGGGCGAGGCCCTGGTGCGCTCCTGGAATCTGGCGGAGGGCATCGAGGCGGCGGTGCGCTGGCACCATGACCCCCTCCAGGCACCCCCGACCCGCCGCCGGTCCGTGGCCCTCGTCGCGCTGGGGAACCAGGTGGCCATCGACCTCCAGATCGGCATCGGCAGCCCGGACGCCCTCGCCGGGGCCACCCGGGGGGCCATGGAGATCCTGGGGCTGGATGAGGGCGCCTACCAGGAGCACCGGGTCGGCGCCCTGGAAGCCCTGGAACGGGACCGGACCCTTGTCAGCGATTTCTGAGGGGGTGGAAGCGGGCCCGGATCAGGGGCCCTTCCGAGGAATGCTGGCATACAAGTCGAGGTAGGCCCGGGCGGGCCCCTCCCAGCCGAAATCCGTCGTCATCCCCCGCCGTTGAACCTGCCGCCAGGTGGCGGAATCGCGGAAGAGGGCGAGGGCCTGGTTGATGGCCTCTCCCAGGGCCCACCCGTTGGCCGTGTCGAAGGTGAAGCCGGTGGCGGTGCCGTCCGCAAGAGTCGCGGGGGAGGCCCCCACCACCGTGTCGGCCAGGCCGCCCGTGCGCCGCACCAGGGGGAGGGCCCCGTAGACCTGGGCGTAGAGTTGCGTGAGTCCGCAGGGCTCCTGGCGCGAGGGCACCAGGAACACATCCGCCGCCGAGAAGGCCCGATGGGCCAGGCCCTCGTCATACCCGATGAACACGGCCACCCGCCCCGGGTGGCGCTGGGCCGCCTGGCGGAAGGCGCCCTCGGCGTGGGGATCCCCGGTGCCCAGCACGGCCAGCTGGGCGCCCCTGGAGACCAGATGGTCCACGTTGTCCAGGACCAGGTCGAGCCCCTTGAGGGGATCCAGGCGGCTCACCGCCGCGAAGAGCGGTGCGTCCGGGTCCTCCTGCAGGCCCATCCTGCGCTGGAAATCCGGGCGGTTCGGCATCCGGCGGGCCGGATGCTTCAGGTCGTAGCGGCTGAGGAGATGGGGGTCCCGGGCCGGATTCCACACGTCCCGGTCCACCCCGTTGATGATCCCCCGCAGGTTCCCATTCCGGTGGGCCAGCAGGCCTTCGAGACCGTGCCCTCCGGCCTGCTGGATCTCCCGGGCATAGGTGGGGCTCACGGTGCTGAGCCGGTCCGCAAGCTTCAGGCCGGCCTTGAGGAAGCAGATGTCGCCGTGGAACTCGACGCCCTCGGGGGTGAAGGCATGCCGCGGAAGCCAGAGGTCGCTCAGGAGCGAGGGGGGGAATCGTCCCTGGTAGGCGATGTTGTGGATGGTCATCACCGTGGCGGGCCGGGGGCCCTCGCCGTAGGCGACGTAGGCCGGCATGAGCCCGGTGGGCCAGTCGTGGCCGTGCAGCACCTCGGGCCGCCAGCCATCGGCGTCGCCCGCGCGGCCCAGGTGCGCGGCCGCCCAGGCCAGGGCGGCGAAACGCCGGGCCAGGTCCCCCGGGTGCTCGTAGGGACCACCGGGGCGGTCGAAGAAGGCTGGCTGGTCCAGCAGGTAGAGGGGCAGCCCGGGGGCCTCGGCCCGGAGGATCCGCGCGGGCCCGCCCCCCATGAGCTCCGGCAGGGCGGCGGCCTCGCCCAGGATCTTGAACTCGGAACGGATGGCAGGGTAGACCGGCAGGAGGAACCGCACGTCGGCGCCCAGGGCGCGCATGGCCCTGGGCAGAGCCGCCATCACATCACCCAGGCCACCAGTCTTGACATAGGGGAACAGTTCGGACGCCACGAACAGAATGCGCAAAATCTAGGACTCCAGCTGGTTCAGCATGCGCTGGGTGATGAGCGTGACGCCTCCGGCGGTGCGGTGGAAGCGGCGGGCGTCCTCCTCGGGATCCTCGCCCACGACGAGGCCCTCGGGTACGTGGCAGTCCCGGCCCAGGATGCAGCGCCGGAGTCGGGCGTGGCGCCCGATGTCGCAGTCGGGCAGCACCATCACGCCGTCCAGGCGGGCATGGGAATGCACGAAGACCCGGCTGGAGAGCAGGGAATGATGCACGTGGGCGCCGGAGATGACACAGGCGCCGGACACCAGGCTGGAGAGGGCGACCCCGTTGCGCATCTCGCCCGCGTGGACGAATTTCGCGGGCGGCAGCTGCTCCTGGTGGGTGGTGATGGGCCAGTTCTGGTCGTAGAGGTTCAGGGCGGGCAGCACGCTGGTGAGGTCCATGTTGGCTTCCCAGTAGGAGTCCACGGTGCCCACGTCCCGCCAGTAGGGTTCCGGATGGCCCGGGTTGGGGATGCAGCTGTTGTCGAAGCGGTGGGCGAAGACCCTGCCTTCCTGCACCAGCTTGGGGATGATGTCGTTGCCGAAGTCGTGCCCGGAAGTCGGGTCCTCGGCATCCAGGATGAGGGCCTTGTACAGGGCTTCCGCATTGAACATGTAGATGCCCATGGAGGCGAAGGACCGGTCGGGCTTCCCCGGGATCGCCGGAGGGTCCTCGGGCTTCTCCACCCACTCCACGATGCGGTCCTCGGCATCCACATGGGCGATGCCGAATCCCCGTGCGGCCTCCCGGGGAACCTCGAGGCACCCGACGGTCATGTCCGCCCGGCGGTTGAGGTGATCCTGCAGGAATATCTTGTAGTCCATGCGGTAGATGTGGTCGCCGGCCAGGATCAGCACGGTCTTGGGATCCAGGGACTGGATGCTGCTGAGGTTCTGGTAGACCGCGTCCGCGGTGCCGCTGTACCAGGCGTTCTTGTCGAAGCTCTGCTGGGCCGGGAGGACGTGGACGAACTCGTTCAGCTTCCCTGGCAGGAAGGTCCAGCCGAACTGGAGGTGCTCCAGGAGCTTGTGGGAGTTGTACTGGGTGAGGACCATGATCCGGCGGAAGCCGGAGTTCACGCAGTTCGACAGGGTGAAATCGATGATGCGGTACTTGCCGCCGAAATCCAGGCCCGGCTTGGAGTAGTAGTCCGTGAGGTCCATCAGGCGCCGGCCGCGGCCCCCGGCCATGACGAGGGTGATGGTGTGCCGCGGGGAAAGTCGCGATTCCGAGATCGTCTGCATGGGAACCCTCGGGAAATGCCTAAGGGCATGATAGCCACGCCGGGGCCCGGGCCTCCTATCGTTCTGCCCAGCTGCCCGGCTGCCCCGCGAGTTGGAGGGCCTCCGCCAGTTCCTCCAGGAACAGGGCCCTCGGGAGGGCCTTGAAGCCGTAGGCCGCCAGGCCCTCGTGGGGAAGCTGGCCATCCAGCATCGTGAACCCCCAGGCAGCAAGCCGCGCGTCCAGGGCCGCCAGGGCGGCGCGGCTGGCCTCGGCCTCAAGGCTGAACATGCTCTCGCCGAAGAAAGCCCCGCCCATGGAGACGCCGTAGAGGCCGCCCCGCAGCTCCCCGTCGCGCCAGGCCTCCACGCTGTGGGCGTGGCCCGCGTGGTGGAGGGCGACATAGGCGCGGCGCATCTCCCGGGTGATCCAGGTGCCGTCCTGGCCGGGCCGGGGCACCCGGGAACAGTGGCCGATGACGGCCTCGAAGGCCGAGTCGCAGCGGATCTCGAAGGGGTGCTGCCGGAGCTGCCGGCGGGTCCGGGTCGACAGGTGCAGGTGCCCCGGTCTCAGGAGGGCCCGCTGCGGCGGGGACCACCACAGCAGGGGATCGCCCTCCCCGAACCAGGGGAAGATGCCCTTGCGGTAGGCCAGCAGGAGCCGCGGGATCCGGAGGTCGCCGCCAATGGCCAGCAGCCCGTCCTCGGCCAGCTCCGGATCCGGGAAGACCAGTTCGTCCCTCAGCCGAAAGACAGGCACAGGCGGCCGTCCTTGAGGTCCACCCGGGCCCTGCCCCCCTTGGCCAGGGGCCCGAAGAGCAGGGCTTCCGCGAGGGGGCGGCGCAGCTCGCGCTCGATGAGCCGGGCCATGGGCCGGGCCCCGAAGGCCGGGTCGTAACCCTTGTCGGCGAGCCAGGCCCGGGCCTGGAGGCTGCATTGCAGGGTGACGCCCTTTTCGGCCAGCTGGGCCTCCAGCTCCCGCAGGTGCTTGTCCGCCACCTTCTCCATCTCCGGACGGCCCAGGGGCGCGAACTGGAGAATGGCGTCGAGCCGGTTCCTGAACTCGGGGCTGAAGGCCTTCTCGAGGGTCCCGGTGGCCGAGCGCCGGGCCCCGGCCTCGGCAAAGCCCACCTGGCGTGCGGACAGCTCCCGCGCCCCCACATTGGTCGTCATCACGAGGACCGTGTGCCGGAAGTCCGCGCTCCGGCCGTGGCTGTCCGTGAGCGAAGCATGATCCATGACCTGCAGCAGGACGCCGAAGAGGTCCGGGTGGGCCTTCTCCAGTTCATCCAGGAGCAGGACCGCGTGGGGCTGCTTGCGCACGGCGTCCGTGAGAAGGCCGCCCTCCTCGTAGCCCACATAGCCGGGGGGGGCGCCGATGAGCCGGGCCACGGCGTGCTTCTCCTGGTACTCGCTCATGTCGAAGCGCAGGAAGGCGATGCCCAGGGCCTTGGCCAGCTGCTTGGAGAGTTCCGTCTTGCCCACCCCCGTGGGACCCGCGAAAAGGAAGCAGCCCATGGGCTTGAGCGGATCCCGCAGGCCGGACCGGGCCAGCTTGATGGCACTGGCCACGGCTTCGCAGGCCGGGTCCTGGCCGAAGATCTGGGCCCTGAGGGCGGTCTCGAGACCGGCCAGGGCGTCCCGGTCATCGGCGCTGACGGAGGCCACCGGGACGCGCGCCATGCGGGCCACCATGGCCTCGATCTCCGCCGGGCCGACCCGCCTGGCTCGGGCCTTCTTCGGCAGGAGCTTCTGGGCGGCCCCGGCCTCGTCCACCACGTCCAGGGCGCTGTCCGGCAGCCGGCGGTCCGGGAGGTGCTTGGAGGCCAGCCGCACGGCCGCCTCCAGGGCCGCATCGGTGTATTTCACGCCGTGATGCGCCTCGTAGGCCGCCTTCAGGCCCTGGAGCACACCGAGGGCATCCTCCACAGAGGGCTCGCTCACCTCCACCACCTGGAAGCGGCGGGAGAGGGCCCGGTCCCGGTCCAGGGAGCCCTTCAGGTCCTGGAAGGTGGTGGCGCCGATGCAGCGCAGCTCCCCGGAGGCCAGGGCCGGCTTCAGCAGGTTGGCCGCGTCCATGGCTCCGCCGCCGGTGGCGCCCGCGCCCACCAGGGTGTGCAGCTCGTCCATGAAGAGGATGGCCCCGGGCTGGTCGCCCAGGGCCTTGAGGACGGCCTTGAGCCGCTCCTCGAAGTCGCCGCGGTAGCGGCTGCCGGCCAGGAGTGCCCCCAGGTCCAGGGCGAAGATGCGGGTGCCCTGGAGGGGCTCTGGCACGGTGCCCTCGTGGATGCGGCGGGCCAGCCCCTCCACGATGGCGGTCTTGCCCACGCCCGGCTCGCCCACCAGCAGGGGGTTGTTCTTGCGGCGGCGGCAGAGCACCTGGGCCATGCGGGTGATCTCGGCCTCGCGGCCCACCAGGGGATCCAGCCGGCCCGAGGCCGCCCGGGCCACCAGGTCCGTGGCGTAGGCCTCCAGGGGATTCTCAGCCACCGTGCCGGCTTCCTCCTCCTCGGCCTCGACGGGTTTCTTGGCTGCCGCCTTGGACGCACCCGGGCCGTGGCTCAGCACCTTGAGCAGGGCCAGCCGCCGGACCCCGTGCCGCTCGAGGAGCATGCGGGCATGGCTGGACTCCTCCTCCAGGAAGGCCGGGAGCAGCTCGCCCCCCGCCACGCTGCGCCTGCCGGAGCTGAAGGCGTGGACCAGGGCCCGCTCCACCACCCGGACGAAGGCCAGGGTGCTGTGGGGCTGGAAGGCCTCGCCTGCGGGCACGGTCTCGAAGACCTCGGCAAGCACGGCCTCCAGGTCGGTGCGGAGGGCATCCAGCTCCACGCCGCAGCCCTTCAGGACGCTGGCCGCGTGGGCATCGTCCACCAGGGCCAGCAGCAGGTGCTCCAGGGCCACGTCTTCATGGCGGCGGGCCTTGGCCAACTCGAAGGCCCGCTGGAACCCCTGGTTCAGCTCGGGACTGATTTCAGGCATCGTCGGCCTCCACGGAGAGCAGCAGAGGGAAACCCTCGCGCTCCGCCAGCTGGCGGCCCCGTTCGGCCCGGGTTTCCGCCACGTCGCGGGTATAGACGCCCGCCACGCCCACCCCGGCCCGGTGCACCGCCAGCATGATGGCCGTGGCCTCGGGCTCCGCCTTGCGGAAGACGGTCTTGAGGAGGAAGACCACGAACTCCTGGGTGGTGTAGTCGTCGTTGTGCAGCAGCACTTTCCACATCCCAGGCTCGTGGAGCTTCGAGCGCTGGCGGGTGAGAACCTGGCTCCCCTTCTTCACCTGCCTGGTCATGACTGATGCCTCCGGGGCATCAGGATACCGGGTCGGACCTGCGGAAGAGGTCGATGAACTTCCCCCGGGCCAGCTCCCGGATGAACAGGGCCGTCCGCAGCAGGGTGTCTGGCTCCCCAGGAAAGGCCCCGGCGACCGACGCTGCCACCTCCGCCACGGTCCTGGCCCCGTCGCAGGCCAGCCAGACGGCGCTGCCCCGGGCATCCAGCTTCACGCGGTAGGCGGGTTTCCGCATGAGGCGGAGCAGCCAGGCCCAGCGCGGGGACAGGATCTTGGGGCGGATCAGCACGACGGTGCCCCCCTCGGCGGGTTCGTAAGCAAGGACCCGGACGGGTACCGCTGCAAGGAAGGCTTCATCGGGAAAGGAGGTCATCGATCACCTGGAAGGCATTCTGGAAGGGCTGGAGGGATATGAAACCGCGGATGCCGCAGATGGGCGCAGATAAAACCGAGGACCAAAGTGATGCATCTGCGGAATCTGCGTCGTCTGCGGTCAAGCCAACACAAGCGGGGCGCGGTTGCCCGCGCCCCGTGTTCGGTGGACTGCGCCCTAGAAGTTGGCGCTGGGCGGCGCGGGTTCGTCGGCCTCGCCGGCGTTGGCCAGCGGCACGCGGATCAGGTAGACGGCGATGCCCGCCAGGATCAGCAGGCTGATCCAGAACATACCGGGGTCGGCGAAGACCTTGTACTTCACCTCGAAGAAGGCGAAGGACGCGAAGAGCAGGCCCACCAGGGCCTCGCCCGCGATGAGGCCCGCGGCCAGCAGCACGCCGTTGTTCTCGACCCGCACCTTCTGGGCCTCATTCAGCCCGCGCTTCTCCGCGACCATCTCCACGGCGCCCTTGATGAGGCCCCCCAGGAAGATGGCGAAGGTGGTCTCCAGGGGCAGGTACATGCCCACGGAGACCAGCATGGGGCTCTTCACCTGCATGAGGATGAAGGCCAAGCCCATCATCATGCCGACGATGATGAGGGGCCAGGCCATCTTGCCCTCCACGATACCCCGGCTGAGCAGGGCCATGAGGCCCGCCTGGGGCGCGGCCAGCTGCTTGGAGCCGAAGCCGGCGTCCAGGGAGAGCACGGCCTTCTTCTGGTCCGCAGGCAGCTGCCGGACCTGGTCCAGGGTGTAGGTCTGGCCGTCAGGGGCCGTGACG
>CAIMBM010000033.1 GCA_903839205.1 uncultured Holophagaceae bacterium | reverse complement strand
CCTTGGACATGGTGACGACCATGGGATCGTCCGGGACTACATCTTCCATGCGGATTTCGCCGGAGTAGCCCACGATCTCGGTGCGGCGGTCGTTGCCGAACTGGTCGGCCACCTGCTGTAGTTCCTCCTTGATGACCTTGAGGAGCAGCTTCTCATCGGCCAGGATGGCCTTCAGCTTGGCGATGACCTTTTCGATCTCGGCCAGCTCGTCGAGGATCTTCTCCCGCTCCAGCCCGGTGAGGCGCTGCAGGCGCATGTCCAGGATGGCCTGGGCCTGCACGGCAGAGAGACAGAGGGTGGGGTCCTTCTTGAGGGCGGCGGCGGTGGCGAAGGCCCCGGCCATGAGGCCGGCCTTGGCCTCCTCGGGGCTCTTGGCGGCCCGGATGAGCTTGATGACCGCGTCCAGGTGGTCCAGGGCGATCTTGAGGCCCATGAGGACGTGGTGGCGCTCCTCGGCCTTCCGCAGCTGGAACATGGTCCGCCGGGTCACCACTTCGCGGCGGAAGCCGATGAACTCCTGCAGCACCTCGCGCAGGGTGCAGATGCGTGGCTGGCCGTTCACGATGGCGAGCATGGTGATGGGGAAGCTGTTCTGGAGCTGGGTCTGCTGGTACAGCTGGTTGAGCACGATGTCGCTGGGCTCGTTCTTCTTCAGCTCGACCACGAGGCGGATGCCCTCGCGATCACTCTCGTCCCGCAGATCGCTGATGCCGTCGATCTTCTTCTCGCGGACCAGCTCCGCGATCTTCTCGATGAGGGTGGACTTGTTCACCTGGTAGGGCAGCTCGGTGAACACCAGCTGCTCCCGGTCGCCCGCCCGTCGGATCTGTTCCACGTGGGACTTGGCCCGCACCACGCAGCGGCCGCGCCCGGTCCGGTAGGCGTCCAGCACCCCCTCGGTGCCCAGCATGATGCCGCCGCCCGGGAAATCCGGGGCCTTGATGTGGGCCATGAGGCCCTCCAGGCCCAGGGCCGGCTGATCGATCAGGTCCACCAGGGCCCGGCAGCACTCCCGCAGGTTGTGGGGGGGGATGCTGGTGGCCATGCCCACGGCGATGCCCTGGGAGCCGTTCACCAGGAGGTTGGGGAAGCGGGAGGGCAGGACGAGGGGCTCCTCCATGCTGCCGTCATAGTTGGGGCCGAAATCCACGGTGTCCTGATCGATGTCGCCCATCAGCTCGTTGGCCAGCCGCGACAGGCGGGCCTCGGTGTAGCGCATGGCCGCGGCGGAATCGCCGTCGATGGACCCGAAGTTGCCCTGGCCGTCCACCAGCACGTGGCGCATGGAGAAGGGCTGGGCCATGCGGACGAGGGTGTCGTAGATGGCCGAGTCGCCGTGGGGATGGTACTTGCCCATGACGTCGCCGACGGTGCGGGCCGACTTCTTGTAGGCCCGGTTCCACTCGTTGCCGGCCTCCTTCATGGCGAAGAGCACCCGGCGGTGCACGGGCTTCAGGCCGTCGCGGACATCGGGCAGGGCCCGGCCCACGATGACGCTCATGGCGTAGTCCAGGTAGGACTTCCGCATCTCTTTTTCAATTTCCAGGGGCTCGATTCGGTTCTGGTTCATGTGTCTTCCGGTGTTCTACGTGGAACGCTGCTCGACATCCTTGAAATAACAAGACTTAGATGTCGATGTTCTCCGCCAGGAGGGCGTTGGTCTCGATGAAGCGGCGCCGGGGTTCCACGGCGTCGCCCATGAGGATGGTGAAGATCTCATCCGCTTCCACGGCGTCGTCCACCCGGACCTGCAACAGGGTCCGGCGCTCGGGATCCATGGTGGTCTCCCACAGCTGCTCCGGATTCATCTCGCCCAGGCCCTTGTAGCGCTGGATGCCCAGGCCCCGCTTGCCCTCTTCCATGACCATGGCCAGCATGGCCTCGGGGTCGCTGAACACCTGTTCCTTCCCAAGCTTGGTGCCCTCCTCGGGCTCCTCGTCCTTGTCTTTGGCGGTCTCCTTGACGTCCTTAAGGCGGCGGAGGCGCAGCTCCCCACCCTTGAAGGCCGCCAGCTCGACCTGGAGGGCGGCCAGCCGCCGGAATTCCCCCCAGTGGGCCACCTGGCTGTCGATCCAGAGGGTGATGGGCCGGCTCAGGTGCATGCGCACCACCCGGAGGCGGTGGTTGGCGGGGATGGTCATGGCGGGATCTTCGCCCTCGGCGGGCAGTTCCACGGCTTCCGTCGTCTCGACCTCGCAGGTGCCCAGCTTCTGCTTCACGATGGCGGCACCCAGCTGTTCCAGGCTGTCCCGCTCGACGAAGCGGTCCGCGTCCAGGAGGCCTGCGACCAGCAGCGCGTCGACCAGGGGGCGGGCATAGCCGCGGCGGCTGAGCTTGCCGTAGAGCTGCTGGACCTCGCCCCACTTCTTCATCTCGCGGACCAGCAGGGCGCCCTTGTGCTCGCTGCCGTCCGGCAGGGTGAGGCTCCAGCCGTCCAGGGCCTTGTTGAACAGGAATTCCTCCAGGGCCCGCTCGTCCTTGAGGTATTTCTCGGTCTTGCCCTTCTTCACCTTGTAGAGGGGCGGCTGGGCGATGTAGAGGTGGCCGCGTTCCACCAGTTCGGGCATCTGCCGGTAGAAGAAGGTGAGCAGCAGGGTGCGGATGTGGGAGCCGTCCACGTCAGCGTCGGTCATGAGCACGACTTTGTGGTAGCGGAGGTTCTCGACCTTGAACTCCTCCTTGCCGATGCCCGTGCCCAGGGCCTGGATCAGCACCCGCAGCTCGTT
>CAIMBM010000032.1 GCA_903839205.1 uncultured Holophagaceae bacterium | reverse complement strand
CGGCCTCGAGGGCCGCGACCTGCTGGTGCAGAGCCGCACCGGTTCCGGCAAGACCCTGGCCTACGGCCTGCCCCTGCTGCAGCGCCTGTCGGAGGCCCGCCACACCCAGGCCCTGATCCTCGCGCCCACCCGGGAACTGGCCCAGCAGGTGGGCGCTGAGCTGCACACGCTCATGCCCAAGCTCCCCATCGCCAACCTCGTGGGGGGCGTGGCCTACCAGCCCCAGCTCAGGTCGCTGCAGATGGGCGCGCCCGTGGTGGTGGGCACCCCCGGCCGCGTCATGGATCACATGAACCGCGGCACCCTGGATCTCAGCCACGTGAGCATGATCGTCCTGGACGAATGCGACGAGATGCTCAACATGGGCTTCCTCGAGGACGTGGAGACCATCCTCGCCAAGGTGCCCGCGGGCCCCCAGACCTACCTGTTCTCCGCCACACTGCCCGCCCCCATCGCCAAGCTGGCCAAGCGCTTCCTCAAGGACCCCGTCCAGATCCAGCTGGCGGAGGCCGGCGAGCATGCCGTCCACGCCGACATCGCCCACACCCCCGTGCTGGCCCCGGACCACCAGCACGTGCGGGCCCTGGTGAACCTGCTGCTGAAGGATCAGCCCAGCTCGGCCCTGATCTTCACCAAGACCAAGGCCCAGACCGAGGAGGTCGCCGAAGAGTTGACGGTGTCGGGCCTGCCCGCGGCCTTCCTCCACGGGGACCTCGCCCAGGCCACGCGGACCCGCATCCTGGGCCAGTTCAAGGACGGCAAGCTGCGCTACCTGGTGGCCACGGACGTGGCCGCGCGGGGCCTGGACATCGAGGGCCTGCCCCTGGTGGTCCACATGGGCATTCCCACCCAGCTGGAGAGCTACATCCACCGCAGCGGCCGCACTGGCCGCGCCGGCGCCAAGGGCACCAGCCTGGCCCTGGTGGGCTGGAAGGAAAGCCGCATCCTGCTGGCCTGGAGCCGCCGGGGCGGCCTCACCCTCGACTGGCGCGCCGTGCCCACTCCTGCGGAGATCCGCGAGGCCCAGGCCACCAAGCTCCTGGACGGCATCCAGGGCTCCGTCAGTGCGGCCCTGCTCCAGCAGGCCTCGCTGATGCTGAAGGACGCGGATCCCGTGCGCCTCGTGGCGGGCCTGCTGGGCCTCGTCCAGGCCGACCAGGCCTCCGGGTTCGACCTGCCCAATGAGCCCGAGAAGAAGGTCAAGTCCCGCTTCGACCTGGCGCGGGAGCGCAAGGATGGCGGCCCCAGGCCGCAGCGGACCTACGCGGAACGCGCGGCCGCCCGGGGCGAAGCCCCCAAGCCGAGTGCCTTCTCCAAGACCCGTCCCGATGGCAGCTTCAAGCCCCGCAGCGAGTTTGACGAAAAGCCCCGCCCCTACGTCAAGCCGAAAGCCGGCGCTGCCTCAGCGCCCCCCCGCAAGCCCTGGGAGGATAAGCCCGCCACCAAGGACACGCCCCGCCCCTGGAAAGCCGCGCCTTCGAAGGCCTGGAAAAAGAAGTAGGCCGCTCCTTTCCTGCCTCCAGAACGGGCGCCAAGTGGCGCCCGTTCTGGAGCAAGCGTGAACCAAATCACCCGTTCGGATCCGTTGCACTCAGATCCAGAGGCTTGGGTTCCTCCACCACCTTGGGACGTCCCCACATGCGATTCTCGACGGGCTGAGACGGGGCCCGGTCCCGGGCCTCCTTCACCTGTCGGATGGCTTCGGCATCGCTGCCGGACTTGGGCACCGTGCCAGGCTTGAAGGCGAGATGGAGCACGCGGTCCGCCGTGGCCCCGGTAGCCAGGAGGCCGGTGTAGCGGTCGATGTCCGCCCACTCCATGCCGTCGGGCACCTTGAACTCCTCCCGCTCGGTGGTGGGCAGGGCCACCTTCATGAAATCGATCCAGATGGGCAGGGCCACCTTGGCCCCGTCGGCGCCCTTGTAGATGGTCTTCTTCTCGTCGAGCCCCACCCACACCCCGCACACGAGGCGGGTGGAGAAGCCCAGGAACCAGGCGTCCGTGTGGTCGTCGGTGGTGCCCGTCTTGCCCGCGATGGGCCAGTCGATTTCCGCCCTCGCCCGCGCCCCCGTCCCGCTGGTCGCCACACCCTGGAGGCACTGGATGAGCTGGAAGGTGCTCATGGGATCCAGCACCTGCTCGGTGGCGGCCCCGCCGTGGGTCTCCAGCACCCGGCCGTAGCGATCCGTCACCTTCTTGATGAAGTAGGGCGCGGGCGCCTGGAGGCCGCCGTTTGCGATGGTGGCGTAGCCCCGCACCATCTCCTTCAGGGTGAAGTCCCCGGACCCCAGCGCCATGCTGGGATAGGGGGGGATGGATCCCGTGATGCCGCACTTGCGGGCGAAGTCGATGACGTTCATGACCCCTGTTTCCTCGAGGGTGCGCACCGCCGGCACGTTGCGGGAGTCCCGCAGGGCCTCCCAGATGGGGATGGGTCCCCAGAAGTCCCGCTCGTAGTTCTTGGGCTCGTAGGGTTTCACGCCGGCCCGCAACGGCTTGAAATCCAGGGTGCCGTCGGGATGGGTGATGGTGAGGTAGTCCACGGTGTCGAGGAAGCGGGTGGGCACGTCCTGGACCATGGTGGCGGGGGTCATGCCGGCCGTGAAGGCGGCGCCGTAGACGAAGGCCTTCATGGTGGAGCCCACCTGGCGTTGGGCCTGGAGGGCGCGGTCGAACTTGGAGCGGTTGAAGTCGTAGCCGCCCACCATGGCCCGGATCTCCCCGGTTCTGGGGTCGATGGCCATGAGGTCGCCCTCCACGGAGGGGTCCTGGTCCAGTTCCAGGGTCATGGGCAGGCCGTTGTCCACGGTCTTGATCTCGAAGAGGGGCGCGGCGCCCCGGGGAAGCAGCTTCTGGGGACTCTTGCCGGCCCAGGCGAAGGCGCTTTCCGGCACCTCCAGCTCCACCTTGCCGATGCGCACCTGGGCTTTCCCGCCCTTCCACCCCAGGATCGCACCCCGCACGCTGTCGCCTGCCTCGAAGTAGCGGTTCCAGCCATTCAACTGGGTGGTCTCGGGGTCCGAGACGAACTGCACCGCCTCCTTGCGGAACCCCCGGTGGCGATCCACGGCCTTCAGGCCGGCGCGCACCGCGTTGTTGGCCGCTTCCTGCCAGTAGCTGTCCACGGTGGTCGTGACTTCCAGGCCCCCGTTCAGGACCTGCTCCCGGCCGTACTTCTCGTAGAGGTACTTCCGCACCTCCTCCACCACGTAGGGCGCCACGGCCTCCTCGCGGGCGTTCTCCCGGGCCAGGCGGATGGGCTTCTCGATGAGCTGGCTGGCCTCGGCGGCCTTCAGGTAGTCCACCTTCGCCATGCGGATGAGCACGTGGTTGCGCCGGGTCTTGGCGGCGGCGCGGGCCTTGGGATCGGGATTGTAGGGGTTGTACCAGTTCGGATTCTGGACGAGGCCAGCCAGCAGCGCGCATTCCTCCACATTGAGCTGGGGCGCGCTCTTGCCGAAGTAGAACTCGGCGGCGGCCTCGATGCCGTAGCGCCCGCCGCCGAAGTAGACCTCGTTGGCGTACATCTCCATGATCTGCTTCTTGGAGTAGGCCTTTTCCAGCTTGCGGGCGAGGATGATCTCCGTCAGCTTGCGGTCCAGGCGCTTCTGCCGCTTGGCCGTGACGGTGCGGATGAGCTGCATGGTGAGCGTGGAGGCCCCTTCCCGCCTCCGGCCCAGGCTCGTGACGAAGTTCCAGCCCGAGCGGGCGATGCCCCAGGCCGACACCCCGCCGTGCTCCCAGAAATCCGTGTCCTCCGTGGCCACCAGCGCGTTGACGAAGGCCTTGGGGATGTCGCCGTAGGGGATCACCACCCGGTGCTCCTCGGCGAAGATGCCGATGACGTTCCCATTCTGGTCCAGCACCTTGGTGATGGTCTTCGGCACCCGCAGGGCGAACAGGGTGAGGAAGCTGTCCGCGTCCCGGGACAGGATCGACCAGGACACCGCGAGGGTGCCGCCCCCCAGGGCCGTCAGGGCCACGAAGGCCCAGAAGAAGCGCCGGAACCAGCGTCGGGCGGGCGAGGAGGGGGAGGCCAGCTTGGAAACCATGGGGTCCAGGATACCGGCAGGAGCCGGCCCCGGGATTCGAATGCCCCGCGTTCCAATTACCCGGGCGGCCCTATACAGTGGTCACATGCCCCAGCACCTGATCCTCGTCGCCAAGGTCAAATCGCCGCACCTGGTGGCCACCCTCCGGGAAGTCATGCCGCGGCTCCTGGACCTGGGCTGGGTCGTCACGGGGGAGCCCGGGCTCGAGGAGGCCTGGCTGCAGGCCGGCCTCGACCCGTCCCAACTGGAGATCGACCTGAACCTGGGCACGACCCGGGAACCGGCGGACCTCTGCCTGGTGCTGGGGGGCGATGGGACCCTGCTCTACGCGGCCCGCCGGGTGGGCCTGCGCGGCACGCCGATCCTGGGGATCAACCTGGGCTCCCTGGGCTTCCTCACGGCCCATCCTGTGTCCGGCGCCCGCGGGGCCATCGAGGACTTCCTCGCCGGGGCGCTTCTCACAGATGTGCGCACCATGCTGGAGGTGGAACTCTGGCGCCAGGGTTTCCTCTTGACCCGGCAGGCGGTGCTGAACGATGCGGTCGTCGCCAAGGGCGCCCTGGCCCGCATCATGGACATGCGCCTCCGGGTCGGCGACCAGGACGCGGGTCCCATGAAGGCGGACGGCCTCATCGTGGCCACGCCGACGGGATCCACGGCCTACTCCCTGTCCGCCGGGGGCCCGATCCTGCACCCAAGCCTGGAGGCCTTCGTCATCGCGCCCATCTGTCCGCACACCCTGACACTGCGGCCCTCGGTGGTACCCGCCGACCGCCCCATCACCATCACGGTGGTGGACGCCGAGGACGCCCACCTCACGCTGGACGGCCAGGTGGGCCATCGGGTGCTGCCCGGGGATGCGGTGAAGCTCTACCAGGCCCGGACCCGGATCACCCTGCTGCAGCAGCCGGGCCTGGACTTCTTCTCCCTCCTGCAGCAGAAGCTGCACTGGGGAGACCGGTAGATCCGCACAGCCTGCACAGACCGCCGGCCCGGGAGCCCGATCCCGCCCTATTGGTCGGCGGTGGTCTGCGTCATTCCCCGCTTGTGATACAAGGCACAGGGGGGCAGAACGACACTTCGGGACAGGTTAGGACGTGCATCTAAGCCAGGAGGCCCCATGGCCCTCAAAGAACGACCGAAACCCTTTCTGCTGCCTGAGTACTGCAAGGGCTGTGGCCGGTGCCTGGACGCCTGCGCCAAGGACTGCATCACCCTCAGCGATCAGATCAACTCCCTGACGGGGTTGGTCCCGGTGGAACTGGATCTGACCAACTGCAATGCCTGTGGCCTGTGCATGGACGCCTGCCCCGAGCCCTACGGCCTGCGCCCCGCCCACGAGGGCGAGATCCAGGACTTCGAACTGGAGGACCCGGCCAAGCTCTTCGGCGTGAAGCCCAGCGAGGCGCCGGTCCCCGTGGACCTGCCCTCGGAGGTGCTGCCCCTGCCCCGCACGGAGCCCCTGGTCATCAAGGGCACCTACGCCTCGGCCATCGGCGCCCTCCTGGCGGGCTGCCGGCACGTCTACGGCTACCCCATCACGCCCTCGACCGAGGGGGCCGAGCTGATGGCGAAGTTCCTGCCCAAGCTGGACGGCACCTTCCTCCAGGCGGTCAGCGAAGTGGCCGCCGTGAACATGATGTACGGCACCGCGGGGGCGGGGCTCCCCACCATGACCTTCACCTCCTCGCCGGGCTTCAGCCTGATGCTGGAGGGCGTCTCCTACATGATCGGATCCGAGCTCCCCGGCGTGTTCGTGGACATCATGCGGGGCGGCCCCGGCCTCGGCAACATCGCCCCCGAGCAGTCGGACATCAAGCTGGCCTGCCACGGCCTGGGCCACGGCAACACCCACGCGATCACCCTGGCGCCCTCCACGCCCCAGGAGATGCTGGACCTCACCATGCTGGCCTTCGAGCTCAGCTTCAAGTACCGCAATCCGGTGGTCATCCTGGGCGACGGCTACCTGGGCCAGATGACCGGCAAGGTACAGCTGCCCGAGGCCATGATCAAGCCCGGCATTCCCAAGTGGGCGGTCTACGGCGACGCCATGCACCGCCGGAACCTCATCTCCTCGATCTTCCTCACGGAGAGCGACCTCGAGGCCCACAACGTCCACCTGAACGCCAAGTACGAGGCCATGAAGACCGAGGCCCGGGCCGAGAGCTTCCTCTGCGACGACGCCGAAGTGGTCCTCATCGCCTGCAACACCCCGGCCCGCACCACCAAGGGCGCGGTGCAGGACCTCCGCCACCAGGGCATCAGGGCCGGCCTCTTCCGGCCCATCACCCTCTGGCCCTTCCCGGTAGAGGCGCTGAAGGCCGCCATCCATGGCGCCGACCGGATCGTGGTGGTCGAAGCCAGCGCCGGCCAGCTGGAAGACGAAGTCCGCCTGGCCCTCAGCAAGGCCGGCATCCGGTCATTCCCCGAACTCGAGTCTGTCCGCCGCATGGGCGGCGTGCTGCCCCAGCAGAGCGAGATCATGGCCCAGGTGCTGGGAAAGAAGGAGGTTCGCGCATGAGCAAGTCCAGCGTCATCTACGACAAGTTCGAGCGCCACTCCCACGCCGAAGGACTGAAGGGGCATGCCACCCACTACTGCCCGGGCTGCGGCCACGGCCTGGCCCACAAGTTCCTGGCGGAGGCCATCGACAACCTGGGCATCCAGGACCGCACCGTGGCCATCAGTCCCGTGGGCTGCTCCGTGTTCCTCTACTACTACTTCGACGTGGGCAACAGCCAGGCCGCCCACGGCCGAGCTCCCGTGGTCGCCCTCGGCCACAAGTTCGCCAACCCCGAGAGCGTGGTCATCAGCTACCAGGGCGACGGCGACCTGGCCTCCATCGGCCTCGCCGAGACCATCGCCACGGCCCAGCTGGGCGCCCCCATCACCGTGGTCTTCATCAACAACGCCATCTACGGCATGACGGGCGGCCAGATGGCCCCCACCACCCTGATGGGCCAGTCCAGCTCCACCAGCCCCTCGGGGCGCAACGAGTACATGGGCCAGCCCATGAAGATGGCCGAGATCATCGCCGGCCTCGACGGGCCCATCTATGTCGAGCGCGTGGCCCTCTACGACGCCAAGCAGCGCATCAAGGCCAAGAAGGCCATCCAGAAGGCCGTCCAGCTCCAGGTGGAGGGCCGCGGCTATTCCTTCATCGAGGTGCTGGCCGAGTGCCCCACCCACCTGAAGATGACGCCCGAGGAAACGGAGAAGTGGGTCAAGGAGTGCATGGAGCCCGTATACCCCCTCGGGGTGAAGAAGGACCTCACGGTGGATCCCTGGTTCAAGCGGAACCCGCCCTGCTTCAAGGGCGAGAAGATCCTCAGCCTGGCCGGCGCCACCTCTGAGCACCCCGTCCGCCACTGCGAGGGCTTCCCCACCCATCTCGCACCCCATGACATCTCGCTCAAGCTCGCCGGTTCCGGCGGCGACGGGGCCCAGACGGCGGCCATGCTCATCGCCCGGGCGGCCATCAACGAGGGCTTCGACGCCACCCACATCCCCAGCTACGGCCCCGAGAGCCGGGGCGGCACTTCCTATGCCGATGTGCATGTGGCCGAGGATGAAGTACTCAACCCCGGCTCGCCGGATCCGCAGGTGCTCATCGCCTTCAACGCCCCCAGCCTCGCCAAGTTCGGCCCCGCGGTCCGCAAGGGCGGCACCGTCATCTACGACAGTTCCGTGGTCTCCGAGGCCCCCGAGCTGGATCCGAGCATCAAGGTCTTCCCGGTGCCCTTCACGGGCATCGCCACGGACCTGGGCAAGGCCGTGGTGAAGAACATCGTGGCCCTGGGCGCCCTCCAGGCGGCCACGGGCATCTTCCCCAGGGAGACTATGCTCACGGCCATCCGCGTGGCACTGAAGGACAAGTGCGCCCTCATCCCCCTCAACGAGGAGGCCTTCGCCTGGGGCATCAAGTCCGTGGAAGCGCTCGGCGGCAACTGATCCACCCCGGAGGCAGCCATGGCGGAACCCACCATTCAGACCACCCTCAGCGCGGAGGAATGGAAGCTGGTCATGGCCCTCCGGGAGATTCCCGACAGCCCCCTCCGCGTCAAGGTATCGGGCCTGCTGGCCGAACTGATGCGCTTCGTCCAGCAGCCCCGCTGCCAGGGGATGCAGGGCGACGGCTTCCCCTGCAGCACCCCCAGCACCAGCTGTGAAGAGTGCCAGCAGATGCTGGACGTCCTCGACGCGCTGGCGGCGCGGGTGCCGGCCCAGGGCTAGGGCCCTGAACAATGCAAAAATAGAGCGGGCTGGGCCTCCTTCCGATAGCGGGATTAGGTTCCCCGGAGGAGGCATGGCCTTGATGGATTCGGACGCGCGGCATCCCTTGGGGCACCCGAAGCTTGATGAACAGCACCGGACCCTCCTGGATACGGTCGACCGGCTCCGCGCAGCCGTGATGCTGGGCCAGGATCGCAGCGAGCTCGCGGGACTGGTGGCCTTCCTGAAGGACCACGTGGAGAGCCACATCCTCTACGAGGAGACGCTGTTCCGGCTCCTGGAGCAGCTGGCCAGCACCGACCTGCTGACCAGTGCCTGGAACCGGCGCCATTTCGACCAGGCCGTGGAGGGCGAAGTGCATCGCTCCAGCCGGTATGGACATCCCATGACCCTCATCATGCTGGACATCGACCACTTCAAGCGGGTCAACGACACCTTCGGCCATCCCGCCGGGGACCAGGTCATCCGCGAGGTCGCCAACCGCATCCGGTCCGCCATCCGGCTCTCGGATTCCCTGACCCGCTGGGGCGGCGAGGAATTCCTCATCCTCATGCCCAACACCAGCCTGTCCAGCGCCACCGTGCTGGCGGAGCGCATCCGGGAGAGCGTCGCCTCGAAGGAATTCGAGGGGATCGGCCCGATCACGGTCAGCCTCGGTCTCGCGGAGTACCTGCCCTCGGAGTCCCGGGAGGCCTGGCTGGACCGCGCGGACCGGGCCATGTACCGCGCCAAGGACCAGGGGCGCAACCGGGTCGAGGTCGACCTCAACCGAAGCGGTGGCCAGTGGACCCCCGAGCACCTGGAGGGGAATTTCCTGAAACTGGTCTGGAGCCCGGCCTTCTGCTGCGGGAACGCCCTTGTCGATGCCCAGCATGAGCATCTGTTCCAGCTGGCCAACGAACTCCTCGACGCCCTCCTCTCGAACCGTCCCGCCGATGAAAGCGCCGGACTCATCCAGACCCTCCTGTCGGCGGTGGTCCAGCACTTCCACGATGAGGAAGCGATCCTCGCGGAGCGGGGCTTCCCGGGCCTCAAGGACCATGCGAAGAAGCATGCGGAACTGGTGGAACAGGCTCTGGGCCTGGAACGGGCCTTCCAGGCCGGGGCCCTCTCCATCGGCGGCCTCTTCCAGTTCCTGGCCCACGATGTGGTCGTCCTGCACATGCTCAAGGCGGACCGGGAGTTCTTCCCACTCATGGCAGGTTCCTGATCGCTACACCCGCGGCTCCAAGAGGGGCTTGTTCGGCACTCTAAAGCCCGCCGCGCAGGTTCGCGATGGTGCGCAGCCCCTCCTCGGCGGGCCGGAGGAGCGCCACCAGGCGCCCCCCATGCAGGGCCCGCAGGGGCGCGCCGGGATCAGGGAAGCCCTCGGGCAGGGCCCATGTCGCGGGCCGGGTCTCGCCCACCGGAATGGTCCGGCCATGGCCCAGGTGCTCGGCCTCCTCGTCGCTGAGCAGCCGCGAGGGACACCAGGGCAGCAGGTCTGTGCCGGTCAGGAGGCCCTCCTGGCCGCTCCCCGGGTCGGACCAGGGGCCGATCCCCGTGCGGCGCAGCCCGCTGAGGTGGGCGCCGCAGCCGAGGGTGCGGCCCAGGTCCCGGGCCAGGCTGCGGACGTAGAAGCCGCCCCGGCAGGTGAGTTCCAGGGTGCTGCGCCGGGGCAGGTCGTGGGCGAGCCAGCGGGCCGAGAGCAGGAAGACTCGGCAGGGCTTCATCACCACCACCTCGCCCCGGTGGGCCTTCCTGTAGGCCGCCTCGCCATCGATTTTCTTGGCGCTGGTGGCCGGGGGGACCTGGTCGGTCCAGCCCAGGAAGGGGGCCAGGGCGGCGTCCAGGGCTTCCGGGGTGAGCTGAGTCGCCTCGGCCTCCGTGGTCGGCCGCCCGTGGAGGTCGCAGGTATCGGTCTCCACGCCCCAGGCCACCTCGGCCAGGTAGGTCTTGGGCAGGGGATGCATCAGCTCCATGAGGCGGGTGGCCTGGCCCGCCAGCACCAGCAGGAGGCCGTCCGCGAAGGGATCCAGGGTGCCGCCATGGCCCAGAGCGAGTTTCTTCTGGCCCGCCTCGAAGGCCCTGTGCTTGAACCCGCGGATCACGTCAAAGCTGCTCTGCCCCACGGTCTTGTGGACGAGGTGGATGCCGGGTTCGATCATTCAACCTTCCGGTTCCGGTTCCGCGGGCCGCGTCGCCCGCTCTTTCTCGATCTCCGACAGCAGCGTCTCCAGGTGGTTGCCGTCCTCGAGCGTGCCATCGGGGAAGAACCGCAGCTCGGGCACCCGTTTCATCTTGAGGCGCGCGGCCAGCTGGCTGCGGAGGAACCCCGCCGCGCGGCCCAGGGCCTTGCGGGTGAAGCCGTTCTGGGCCTCCTGGTCCCCGCCGTTGGCGGGCAGCACCGTGAAATAGACCCTGGCCACGCTGCGGTCCGGGGAAAGCCGGACGGCCGTGAGCGTCACGAAGCCCAGCTCCGGGTCCCGGAGCTCGCGCTGGACCAGCGTCGATAGGAGGAAGTGGACCTGGTCTTCGAGGCGCTCGGGGCGTTGCATGGGATTCCTTTGCAGGTTCCATTCTACCCGAGGTGGCCGGTCGACTCCTTCATGGAGCCGGCCCCGGCCTGCGGGTACCCTGGGGTTTTGAGAAGGCCCAGCCTTGGCCGAGTGGTTCGAATCGTGGTTTGACGAGGATTATGCCCTTCTCTACTCCCACCGGGACGAGGAGGAGGCCCGCGTGGCCATGGAACGCGCCCTGCGGGTGGCGCCGGAACTGGCCACGGGCCCCGTGCTCGACCTGGCCTGCGGGGTGGGACGGCACCTGGAGATCCTGCGGCGGGCGAATCCCCTGGCCTTCGGCATGGACCTGTCCAGGACGCTGCTGGGCATGGCCCCCAGCGGCCTGCGCCCCTGGCTCCTCCGGGCGGACATGCGCCGGCTGCCCCTGAAGGCCGGCACCCTCCATGGCATCTGCCTCTGGTTCACCCCCTTCGGCTACTTTTCGGATGACGAGAATCGGGAGCTGATGCTGCAACTGGGAGGCCTGCTCAAGCACCAGGGGGTGCTCGTGATGGACTACCTGAACGCCGACCTGGTGGCCCGGACCCTGGTCCCCGAGGACACCGTGGAGTGGGGCGAGGTGAGGGCCCAGAGCCGCCGCGCCATTGAGGGCGATCGCCTCGTGAAGCGCATGGTACTCACCCACCTGGACTCGGGGGAGCAGCGGGACGTGCTGGAGAGCGTGCGCCTCTACCCGCCCCGGGAGCTGCAGGAGATGGCGGTCCGGGCAGGCCTTCGCCTCCGCCGGGTCATGGGCACCTACTCCGGCGAAGGCTTCTCCGTGGACAGCCCCCGCTGGATCGGCATCTTCGAGAAGGCTTGGTGAAGCGGCCGATGGATCTATGGCCGCCGTTCCGTCAAAATGAAACGTTTGCCTCATCCAAGGAGCAGCCATGGGCTTCCAGTCGGTGCGAGATCTCGATGTGAAGGGCCATCGGGTCTTCCTTCGGGCGGACCTGAACGTGCCGTTGAAGGATGGCCGCATCACGGACGACACCCGCGTCCGCGAGACCCTGCCCACGCTGAAATGCCTGCTGGATGGCGGCGCTTCCGTGGTGCTCGCCTCCCACCTGGGACGGCCCGAGGGCAAGGGCTTCGAGGCGGCCTACAGCGCCGCGCCCGTGGCCGCCTGGCTGAGCAGCCAGGGCTTCGACTGCCGCCTGGCCAGCTACGTGAACGGAGCGGCAGTCTCCGCCGAGGCGGCGGCCCTGCAGCCCGGACAGGTGCTCCTGCTGGAGAATCTCCGCTTCGAGAAGGGCGAGACCAAGAACGGGGCGGATTTCGCCGCCAGCCTGGCGGGCCTGGCCGACACCTACGTGAACGACGCCTTCGGCTCCGCCCACCGGGCCCATGCCTCCGTCAGCGGCATGGTGGCCCATTTCCCGAAGGACCGGGTGGCCGCGGGCTTCCTCATGGAGAAGGAGCTGAAGGCCCTCGGGAAGGTCACCGACAACCCCGAAAAACCCCTGGTGGTGATCTTCGGGGGCGCGAAGGTGAGCGACAAGATCGAGCTGATCCAGAACTTCCTAGGCAAGGCCGACGCCATCCTCATCGGCGGGGCCATGAGCTACACCTTCCTGAAGGCCCAGGGCTTCGAGATCGGCAAGAGCCTATGCGAGGTGGACAAGCTGGAGATGTCCCTGGACCTGCTCAGGCAGGCCCAGGCCAAGGGCACCCGCCTGCTGCTGCCCCTGGACCACCTGGCCGCCACGGAGTTCAAGGAGGACGCCGCCTGCGCCATCACGGTCGACCAGAACATCCCGGCGGACCGAATGGCCCTGGACATCGGGCCCGAGACGGTCGCCGCCTACGCCACCGAGATCCGCGCGGCCAGGACCCTGCTCTGGAACGGCCCCATGGGCGTCTTCGAGATGGCCCCCTTCGCCAGCGGAACCCTGACCATGGCCGATGAACTGGCCGAGGCCGCGGACCGGGGCGCCTTCGTGCTCGTGGGTGGCGGCGACAGCGTGGCCGCCGTCAACAAGGCCGGGGTCGCCGCCCGCATGAGCCATGTCTCCACGGGCGGTGGCGCCAGCCTGGAATTCCTCAGTGGTCTCGAACTCCCGGGCGTCGCCGCCCTCAGCTAGAACACCTAACAGAACCCGACGATGCCGCGATGATGCCAGGCGAGATGCACCGCCAGGAAGGGCCCGCAGGGCAACGTGGTTCGTTGTTCAAGGGACCTGACGCCGCAGGGCGCTCGGCTGGCTTCATCCCTTCGGGCGAGGGGTGGCGGGGAGGCTCCGGCTCCGCGAGCTTGCGAGCGGGAGCCACGCGCAGCGTGGCGTTAGACGGAGGGCGATGCTGCGTCACCTCCAGCTATCGCGGCGCAGTGCGCCGCTCCTGCTCGCCTCCGGCTCGCAGAGCCGGAGCCTCCGTTGCGCGTAGTACCCGCTACGCAGCAACTCGCGCTCCTCGCCTCACTCGCCCGGCACCCCTCGCGCGGCGGCGTGGGGTGCTGCCTTGAGCTCTCGGCTGCGTCTCGATCAACTCCTCGTCCAGCGCGGATTCTGCGAGACCCGGGCCAAGGCCCAGGCACGCATTCTCGCGGGTGAGGTGTTGGTGGAGGATCGCCCCGTCACCAAGGCGGGCACGGCGGTGGACGAGACGGCGACCATCCGCCTGCGGGGCGACCCGCTGCCCTTTGTGAGCCGGGGCGGTCTGAAACTGGCCGGGGCCCTCGATCTGTGGGGCATCGATCCCGCTGGGTTCATCTGCTTCGATGCCGGCTCCAGCACTGGCGGGTTCACAGACTGTCTACTCCAGCGCGGCGCGGCGAAGGTCTATGCCGTGGACGTGGGCACCAACCAGCTGCACTGGAAGCTGCGCAGTGACCCCCGAGTGATTTCGATGGAGCAGATGAACCTCCGCACCTGGGATCCAGCCTCCATCTCCGAACGCTGCCAGCTGCTGGTGGCGGACCTGAGCTTCATCTCGCTGCGCTTGGCCATCCCGCCGGTGCTACCGAGCCTCGTGCCCCAGGCGGAGGCCGTACTCCTGGTGAAGCCCCAGTTCGAGGCGGGGCGGGCGGATGTGGGTGCCGGCGGTATCGTGCGCGATCCGGCAGTCCACCGGCGCGTCCTAGCCGAGACCTGGACCTTCTTCGCAGGCACGGACCTGCATCCCAGGGCCCTGGCGGTGAGTCCCATCAAGGGTGGGGAAGGCAACACGGAGTTCTTGATGCGCCTCACGCTGGGCCGGGAGCCCGGCGATCTGGGGACCGCCCTGGCAGGACTGGAACTCTG
>CAIMBM010000031.1 GCA_903839205.1 uncultured Holophagaceae bacterium | reverse complement strand
CTCGGCGAGGCTCCTGAATACGCCCAGCCCACCGGTGGCCCCGAGCCTCGGATCCACAGCCCGCTCGGGGTGGGGCATCATGCCCAGCACGTTGCCCCGGACGTTCACGATGCCCGCGATGCCGTTCATGGCGCCATTGGGTACATGCGAGAGCCCGGTCTCGCCCTTGGGCGAGCAGTAGCGGAAGGCTACGCCACCGCGAGCCTCGAGATCCATCAGTTCGGCGGGATCGAGGGTGAAATTGCCCTCGGCGTGCGCGATGGGAACCTGGAAGACTTCGCCTGCTTTCATGGCCCGGGTGAAGGGGAGGTCGGCGCGCTCCACGCGCAGGTGGATGTCCGCATGGATGAAGCGCAGGGATTCGTTGCGCAGCAGGGCGCCGGGGAGCAGCTGGGCCTCGCAGAGGATCTGGAAGCCATTGCACACCCCCAGCACCAGGCCCCCGTTGTCGGCGTGGCGCCTGACGTCCGCCATGATGGGCGCCAGCGCCGCGATGGCGCCGCAGCGCAGGTAGTCGCCGTAGCTGAAGCCGCCGGGCACGAAGACCAGCTCGGTATTTGCGGGCAGCCTGGTCTCCTGGTGCCAGACGGGGATCGTATCCCACCCCATGACCGTTCCACAGGCGTGCAGAGCATCGTGATCGCAATTGGAACCCGGGAAGACCGGGACTGCGACCCGCATCAAAGCACCTCGATGGAGGCCTTCTCCATCACGGGATTGACCAGCAGCTTCTCGCACATGGCAAGGGCCCTGGCCTTCACGTCGGCGGGATCCTGCCCGGGCACGTCCATCTCGATGAGGCGGCCGATGCGCACGTGCTCCACTTCGAACCCGAATCCATGCAGGCCCTGTTCCACCGCCTTGCCCTGGGGATCCAGGATCCCGGGCTTCAACTGCACCGACACGCGCACCTTCATGGGGCCCTCCAGGCTCCAGTCTACCTGATGGGCCGGGCTGGACCCCGGGGTCCCGGCCTCAGGAACGGGGTGCCCACCGGTGGGCTTCAAGGTCGAGGTTGCCCAGGTCGTCCACTTCGATGCCCTCGTCCCGCAGCCGTCCGATCTGCTCGAAAGCGCCCCACCAGCGGCCCCGGCTGGGCACGTAGCCCCGGGTGTTGACCACCCGGTGCCAGGGCAGCTTCGTGCCCTCGGGCAGCCCCGAGAGCACCATGCCCACCTGCCTGGGACGCTGGGGGAAGCCCGCCAGGGCGGCCACCTGGCCGTAGGAGGCGAGCCGGCCCTTGGGGATCCGCGCCACCACGGCCAGGACGAGCGTTCGGAAATCCTGCCTGGAGTCCTCGGGCACCTGATGTTTGAGGGGCCCAGCCTGCTTCGTCACCACGGACCTCCTGTGCGCGGCCCTGCGGGCTTCGCCTGCGGCAAAGTGGGCCTCCGCTCCTGCTTCGGCCTCAGGCCTGCACACCGGGCCGCTGGTCGGCGGGCACCCGGGAGCGGAAGCCGCCTTCGTAGCTGTGCCAGAAGCCCAGCTCGGTTTCGGGGTAGGCCCAGCACCAGTAGCCGTCGGCCTTATACGCAAGATGAGTGTTAAGTTTGTGTGTGAGTGACTGAAAATACATATATTTAAACTAAACAAAGGATATAAACAGTTAATTTTTTAACCAAAAAGGTCCAAAATCGATCCCCAAAGTTAACACCGACCAACGGTCG
>CAIMBM010000030.1 GCA_903839205.1 uncultured Holophagaceae bacterium | reverse complement strand
GCAGGCCGCCCTGAGCTGGACCCAGCGGCTGGATGGCGTGCTGCTGGATCCAGCCGCCCTCCGCGTCCCGGCGTCCTCGCTGCAGGCGGCCCGAGCGGACCTGGACCGGGACCAACCGGACCTTATGGCGGCCCTCCGCCAGATGATCGGGAGTGTGCGCCGTTTCGCCGAAGGCCAGCGGCACTGTCTCCGGGATCTGGACCTGCCCCTGCCTAGCGGCGGCTCCGTGGGCGAGCGCTGGTGCCCCCTCGGCACGGCGGGTGTCTATATCCCCGGCGGACGCGCCTTCTATCCTTCCACCCTGGCCATGACCGTCATTCCCGCCCAGGTCGCCGGGGTGGCGCGCATCGTGGGCGTCACACCGCCCAAGAATCAACCCACCCTGCCCGGGGCCTGGGGGATCGACCCCCTGGTGCTGGCCTGTGCGGCGGAACTGGGGCTCACGGAGCTCTATCCCTTCGGGGGCGCCCAGGCCCTGGGCTGGCTGGCCCATGGCGAACCGGCCGTGGACCTCATCGCCGGGCCGGGCAACCGGTTCGTGGCCGAGGCCAAGCGGCAATTGATCGGAACCTGTGGCATCGATGCCCTGGCGGGCCCCACGGAGTTGCTGGTGATCGCGGATGAAAGCGGCGATCCCGCCAGGATCGCCGAGGACCTGCTGGCCCAGGCCGAGCACGATCCCGATGCCGCCGCGGTGCTGGTGAGTGCCGATCGCGCCCTGCTGGAGGATGTGGCCCGGGAGTTGAAGGCCCGCACCGAGGCCTCGCCCCGCCGGCCCATCCTCGAGCAGAGCCTGGCCGCCCACGGAAGGCTGGTCCGGGCCGACCGGGAGCTCGCCCTGGCCCTGGCCCAGGCCTGGGCCCCGGAGCACCTGGAACTCTGCGTGAAGGATCCTGATAACTGGCTGCCGGGGCTCACCCATGCCGGCGCCGTGTTCATCGGCAGCGCCAGTGCCGAGGCCTTCGGTGACTACGGCGCTGGGCCGAACCACGTGCTTCCCACCAATCGCACGGCCCGCTACACCAGCCCCCTCGGCGTGGCCACCTTCCTCAAGCGACAGAGCCTGATCCGCCTGTCCGTCGGGGATGCGGCGGACATGGCCCCCTGGGTGGAGCGGCTGGCGGAGGCCGAGGGGCTCCCGCACCATGCCCGCAGCGCGGCCCTGCGCGCCCGCCATCGCCCCTAGGCGGCGCCCCCCCGGAACCTTCGCACCGCCGCTCGCTGGAAAGCCTGCCCTTCCCGCCCCCACCAGAGCTCCTCATGCCGCTCCTCCGCCCAGACCTGTCCGACCTGCCCGCCTACCAGCGGCCCGCCGAACCCCCGGCCAGTCTGCGCCTGCACATGAACGAGGCCCCCTCGGACTGGTCGGAGGCCTCCCGCGAGGCCCTCCTGGCGAGGCTGCGCGACCTGCCCTTCAACCTCTATCCGGAGCGTCAGGGCGAACTCAGCGAGCGCCTGCGGAAGCGTCTGGGCGCGCCCGAAGGGGGCCTGCTGCTGGGCCCTTCCTCCGGCGCCCTGCTGGATCTGGTGGCCATGGCCGGCCTCTGCGCCGGGGACACGGTCGCCATCCCCGATCCGGGCTTCAGCCTCTATCCGCTCCTGGCACGGAGGCATGGCGGGCGCGTCCGGCTGGTGCCCCAGGGGACGGGCTTTCCCCTGGAGCCCTGGTTCCAGGCACTGGACTGCCGGCAGCTCTGGCTCACCCTCCCCAACAACCCCACGGGCGCCTGGCTGCCGCCCGAGGCCCTCGAACCCCTGCTGGCCGCCGCCGCCGCCCTGCCCGAACCGCCCCTGGTGGTGCTCGACGAGGCCTACGCCGAATTCGGCTCGGCCACCCACCGGCTCGCCGTGGACCGCTACCCGAACCTGCTGCTGCTGCGCACCTTCAGCAAGGCCCTGGCCTCGGCCGCCTGGCGCCTAGGCTACCTGCTGGGCGATCCGGCCCTGATCTCGAGGCTCGCCGCGCTCCAGCTGCCCTACTCCCTCCCGGCGGCCAGCCTCGAGGCGCTGGACGTGGCCCTGGACTTCGCCGCCGAGTTCGAGGCGGCCGTGCGGGCGGTGCCCGAGCGGCGTGATCGCCTCTCCGCCGCGCTCTCGGCCCATCAAGTGGCGCCCAGCGCCGCCAACTTCCTCCACATCGCGCCGGATCCCTACAAGGCCCTGGCGGCCGCAGACATGAAGGTCCGCCGCCTCCCCGGGGCCGATGCGGCCCGCGTCACCCTCCCTTCCGAGGCAGACACCGCCCGCGTGGCCGCGGCCCTTGGCGCCGTGCTGCCCGCCCCAGCGCATCGGCCCCGACGGCGGCTGCTGGCCCTGGACATCGACGGCGTGCTCATCGACGCGGACCGCAGCTTCATGGAGGCCGTGGCCCGCGCCCTGGCCGAACTGCGCCCCGCCCAGCCCTGGTCCGACGAGGCCTTCCGGGCCTTCAAGCGCCTGGGGGGATTCAACAACGATTTCCGCCTCACCGCCGGGGCCCTGGCCCTGGCGGAAGCCTATGGCGACGTGGATCTCCCGGCGCTGATCGAGGGCACCAAGGGCGGCGGCTTCCCGGAACTCGAAGCCCGAATCCAGGCCCTCGAACCCGCGGCCCAGAGGGTCGTCCAGAAGCACTACGCCGAGACCATCCGACTGGAGCGGCCCCTGGTGACCCTCGAGGAGCTCCGGTCCACGGGGCGGGATCTGGCGGTCCTCACGGGACGGCCCCCGGAGGAGCTCATCCTGGCCTGGCAAGTGCTGGGCTTCGAGCTCCCCGCGGTCTGCGATGCCGCGCCCCACCTCCGCAAGCCAGAGCCCGCTGGACTCCTGCAGCTGGCGGACGCCTTCCGCGCCGAGGAGATCCTGTTCGTGGGCGACACCATCGACGACGCCCGCTGCCTGCGCGCCGCCGCGGGCCTGCGACCCGAACTCGACTGGCGGTTTGCGGCCGTGGGTCCGGACCGCCTCCGCTTCGCCCTGCCCGGGGATGCCCAATCCGCGAGCCTTCGCGACCTTCTGCCACTGTTGAATCAGGAGCTGCCATGAGGACCGCCACCCTCCACCGCGCCACCGCCGAGACCGAGGTGAGGCTCACCCTGCACCTTGATGGAGGCGAGGCCCGGATCCAGACCGGCCTCGGCTACTTCGACCACATGCTGATGCAGCTGGCCCGGCACGGGGGCTTCGGCCTCATCGTGGAGGCCAAGGGGGACCTGCCCGTGGACAGCCACCACCTCGTGGAGGACGTGGGCCTCTGTCTGGGCGACGCCCTCAGGGAGGCCCTGGGCGACCGCTCCGGCCTCGCCCGCTTCGCCCATGCCTACGTGCCGCTGGACGAGGCCCTGGCCCGGGTGGTCGTGGATCTCTCCGGCCGACCCTGGTGCGAATTCCATGCGGACCTGCCACCCATCATCCTGGGCGACGGATTCCAGGTGGAGATGGTCCGGGAATTCTTCGTGGCGCTGGCCATGCGGGGAGGCCTCGCCATCCACGCCGACCTGCTGCGCGGTGTGAACAACCACCACAAGGTGGAAGCCCTGTTCAAGGCCCTGGCCCGGGCCCTGCGCCAGGCCACCCGCATCGAGGGCGGCGGCATCCCCTCCACCAAGGGGACCCTGTCCGCATGAGTTCCGCACCCATCACCCTCATCGACTACGACGCCGGCAATCTGGCCTCGCTGGAAGGCGCCCTGGACCGCCTGGGCCTGGTCCATCGGCGGGCCGCGACCCCCGATCAGGCCGCCCTGAACGGCCCCATCGTGCTGCCGGGCGTGGGGCATTTCGAGGCCGCCCGGAATTCCCTGCGGGAGCGGGGCTGGTGGCTCGCGCTCACGAGCCTGGCAGCGGAAGGCCGCCCCATCCTGGGCATCTGTCTCGGCCTCCAGCTGCTGGCCGAGGGCAGCGAGGAGGCCCCCAGGGCCTCCGGTCTGGGGCTCATCCCGGGCATTTCGCGGCGCCTGGGGCCGGGCGTCAAGGTGCCCCACATGGGGTGGAGCAAGGTCCGCCAGCTCCGGGCCCATCCGGCCCTCCCGGACCCCGACGGCGGCTGGCTCTACTTCGTCCACAGCTATGCCCTCGCCCCCACGGTGGAGACCATCTACCTGGCCGACCACGGCCGCCCCTTCGCCGCCATCGAGGCCCGGGGGACCGTCCTCGGCTTCCAGCCCCATCCCGAGAAGTCCGGAGCCGCGGGTCTGGCCCTGCTCAAGTCCGCCCTGGCCTGGATGGGCGCATCGACCCCAGCACCGGAGGCGCCATGCAACTGATTCCAAGCCTGGACCTCATGCGCGGCCGCCTGGTGCGGCTGCGGCACGGCGATCCCCAGCAGGCCACCTTCTACGACATGGAACCGGAGGACTGGATCGGCAGCCTGGCGGAGGCGGGCGCCCGGCGCATCCACCTCGTGGACCTGGACGGCGCCTTCGGCCGCCCCCGGCAGGGCCGCTTCACGGCCTTCCCCTCGCAGTTCCCGGAGATCCGCTTCCAGGTGGGGGGAGGTCTGCGCGACCGCGCGGCCATCGAGGAGGTCCTGGACCTGGGCTTTGACGCAGTGGTGGGTACCCTCGCCGTGGAACAGCCCGCCGCCCTCCAGGGCCTGTCCGGCCACCATGTCATCGCTGCCCTGGACCTCAAGGGGGACCGCATCGTCACCCATGGGTGGCAGGCCCCCAGCGCCCTGGCCTCGGCGGAAGTGTTCGCAGCCCTGAAGGCCCTCGGCTTCGACCGGGCCCTCGTCACCGACGTGAGCCGGGATGGGACCCTGGCCGGTCCCGGGGTCGAGGCCGCCACCTGGGTGGCCGAGCAGGGCTTCCTGGTCCAGGCCTCCGGCGGCGTGAAGGAGCTCGGTGACCTGCGACCCCTCTCGGGGATTCCAGGCATCGTGGGGGCCATCAGCGGCAAGGCCCTCATGGAGGGCTTCATCCCCCTGGACGATCCGCGCACCCGCGCCGCCCTCGAAGGAGCCGCCTGATGCCCGCCAAGCGCATCATCCCCTGCCTGGACGTGAAACAGGGCCGCGTGGTCAAGGGCATCCAGTTCAAGGAACTCCGGGATCTCGGACACCCCGCGGAACTGGCCCGCCGCTACGACGGCGAGGGCGCGGACGAGCTCGTGTTCCTGGACATCTCTGCCTCGCTGGAGAACCGGGGCACCCGGGAGGCCTGGGTGAGGGACGTGGCCCGGGAGCTGAGCATCCCCTTCACCGTGGGTGGCGGCGTGTCCAGCGTGGCCGATGCCCGCAGCCTCCTCCGGGCCGGGGCCGACAAGGTGGGCGTGAACACCGCCGCCTCCCTGCGGCCGACCCTGGTCACGGAACTGGCCGAGGCCTTCGGACGCCAGTGCGTGGTGGCGGCCGTGGACGTGAAGCGCGACGCCGACCTGGGCTGGCGCGTCTACCTGAAGGGCGGCACCGAGCCCACGGACCGGTCCGCCCTGGACTGGCTCTGGGAATTGGACGAGCTGGGCGCCGGCGAGATCCTGCTCACCTCCATGGACCGCGATGGCACCGGCGATGGTTTCGACCTGCAGCTGCTGGAGAAGGCCGCCCAGCTTCCCATCCCGCTCATCGCCTCCGGCGGCGCTGGCCTCGAGATCCACTTCCTGGAGGCCCTGGAGCATGGTGCCGATGCCGTGCTGGCCGCCACGCTCTTCCACGAGGGCATCCTCCCCATTCCCCGTCTCAAGGCCTACCTGGCCCAGAACGACATCTCCGTGCGGATCTGATATGGACTTCGACAGCCTCACCTTCGGCCCCGACGGCCTCATTCCCGGCATCGTGCAGGACCTCGCCGGCGCGGTGCGCATGGTGGCCTGGCTCAATCGCGATGCCCTCCAGCGCACCCTCGACACCGGGTTCGTCACCTTCTGGAGCCGCTCCCGCCAGGCCCTCTGGACCAAGGGCGAGACCAGCGGCAACCGCCTGAAGCTCGTCCAGATCCGTCCGGACTGCGATGCGGATGCCCTGCTCATCCTCGCGGAGCCCGAGGGACCCAGCTGCCACCGGGGCACTGAAACCTGCTTCGACGGCGAGTCATGGCCCGCCACCCTGCCCTGGCTGGGGCGGCTGGAGGCCCTGCTGAAATCCCGGAAGGCCCAGGCGGACCTCGGCGGCAGCTACACCCAGAAGCTCTTCGCCCAGGGCGTGGACCGCATCGCCAAGAAGGTCGTGGAGGAGGCGGGCGAAGTGATCCTCGCCGCCAAGAACGAGGACATGGAGGCCTTCGTGGGCGAGGCCGCCGACCTGCTCTTCCACCTGGAGATGCTCCTGCTGGATCGCGGTGCGAGCCTGCTCGACGTGGTGGAAGTGCTGCATCAGCGCCATGCCGACCGCACCGGAGGGCCCGCCTGATGCCCGTCCGCACCCCCCACTTCCCCGACCTGCTCTTCGGCCCCGCCGCCCGGCTGCGCAAGTGGGAGGGGGCCCTCATCGGCCTCTTCGAAGCCCACGGCTACCGCGAGCTGCATCCCTCCCTGGTACTGCGGGAATCCCTGCCCGATGGCGCCCTCCGCTTTTTCGATGGCGACGAGCTGGTGGCCCTGCGCTGGGATTTCACCGTGGCCCTGGCCGGCCTGCTGGCCCGGGGCTTTCCCACGCCGCCCGCCCGGGTGGCCTACGCGGGCGCCGTGTTCCGCCGGCCTGTGCAGCCCTGGGAGGCGGTGGAACGCTTCGAAGTGGGCTGCGAGCGCATCCAGCCCGAAGGTGAGTCTTCCGCCGAGGCCGATCTGGAACTGGCCCGGCTGCTCATGGCCATTCCCGGCGTCCTCGGCCTGAAGAGCGCCATCCTCCACCTGGGCCACGCCGCCCTGGTACGCCGTCCGCTCGAGGCGGAAGGCCTCTTCGGGGACCTAGCAGACGCCGTGGTGGCGGCCCTCTCCCGCCGCGCGCCCCATCGCGTGAAGGAGGCCCTGGATGGCCACCCCTCCGCAGGACGGTTGACGGCCCATGCCGAGGCGCTGCTGTCCGAACTCGACGGCCCGACCACCCTGGACGCCCTCCAGGCCAGCCCCTACGCGGAGCTGCTGAGGGACGAACGGGACCACATGGATCGCGCCCTGAAGGCCCTGCTGCCCATCCTCCCCCCCAACCTGGAACTGCGGGTCGATCTCGCGGATGTGGCGGGCCTGGGCTTCTACACGGGGCCGACCCTGCGCCTCTGGGCCCCGGGCGCCCAGCAGGAACTGGCCGCCGGAGGCCGCTACGACCGCCTCTTCCCCGGCCTGGGCCGCCCCTGGCAGGCCGCGGGATTCTGCGTGCGCCTGTCCCGCCTCCTCGACCTGGCCGAGACCCGGCCTGACCTTTTCGAGCAAGCCCAATGACACACCGGACCCTTCTCATTGCCTTTCCCAAGGGCCGCCTCGGGGACGAACTGGTTCCGAAACTCGCCGGAACGCCCCTGGCCCTGGACGCCGAGGCCCTGAAATCCCGGGTGCTGCGCATCCCCACCGCCACGCCGAGCGTCGCGGCCCTGCTGCTCAAGGGCGCGGACCTGCCGCGCTACGTGGCTGCGGGCGTGGCCCAGCTGGGCATCGTGGGCTCGGACACTCTGGATGAGATGGACATGGACCTCCTGGAACTGGCGGACCTGGGCTTCGGTGCCTGCCGCCTGTCGCTCTGCGCCCAGGAAGGCGTCACCCTCGAGGCCCTGCGGGCCAAGCCGCACCTGCGCCTGGCGACCAAGTTCCCGAAGGCCACCGAGTCCTGGCTGAGCCGGGAGGGCCTCACCGCCGAGCTGGTGCCCCTCAGCAGCAGCGCGGAGCTGGCGCCTCTGCTGGGTTTGGCGGACGCCATCGTGGACCTGGTGCAGACCGGCGGCACGCTGAAGGCCCATGGCCTCGTGGAGACCTTCGTCCTGGGCCGTTCCTCCGCCCGCCTCGTCGCGGCCCGTGGCGCCTATCTCAGCGAACCCGCACGCATCAGGCCGCTGGCTGACCTGCTGCTCGGGGCGCTGAAGGCCAGGGCCTAGACTGGGTCCGGTTCATCCGGAGGTGCCGGGGCGGATGCTGAGGATCTCCAGGCACATCGTTCCGGCGGGCCGCAGCCACCTGACCTCTTCGCCAGGTTCGGCGTTCAGCAGGGCCTCGCCCAGCGGTGAGACCCAACTGATCTTGCCTTGGGATGGATCAGCCTCGTCCTCCCCGACGAGGGTGTAGGCCCCGACGGCTCCGGCTTCGTCACGCACCTCCACGGTGGCTCCAAAACAGACCCGGCCCCCTGGGTTGCGGGCTTTGACCAGGACGGCCCGGTTCAATCGCTCCTGGTAGTACCGCAGATCGCGCTGGACGATGGCCAGGTCCTGAGGATTGGCGAGCTTGCCCTGTTCCAGCAGCTGGCTGAGGCGGATCGCCAGGTCTGCCTCGAGGCCCTGCAATTGCCGGAGCCCGGCGGGCGTCACGTAGTTCGTGTGGGGGCTCTGGGGCCGGTCGGGCAGGTCCTCGGGGCGCCCCGTCTCATCCGGATCCTTGATGAAAGCTCGGTTCACGGGTTCCGCCCTCGGCTGGCCGGCGGATCAGCCGCGGATCTCGCCGTAGATGTTGTCCCGCTGCCAGGGTTCAAAGCCGGCGGCGCGGATCAGGCGGTCCATCTCGTCCTGGTTCACGCTGTAGCAGGTGCCCGCGGCGCTGACGACATTCTCTTCCAGCATGAGGCTGCCCATGTCATCGCAGCCGTAGTGCAGGGCCAGCTGGCCGGTCTTGCGGCCCATGGTG
>CAIMBM010000029.1 GCA_903839205.1 uncultured Holophagaceae bacterium | reverse complement strand
GTCACGCTCGTCACGCGTAGTTCCTGCTACGCTTTGACTCGCGTTTCTCGCCTCGCTCGCCCGGCGCTCCTCGCGCGGCGCCGTGGGGTTTTGTTACGACCTCTAAGTGGAGACCCCATGTCCAAGCTGACCTCTCGCGCCGCCCTCCTCGCCGGATCGGCCCTCGTCCTGACCCTCGCCTGCAACCCCGGGAAACAGGCCTCGAGTCGCGTCATCGCCAACATCGGGGGGGACAAGATCACCGAGGCGGAATTCCAGGATGTGGTCCGGACCCTCTCCCAGAACCCCAAGGAGGCCCAGACCTTCCTCAGCGACCCCGCCGCCAAGGAGGAAAGGGCCAGCCTCGCCAGCCGCATCGCCATGTCCCGGGCCATCACCGCCTATGCCAGGCA
This sequence comes from uncultured Holophagaceae bacterium, assembly GCA_903839205.1. Taxonomy (GTDB): domain Bacteria; phylum Acidobacteriota; class Holophagae; order Holophagales; family Holophagaceae; genus Geothrix. Next base: position 11,488 of record CAIMBM010000029.1, on the reverse strand, counting down.
GACCGGCCTGGACCAGGATCCCGCCGTCAAGGTCCAGCTGGAGCAGCAGGACGCCAATGTCTACTTCCAGGCCCTGGCGAAGAAGCGCATGGCCACGGCCGAGCCCACGAATGAAGAGCTGATGGCCTTCTACAAGGAACAGGTGGACCGCATGAAGGCCCAGGGCGCCGCGGGCGCCCCCCCGCCCTTCGAGTCCGTGAAGGCCCAGGTGGCCCAGGGCTACAAGCAGCAGCGGGCCCAGGCCATCAGTCTGGACATCCAGAAAGAGATCAAGGCCAAGGTGCCCGTCACCCTCGCCGACGACTACCGGCCCGCCGGAGAGTAACGCCCGGGTCCCGAACGCAGCCATCCAGCGGCGAGGCCCCCGGTCGGGGGCCTCGCCGTGTCTGCAGCGACCGGATCCCGGTCAGGGCTTCTCGAACAGGCTCACCTGGTTCATCAGTTCGCTCAGGGCCTTCTTCGTGGCCGCCGCCTGGTGCTTCGGCTGGCTGGCCTCGAGTGCCTTCAGCGACTCCTGCATCTTGAGAACGACCAGGGTGTGCTCGCCCTTGTCCTGGTCGATGAGGGCATGGACGGCCGCGGCCACGTTGGGAAACGGTTCCCAGTGCCCCGAGTCCACCGCGCACCAGGCTGACTGGATGATCCGGTCCACCTGGAGCAGGTCCTGCCTGCGCGACCGGGGCTGGAAGCGGCTCAGGGTGGAGGAGATGCCCAGGGCTCCGGCGGCCTGCTCTACGGGCCGCATCTTATGCATCGCCTTCAGCTGCCGGTCGATGAAGGCGATTTCCGTCTCCGGCATGGTCTTGCGGACCTCTGGCTTGGCCTGCTCCCATCCGGCCTTCGCCTTCGCCACCAGGCCGCGCATCTCCCCGCGCTTGCCGTGGATCAGGGCTTCGGGAATGGCGTTTACCAGCCTTTGGACCTGATCGAGGGATGGCATGGAGGAGGGCGCCTGGAGGACCACCAGGGCGGGGAGGGCGAGGGAAAACAGGGACATGGACACTCCGGGACAGGAACACCCCAGTTTAGACCAACCCGCCCCGGGCCTGGAGCTCAGGGATCCGGCTGTGACCTGGATCCCGTCACTCCAAAGTTTAAGGCCCCCGGTCGGGGGCCTTAAACTTGGTGCCTGGAGACGGAATCCCCTCCTCCGGCGCTCCGCGCCTCCCCCGGGCCGTACGCAATCTAAGGGCGCCTTCGGCCTGCGCACGCGGTGCGTGCTCCTGCCTCCGGAACGCGCCCTAAGATTGCTGTGACTTCGATCCCGTCTCTCCAAAGTTAAAGGCCCCCGGTCGGGGGCCTTTAACTTGGTGCCTGGAGACGGAATCGAACCGCCGACACATGGATTTTCAGTCCATTGCTCTACCAACTGAGCTACCCAGGCGCGAATGAACATCCTATCAGGCGGGCCCGCATTTTCAAGTGCCGGAGGAGACTCGATTGGTGCATCCTCTAGGGTCCGAGTGATGTTTCTTCAAAGAGGTTCGTCATGGCCCGCCCGACCAAAAACCGCGAAATCCAGGTGCAGAAGCCGGCCCAGAGCCTGGCCCATTTTCAGACGAAGTTCAATCAGGGGCAGGAGGAGGATGCCGGGCTGCTGAAGCCCATCCTCATCGGCATCGCTTCGGTGGTCGCGGTGGGTTTCATCATCGGGGCCTGGAACGTATGGCGGTCCTCGGTCATCGAGAAGCACGAGACGGCCCTGGCCGCCCTGGAAGTGGAAGTGGAGGGGGACGGCATCACCCCGCTTCCCGCCACGGAGGTCGAGACCCGGATGCGGGAGCGCCTCGGGCGCCTGGAGGCCCTGGTCAACTCGGCCCCCTCCTCGCGGAAGGCCGCCACCATGGGCCTGCTGTCCACCTGGCGCCTGGCCCTCGACGGCAAGGAGCAGTCCCCCGCCAGGGCCGGGGATGCCTGGGGCCAGATCCGCCTGGCCCAGCGGGCCCTCGCCCTCGGGCAGGTGCAGGAATCCCGGGCCCAGCTGGACCCGCTCCGGGCCAAGGCCACTCCAGGCGAGCCCTGGGCCGAAGCCTTCTGGGCCAGCCAGCTGGACGCTGACCGCCTCGCCGGAGATCGCACCCAGGCCCTGAAGGACCTCGCCGAATACAAGGCCCTGTTCAAGGGCCGCGGGGATGCCTCCGCCCTGGAAGGCCTGCTCCAGAGCATCTGAAGGGGTCCCCGGGGGACACGGAAAAGGGAATGCCGCGGGGAGCTTCTCCGTGGATTTCCCCGTGACCTCCCTGGCTCCGTGGTGAATCCTTACCCCCTGAGGATGTATTCCCGGGGGAGCCCGCCATGCGGATGTACGACCTGATCTACACCAAGAAGCTGGGCGGGGCCCTGTCCCCGGAAGAGATCGCCTTCTGGGTGAAGGGGGCCGCCGAGGGCAGCATCCCCGACGAGCAGAGCGCCGCACTGCTCATGGCCATCTGCTGGCGGGGCATGGGCACCGAGGAGACCCTGGCCCTCACCCTGGCCATGCGGGACTCGGGGAAGCGGCTGGACCTGTCCGCGATCCCGGGCCTCAAGGTGGACAAGCACAGCACCGGCGGCGTGGGCGACAAGACCACCCTCATCCTGGGCCCCATCGTGGCCGCCTGCGGGGTGCCCTGCCCCATGTTCAGCGGACGGGGCCTGGGCCACACCGGCGGCACCGTGGACAAGTTCGCGGCCATCCCCGGCCTGAGGGTCGAACTGAGCGAGGCCGGATTCCTGCGCAGCCTTCGCGAGACCCGCTTCGCCAACTCCGCCCAGACCGCCGACATCGCGCCCGCCGACAGGAAGCTCTATGCCCTCCGCGACATCACCGCCACCGTGGAGAGCATCCCCCTCATCACCGCCAGCATCATGTCGAAAAAGCTGGCGGGCGGCGCCGACGCCCTGGTGCTGGACGTGAAGTGCGGCCCCACGGCCTTCATGAAGACCCTCGACGAGGCCAGCACCCTGGCCCAGAGCATGGTCGATGTCGGCACCGCCCACGGCATGCAGATCCGCGCCCTCATCACCCGCATGGACGCCCCCCTGGGCTGGGCCATCGGCAATGCCCTGGAGGTCATGGAAGCCGTCGAGATCCTCCGTGGCGAGCACGGCGACTCCGAACTGGCCCAGCTGAGCTTCCGCCTGGCGGCCGAGATGCTGATCATGGGCGGCGCCGCCGACAGGCTGGAACAGGCCCTGGGAATGGTGCGGGCCCGCCTCCAGGACGGATCCGCCCTGGAGACCCTGCGCCGCTTCGTGGCCCTCAATGGCGGCGATCCCGGGGCCCTCGACGACTTCGGCCGCCTGCCCCAGCCGGGCCAGGTCGTCGAGGTGCGGGCGGACCGGGAGGGCTATGTGGCGGCCATCGATGGCCGCGCCCTGGGCCTCCTGGCCATGGACCTGGGCGCCGGGCGGAAGGACCGGTCCGATGTCCTGGACCTGGGCGTGGGCATCCGGGTGCGCGCCCGGGTGGGCTCAAAGGTCGCGAAAAACCAACCCCTCTTCACGGTCTACGCCAAAAGGGGAGTTCTGGTCGCCCCCGGCCCCTTTCTTCGCACCCTTGAGCTGGTTCCGGAGCCGACCGCGGGTAGGGCCTGGCTGCTGAAAACGATTAATTGTTGACTTAAAGGTGCTTAGAAAAAGGTTAAAAAAAATTATTCACAACTTTCGGGGAACCTATCCTAGGCTGGCAGCAACGGATACCCCCATCTGCCCTCGATCCAAGGAATTCGCCTCCACTTTGCGAGCCATCCATTCCACCTTGGGCATTTCAGTCTTCTCCCCCTGCGGCACGGCCGCGAAATTCAAAAGGAGTTCCTTATGAATCGATCCTTCAGCCGGCTCGGCTTCATCGCGGTGGCCATTGTCGCTGGGGCCCTGCCAGCGATGGCCCAGGGCACCCAGACCGCCAATGTGACGGGCACTGTGGTCACGGCCTCCGGCGCGCCCCTCGGCGGCGTCACCGTTCGCCTCACCTCCCCGGCCCTGCAGGGGACGCGTTCCTACGTCACCGATGCGGCTGGCCAGTTCGTCGCCCGCCTGCTGCCGCCCGGGTTCTACACCATCATCCTGAACAAGGAGGGGATGGACAGCCAGAAGATCACCCAGCAGGTCGGCGTCGACCAGAGCTTCTCCCCCCGCATCACCATGGTGAAGACCGGTGGCGCCGTGGTGGAAGTCATCGCCGCCGCCCCCGCCGTGGACAAGACCGACCTTAAGAGCGCCACCAACTACCGCCTGGATGCGGTCGACCAGCTGCCCACCCTCAACCGCTCCATGGACACGGTGGCCCTCCTGGCCCCCGGTGCCACCGTGGGCGTCGGCGGCCGCACGCAGATGGCGGGCGCCATGACCTCCGGCAACCTCTTCCTGTTGGACGGCCAGAACATCGCCGACAACGTCTACCGGAACCAGGGCGTCCGCGTGATCGAGGACTCCATCGAGGAGACCCAGGTGGTGACGGGCGCCATCTCCGCCGAATACGGCGATGTGGATGGCGGCATCATCAACTCCGTCACCAAGTCCGGCGGCAACGAGTTCACGGCCTCCCTGCGCTGGGAACTCTCGAACCCCGACTGGAACGCCGTGACGCCCTACCAGAACCGCGCCGAGGCCAACCTCCTGGGCGAGCTCAAGACCCTCAACGTCACGGGCCCCATCCTCAAGGACAGGCTCTGGTTCTCCGCCTCCTACTTCACCACAAAGTCCAGCACCATCGGCACCATCGCCGGCAACCTCTCCAATGATCCGCTCAAGCTGGGTGCCGCCAACTCCACCGATGGCACAGGCTATGGCTCCCAGTACACCGCGCTGAACAGCGAAGTGCGCCGCCAGGCCAAGCTGACCTGGGCCATCAACCAGGACCACACCGTGGTGGCCTCGTACATGCGCAACGAGATCGACCAGATCAACCGCAACTACTCCGCCGGTGAGCAGGCTGCGCTGGTCCCCCAGATCTCCACCTCGTCCTTCCTGAATCTGGCCCTGCGCTCCGCCTGGGCCTCCAACTTCACCACCGAGCTGCGCTACGGCCACAAGACCCAGAACCTCTCCGCCGGCGGCCGCGGCGATGGCACCAGCCCCATCTATTCCGATGACACGGGCTACTTCTACAACAACGGCATCTTCAGCAGCGTGGACGGCGGCGACGAGCGCGACAACGACACGATCAACCTCAAGGCCAGCCTCTTCTGGGACGCCGCCGGCAGCCACCAGACCGACTTCGGCGTGGACTACCTCAACGACAAGCGCAAGGCCCAGAACGCCCAGACCCCCTCGGGCTACATCTACGAGGCCGCGGGCCTGAACCTGGTCACCCACACCGCCATCCCCGTGGCCGTCTGGACCTACGACACCACCCTGGGGGCCACCCACAACATCTCCGAGGCCCTCTATGTGAACGACAAGTGGAGCCTCAACAACCACTGGAACTTCCAGATCGGCGTGCGCTACGACAAGTACTCGGCCAAGAACGAGAACGGTCTTGAGAGCGCCGGGGCCAGCGGCTTCTCCCCCCGCCTGGGCGCCTCCTTCGACCTGTTCGGCGACAGCAAGCACATCGTCAAGGCCAGCTATGCCCGCTACAACGCCAAGGTCCTGGAGACCATCACCGGCGCCGTCAGCGGCGTGGGCAACCCCAAGGAAATCGACTACCTCGCCTACTCCTACCTGGCGGCTGATCCCGTCAATGGCGGGAACTGGATCAACGCCAACCGCATCAGCACCGCGGCCCTCCAGAATCCGGCCCTCTACGGCATCGGCAACCCCAACTACATCTCCTACTACAACGACCCCACCTTCAACACCAAGCTGTCCACGGACCTGAAGGCCCCCACCGTCGACGAGGTGCAGGCCAGCTACGCCTACTCCTTCGACTGGGCCAGCATCGGCAGCGGCTGGGTCAAGGTGACCGGCACCTACAAGAACTGGAAGAACCTGCTGGACTACACCACTGGCAACAGCGGCATCGCCACCACCGCCGATGGGCTCACCTCCGCCTACATCCGCGAGTACTACAACGACCCCGATGCCAAGCGCACCTACCGGGACCTGATCCTGGAAGGCCAGTTCAACCGCAACGCCTGGACCATCGGCGGCAACATCACCTGGAGCTCCCTGAAGGGCAACTACGAGGGTGAAGGCAGCTCCACCCCCGGCCGCGGCGAGGGCATCCACTCCTGGGACGTCCAGAACGGCGTCCAGATGTTCGACTACCACCAGCTCCATCCCTATGGCCCCCTGACCGGCGACGATCCGATCCGCATGCGCTTCACCGCCTCCAAGGCCTACGACAATGCCTGGGGCAAGACCACCGTGGGCTGGATCTACCGCTTCGATTCCGGTGCCCACTACAGCAACTACCGCACCGTCTCCCGGGCCCAGGTCAACCCTGGACTCAGCAGCCAGTTCGGCGCCTCGTCGTCCCAGTACATGAACGGCCAGTGGGGCCAGGGCGTCTTCAACGGCCAGGCCTACCTGGATCTGGCCCTCACCCAGGACTTCCCCGTGGCCAAGGTCTACGGCAAGACCGTGTGGGCCTTCACCAAGGTGGTCATCCAGAACGTCTGGAACCACCAGGAGCAGACCTCCTTCAACACCGGCTACAACGCCGCGGTCGGCGCCTACGGCGGCGCTGCCACGGGCATGAACTCCCCCTGGGTGCCCTCGTCCACCTTCGGAGCGAGCAACAACGCGAACTACTACCTGGGCCAGAATGGCCTGGCCAACGCCCGCACCATCGTCATGTCCGCCGGCGTCCGCTTCTAGGACACAGGTTCGACTCACCAAGAGAGGGGCCCCCGGGCCCCTCTCTTTATGTACCAGAAGGGCGCCCCGACCCTGGCCCCGGCTCCAATCGACACCCGGCCCCGGCATTCCTGGAAAAAGACAAGTCGCGAGGCCTGCGGGCAAGGTACTGAACGCTGAGTCAGGGGCATAAGCCCCGACACTTACCTTGGGTAAATCAACCATTCACCTTGCATTACGCCAAAATCCCGCGGTGTAACTGCAAAAAAAATTCTATGTGACGCCTGGAACCTGCCCTATGCTTTCGACACTCTGCTAGTTCTTTGGCCACCTTCCGCAAAACCTGCCCTGACACCTACATCCAGGGGGGAACCTGCTGAGCTGGCCCCGCTTAATCACGCACGACGCGGCACCCCCCCGCCGCTTCTCCCTTCAAGGAGTCTTCATGAATCGAATCTACAGCCGGCTCGGCTTCACCGCCGTAGCCATCGTGGCGGGCCCTGCGCTCTTCGCCCAGAGCAGCACGACCGGCGCCCTGAACGGGGTGGTTGCCGACAACACCGGCGCCCCCATCGCAGGCGCCTCGGTTCGTCTGTCCTCGGGCCAGATCGTCCGCACGACGACCACGGGAGCGGATGGCCGCTTCAACCTGGGCCTCCTCAACCCGGGCCCCTGGGTCGTGACCGTCAACAAGGCCGGCTTCACCTCCAGCCACGAGAACGTCAGCGTCAGCGTGAACGCGGCCTCTACCGCCAACTTCAAGCTGGCCAAGGAGGGCGGCGCCACGGTGGAAGTGCTCGCCACGGCCATCTCCATCGATGCCACCAGCACCACCACCGGCTCCACCTTCTCCATGGACACCCTCAGCGACATCCCCAAGGGTCGTGACATCGGCGACGTGGCCTTCATGACCCCCGGCGTGTCCTTCTCGGGCTTCAATGCCAACGACAACCTGGGCCTGAACGTCTCCATCGCCGGCGCCTCCGGCGCCGAGAACTCCTTCAGCGTGGACGGCCTGCGCACCAACGACATGCGCTACGGCGGCCAGGGCGTCTCCATGAGCCAGGAATTCGTGGACCAGATCGAGGTCCAGACCGGCGGCTACAAGCCCGAGTACAGCGCCATGGGCGGCGTCTTCAACGTCGTCACCAAGAGCGGCAGCAACACCTTCGCCGGCAGCGCCTGGGCCGACTATGTCCCCGGCTCCATCTCCCCCGCCCTGAAGAAGAACCCCTTCTACAGCGAAGCCAAGCCCGTGGACGTCTACGAGCTGGGCGCACTGGCCAGCGGCGCCATGATCAAGGACAAGCTCTTCTACGCCGTGGGCCTCAACTGGCTGCAGACCAACACCCCCGCCTCCGCCAACCTGGGCGGCCTCACGGTGGGCGCCATCCAGACCCCCGACTACCAGTTCTTCGGCAAGTTCAACTACTTCGTCAACACCGACAACCAGCTGACCCTCAGCTACTTCGGCAGCAACCAGACCGCCGACCAGGCCTTTGGCGCCACCCCCGGCAACGTGGCCGACGGCTACGGCAACCAGAACAGCGCCAGCAAGACCATCGACAACAGCTCCAACCTCAGCCTGATCTGGGACGCCACCCTCACGCCCACCTTCTTCATGTCCGTGAAGCTGGGCCAGGCCAACCGCCTGAACCAGGTCAAGCCTGGCGACAGCGATCCCGAGATCATCGACTCCAGCTACTACAAGGCCGCCGCAGGCCTCTTCCCGGGCGGCGCCGGCAAGGGTCAGGCCGTCTCCGGCACCCGCTGGGTCACCGGTGGTCTGGGCAACAACACCAAGGAGACCGATGCGCTCAACCAGGGCAGCATCGACTTCACCTGGATCCTGGGGGACCACTCCATCAAGGGCGGTTTCTCGGACATGACCTCCCGCTACGAGGAGCATGACCACCGCACCGGCCCCGACAGCGCCGTCTGGTACGTGAACGTCGACAGCGCCGGCACCGCCAAGATCGGCGAGCGCGTCTACACCAACGACTCCATCGCCAACGCCGAGTTCCAGGCCCTCTACCTCCAGGACACCTGGCAGGTGAGCAAGGGGCTGAACGTCTTCTACGGCGCCCGGGCCGAGCACCAGGTCCAGAAGGGCACCGATGGCAAGGCCTTCATGGACTTCGGCTTCGGCAAGTACATCCAGCCCCGCCTGGGCTTCACCTGGGACGTGAAGGGCGACGGCACCTCCAAGCTGTCCGGCAGCTACGCAATCTACTACGAGCAGATCCCCCAGCGCATGGCCATCCGCACCTATGGCAACGAGTACTACCAGCAGAACTACTACGGCGCCGCCTACGGCACCGCCGCCATTCCCTGGAATGCCACCATCCCCACGGCCCCCTGGAATGCCGTCGTGGGCATGACCCCCGGCGCCGTCGTGAACTTCTCCACGGGCTGGAGCCACGATCCCATCGCCGATGGCGTCAAGCTTCCCCAGCGCACGGAAGTCCAGCTGGGCTATGACCAGCAGGTGTCCACCACCACCACCCTGGGCGTCCACGGCCGCTACCGCAAGCTGATCCACCCCATGGAGGACAGCGAGATCGGGTCCTGGGACAAGGTCAATGGGGTCTGGAATCCTGCGGATCCTGCGGATCCCCTCGGTCCCGCCGCCGGCGGCCAGGCCATCATCTGGAATCCCAACAGCAGCGTCAGCTGGACCTCGCCCTTCAGCGGCAAGACGGTCACGGTCAACAACACCGGCTACCCCGAGGCCTACAACGAGTACAAGGCCATCGACTTCTCCTACACCTACAAGACCTCCAGCAACATGCTCTTTGTCGGCTACACCTGGAGCAAGAACTATGGCAACTACGAGGGCCTGATCAGCCCCTCCAACGGCCAGGCGGATGGCAACATCACCGCCTCCTTCGACTATCCGCCCTACGTGGGCACCGGGCTCCTGCCCAACGACCACACCCACGCGGTCAAGGCCTATGGCTACCACAAGTTCGCCTTCGGCAAGGACTCCCTGCAGGTGGGCTTCAACTTCCTGGCCCAGAGCGGCTCGCCCATCTCCCAGCAGGACAACGGCGACAGCACCTACGGTGTGGGCAACGGCGACCCCGGTGGCTACGGCAACTCCACCTTCGTCAACGGCCTCATGGGCAACTACGGCCGCACCCCCGACCAGTACAAGCTGGACGTCAACCTGAACTGGCAGCATCCCCTGTCCGCCACCATGAAGCTCACGCCCTTCATGGAGATCTACAACGTCCTGAATTCACGGCCCGCCCTGTCCGTGTTCGAGCAGTCCACGGACACCCTCGGCCAGCCTGTGCCTGCCGGCAAGTGGACTTCCCCCACGAGCTACCAGGCCCCCCGCAGCATCCGCTTCGGCGCCCGGCTGACCTTCTAGTCTGACCCGCAGTGCCAGCAAGGCCCCCGCTCCGGCGGGGGCCTTTTTCGTGGCCGGGAACTGCCCCGCGGGGTGGGGGTGCCGGGCGAATTCGGCTGGTAAAGAGCCGTGATTCTATCAAAGGTCCTCGCCAAAGAACCACTTAAACTTCCCTTCTGGTTCAAGACGAGCGGGTGGGCAGAGCCTTTAGCAAATCAGTAATTCAATGATTTATTGTGTTTTACGTTATTTTGTGTTCAACAATAATCCATCAAGACCGTCCATAAAATTCTATGCAATTCCCGGGAGCGGGCCTATGCTGTCCGCGCTTGGGGGGCTTCGGCCCCTCCGCACCGCCCGCCCTGGCCATCCAACCCAGGGTGACTCTCCAGGGACGCCTGAGTCTGACCGGACAGCTCAGCCCCTCTCCCAAAGGAAACCCCAGAGTTCAAGGTTGGGTCTCTTTGACTTCCGGTCCTTCGGTTTCACGGTTCTTATCACCACCTCACCCTTTGGCCACGCTGGTCCAGAGGGCTTGATTGGAGTGGCTATTCCCCAACCCCACCGCGGCCCCCCGCCGCTTCCTCCTGAAGGAGTCCCTATGAGTCGAATCTTCAACCGGCTGGGCTTCACCGCCATCGTCCTCGTGGCGGGAGGCGTGGCGCAGGCCCAGACCGCCACCACCGGCACCATCAATGGCATGGTGCGGGATGCGAACGGCAACCCGCTCGGAGGGGCCTCGGTCATCGCCACCTCCGCCCAGATCACCCGCACCACCACCACGGCAGCCGACGGCACCTATCGACTGGCCCTGCTCAATCCCGGCGAATGGTCCATTAAGGCGACCAAGGGTGGACAGACGGCCCCCAGCCAGAAGCTGTCGGTCCTCGTGAACAACGCCACCACCGCCAACCTCAGGCTGGCCCCGGAAGCTTCCGCCGTGGTGACGGTCGTGGCCGCCGCCGCGGCCATGGACCTCACCACCACCCAGGTGGGTTCCGTCATGCAGATGGACTCGCTGCGAGCCGTTCCCACGCAGCGCGACTTCAACCAGCTCATCCAGCTGGCGCCCGGCACCATCACCGGCGGCACCATGGGCGGCGCCTCCATCTCCGGCTCCTCCGCCATCGAGAACAACTTCATCATCGATGGCCTGGACACCACCGACTACCGCCTGGGCTTCCAGGGCAGCACCATGCCCACGGACTTCATCGACCAGGTGGAGGTGCAGACCGGCGGCTTCCGCCCCGAGTTCAGCGCCCTCGGCGGCGTGGTCAACGCCATCACCAAGTCCGGCTCCAATGATTTCACCGGCAGCGCCTGGTACACCAACGATCCAGGCCAGCTGGCCGGCCGGGCCGAGTCGAACTACTACTACAAGCAGGCCACCCTGCCGGGCCCGGGCCAGGC
>CAIMBM010000028.1 GCA_903839205.1 uncultured Holophagaceae bacterium | reverse complement strand
CCAGCTCCTGGCCCGTCGCCGGGCGGGGGGCGGTGTGCTGCTCATTTCCGAGGAACTCGAGGAGATCATGAACCTGTCGGACCGCATCGCCGTCATCTACAAGGGCAGGATCCTCAAGGTTCTGAGTTCCCTCGAGGCGACGCGCGAAAGGCTCGGACTGCTCATGGCGGGGGTGGCCGATGAATAGGTCCAGGATCGCCTATGGGGCCGCGGTCATCCTCCTGGCCGCCCTGGCCGCCGCGGGCCTCGGGGCCATCGTGCTCAAGGCCATCGGGGCGAGCCCCATCGACACCTACGTGACAATCTTCACGGGCCCCTTCAGCGACGTGTTCGGCATCACCGAAATTCTCGTGCGGGCCATCCCCCTGATCCTGGTGGGCCTGGGGATCGCCATCGCGTTCCGCAGCGGCATCATCAACATCGGGGCCGAGGGCCAGATGCTCATGGGCATCCTGGCGGCCACCGCCACGGCGCTGGCCCTTCCGGGGTTGCCGCGCTATGCCCTGCTTACCCTTGTGATGCTCGCGGGCGCCCTCGGCGGCGGCCTCTGGGCCGGGATCGCCGGCCTCCTCCGGGCCAGGCTCGGGGTCAACGAGATCCTCTCCACGGTGATGCTCAACTACATCGCCGCCCAGTTCTACACCTTCTTCCTTCGGGGGCCCATGATCGATCCCGGCGAACTGGAGACCGGATCAGGCACGCCCCAGTCCATGCGCCTCCCTGAATCCGCCATCCTGAGCCACCTCGTGCCCGGCACGCGCCTCCACACGGGCCTGGTCCTGGCGCTCGTCCTGTGCGTCTGCGTCTATTTCTTCCTCTGGCACACCACCTTCGGCTTCCGCCTGAGGGCGGCCGGGGCCGAGGCCAAGGCCGCGCGCTACGCGGGTATTAACGTCCCCGGGTCCCTGGTGGCGGCCATGGTCCTCTCCGGGAGCTTCGCGGGGATCGCCGGGGCCGTGGAGGTCACTGGCGTCCACCACCGGGCCATCGAGAACATCACTTCCGGGTATGGCTTTGCCGGGATCGTGGTGGCCCTCTTCGGGGCCCTCCATCCCGCGGGCATCGTGCCCGCGGCGGTCTTCTTCGGCCTCCTGCTGGTGGGATCGGACATGACCCAGCGTTCCGCAGGGGTGCCAGCCAACATGATCCTGGTCCTCCAGGGCGTGATCATCCTGTGCATCGTGTCCGCCAAGATGTACCTGAACAATGCCTACGCCCAGGAACGGGCGGCCAGGTTCTTCTCGCGCCTCCGGGCGAAGACCCCTCCGGAATCGGCCAAGACTGGAGGCCAGCCGTGACCCACGGTTTCGTCTACAACATCCTGCTGCTCGGCGTGCCCTTCTCGGTGGCCCTGCTCCTGGCCTCCCTGGGCGAGATGTTCAACCAGCGGGCGGGGGTGTTCAACCTCGGCTGCGAGGGGATCATGTGCATGGGGGCCTTCCTGGGCTTCCTCCCCCCCTACTTCCTCAAGGACGGCCCCCTGGCGCCCTACGGAATCCTCCTCGGGTTTGCCATCGCCATGGTGGCCGGCATCCTCCTGGGCCTCCTCTTCGCCCTGGTGACGGTCACCTTCCGGGCTGAGCAGGGCATCGCGGGCATCGGGCTGCAGATGTTCGGCTGGGGCGTGGCCGGCACCCTTTTCCGCCACTTCATCGGTGGCGTGACGGGAGTGGAGGGCATGGCGGCCTGGGCGGTCCCGGGCCTCAGCCGGATCCCCTTCCTGGGCGATCTTCTCTTCAACCACAATCCCATGGTCTACCTCGCCTTCCTGATGGTGCCGGGCAGCTGGTACCTGTTGTTCAAGACGCCCTGGGGCCTCAAGGTTCGCGCCGTCGGAACCGCCCCAAGGGCCGCCGACAGCATGGGCATCAACGTGAACCTGGTGCGCTACCAGGCCCTGATGCTGGGGGGCGCCATGGCCGGCCTGGGGGGGGCCTACCTCTCCCTCTGCCAGGCCAAGATGTTCGCGGACGACTTGGTGGCGGGCCGGGGCTTCATCGCCGTGGCCCTGGTCTACTTCGGCCGCTGGAACCCAATTGGCATAATGGGCGGGGCCCTGCTGTTCAGCCTGGCCCAGTCGCTCCAGCTCTCCATCCAGGTCGGGGGCATCAAGTTTCCCTACGAATTCGCGGTGATGCTGCCCTATGTCCTGGTGATCCTGGTGCTCTCCCTGACGCGGAAGGCCCGCATGCTGGGGCCCTCCAGTTTAGGCATCCCCTACAACCGTGAAATGAGGTACTAGCGCCGACCGAGGAGGCCCCATGACCCATGTCGAAGCGCTCACGGCGGCCCTCCGCGAGGCCTTCCCCACGTCCCACATCCGGCTCCTTCCGGAACCCGCCATGTTCCTGCGGAGCAACCTGGGCAGGTCCTACCATGCGGAGGGCATGCAGTTCCTCTCGGTCGAATCCGCCATGGCCAATGCCAGGGCCTACATGACCGGGCTCCAGGAGCGGATCCGCGAGAGCGATGGGATGGAACTGAACGCGGCGCACCCCTGGATCATCGGCATCTACCCCGGCGACCTGACCTCGACCCCGCTGATCTTCATCTTCGGGAACATCATCCGGTCCGGAAAGGAGGAATGGGTCCAGATCGGGTTCCCGCGCTACGAGAAGCTGGACTTCAACCCCTGAGGGTTGATCGCCGCAGCTCCGCACCCTTGTTCTGCTCGTCGCAGGTCAGCACGAAACTCCCGTGGACTCCTTCGGCGGTGACGAAGGGCTGCAGCAGGGAAGCGGGGAACTGGACGCTCACCCCGTCAGCGCAACGCACCACCACGTGCCGCGCCGCGCCGCGATAATAGTCCAGATACCTCTCCGCGGAGATCCTCAGCTGAAATTCGAACTGTTTCATGTGCTCCAGTCTGCCACCGTCCCGGGAGGCCCATGCAAGACCCCGCACAGCTAGATCCCAGTGGCCACCTGGCAGCCGCCAGATCCGGGGCGCCCCTGCTCACCCTCCAGCATGCGACCGTGATCCGGGGGGGCAGGGCCGTGCTCAACGACCTCACCTTCGACGTCCGGGAAGGGGAGCACACGGCCATCCTCGGACCCAATGGCTGCGGGAAGTCCTCGCTCATCCGCCTGGTGAACAAGCAGGACTATCCCCTGCTCCCGAGCGAGGACGCCCGACCCATCCGGATCCTGGACCGGGACCGGTGGGATCTGTTCGAGCTCCGCTCGCAGCTGGGGATCGTATCCGCCGACCTGCACCAGTCCATCATCGGGGCGAATGGAGGCGGGCGGAGGAGCGGGCGGGACCTGGTGGTGTCGGGCTTCTTCGCGAGCCATGGGCTCTTCTCCCACCAGAAGGTCACCTCCGCCATGGCGGAACGGACGGACCGGGCCCTCGCCCTGGTGGGTGCGGGGCACCTTGCCGCCAAGCGGATTGACGAGATGTCGACGGGCGAGGCCCGGCGCATCCTCATCGCCCGCGCCCTGGCGCCGGATCCCAGGGCGCTCCTGCTGGACGAGCCCACCACGGGGCTGGATCTGGTGGCCCGGCAGCACTTCCTGACGATGCTCCAGGCCGTCGCCCGGCAGGGGAAGACCCTCCTGCTCGTGACCCATCACATCGAGGAGGTCATGCCGGAAATCCGGCGGGTGATCCTGCTCAGAGAGGGTCGGGTCTTCCTCGAAGGCCCCAAGGAGGAAGTGCTCACTTCCACCCATCTTTCGACCCTCTATGAGGCCGAAGTGAAGCTGCGCCAGCATGGGGGCTACTACTCCGCCCGGTGCGGAGGAGGGTGAGGGCAGGGCGACTCCGGTGGGCGGGTCCCTGAGGATCAGGGCGGTTTCATCGAAGGCCGGAGGTTTCATGGTCAGCGAAGGTCCACTGCGGGTAAAATGCCACCACCAACCCACCAACCCCTCTTTAGCTCTGGAGCAGCCATGCGAAAGCACCTCCTGGCCCTGGGCGCCATCCTGGCGCTGTCCCCCTGCCTGCTGGCGCAGAAGATCGGCGTCATCAACTCCATGAGCGGTCCGGAAGCCCCCATCGGCGAGAACATCACCAATGGCATCAAACTCGCGGAAGAGGACCTGATTAAGAAGGGCATCCATGTCCAGCTAGTCTGGGAAGACGACACGGGCAAGCCCCAGGTCTCCATGAGCGCCATGGAGAAGCTGGCCACCCGGGACAACGTGGTTGGCGTGGTGGGGCCCTACACCTCAGCCTGCTCCAACGCCGTGGCCCGGCTCGCCGAGAAGTACAAGGTCCCTCTCCTGATTCCGGCGGCCGCCAAGGAGGAGATCACCCGGCAGGGCTTCAAGTACGTGTTCAGGATGAACGCCCCGGCCGACAAGTACGCCTCCAGCCTCATCGACGCGGCGACTTCCCTGGGAAAGCCCAGAACCATCGCCTTCATCTACGAGAACACGGATTTCGGCACGTCCACGTCCAAGACCGCGAAGGACTATGTCGCCAAGAAGGGCATCCAGGTCGTGGCGGATGTGGCCTATCCCAAGGGCTCGGCCGACTACCGTTCCACCCTGGCCCAGATCAAGTCCAAGAGTCCTGACCTCGTCTTCATGGTGTCCTATGTGGCCGATGCCATCCTGCTGATGCGGCAGTCCCGGGAGGTGGGGCTCCAGCCCCAGGCCTTCCTGGGGGCCGGGGCGGGCTTCACGACGGCCGAGTTCGCGAACGAGCGGGCCGTCTCCGAGCACGTGATCTCATGCACCCAGTGGACCGAGGACGTGAACTGGCCCGGCGCGAAGGAATTTGGCAAGCGGTACAAGGCGAGGTTCGGCAAGGAGCCCTCCTACCACGCGGCTTGCGCCTATGCCTCGATGCTGATCATGGCGGAGACCGCCAAGGCCTCCGGCGGCGACCGCGCCAGGACCCGGGACGCCTTGAAGGCCGGCAAGTGGAATGGCGTGATGGGCGAGGTCCAGTTCGCGGACTATGACGGGTTCAACAACCAGAACAACCACCAGATGCTCGTGGAGCAGATCATCTCGGGAAACTATGAGACGATCCTGCCGTCAAGGTTCGCCACCAAGAAGCCCGTCTACCCGTTCCCCCGGTGGAAGTAGACCCATCCAGCGCGGGTACGCCTTCCGGCGTCCCCTGTTGATCCGGGAGCCTCGCTCATGGCTGTCTTCATGCAGTCCCTCCTCAGCGGGATCCTGATCGGTGGGGTCTATGCGCTCATCGGCATCGGGCTGACCCTCATCTTCGGGGTGATGCGCGTCATCAACTTCGCGCACGGGGACATCCTCATGGTGGGGATGTATCTCACCTACATCGCCTTCACCTGGTTGGGCATCGATCCCTTCGTCTCGGTGCTGGTCACCTTCCCCTTGATGTTCCTGTTCGGAGGCTTCCTTCAGAAGGTGTTCATCAATCGGGTCCTCAAGGCGGTGGCCCAGAACCAGATCCTGCTGACCATCGGCCTCGGTCTCATCATGAGCAACACCGTGATGCTCATCTTCACCTCCGACTACAAGCTCATCTCGACCTCCTATTCTTCCTCCACGCTCAAGGTCGGCGGAGGCGTGTCCCTATCCACGCCGCTCCTGGTTTCCTTCCTGATCACGGCGACCATCACGGCGGCCCTGTACTGGTTCCTGCTGAAGACGGACACGGGACAGGCCATCCGCGCCACAGCCCAGGATCGGGAGGCGGCCACGCTGATGGGCATCAACGTCAAGCGCATGTCCATCATCGCCTTCGGCCTCGGGTCCGCCCTGGCCGGCACGGCCGGGGCCCTGATCGCGCCGACCTACTACATCTTTCCCCAGGTCGGCTCGGTCTTCACCCTCAAGGCCTTCGTCATCACGGTGCTGGGGGGGATGGGCAGTGTGGTCGGGGCCATGCTGGGCGGCATCCTGATCGGCGTCACCGAATCCCTGAGCGCGGTCTACATCTCCTCCGGTTGGAAGGACGTGGTCGTCTTCGTGCTCTTCCTCCTGGTGCTCCTCTTCAAGCCCTCGGGCCTGATGGGCAAGTCTCGGACCTGAGGAGGCCACCATGTCCAACACGATGCTCAAGGCAGCCGCGGGGTTCATCCTCCTGGCCCTGCTGTTGGCCATCCCGAAACAGGTGGAAAGCCCCTACGCGCTCCACATGATGATCCTCCTCTTCCTGAGCATCTCCATGGGACAGAGTTGGAACATCCTGGGCGGGTTCGCGGGCCAGTACTCGGTGGGGCACGCGGCGTATTTCGGGGTGGGTGCCTACGCCACCATGATGCTGATGCAGGCCAGGCAGGTCCCGCCCTGGATCGGCGTCTGGGCCGGCATGGTGCTGGTCGTGGCCGTGGCCCTGGCCATCGGCAGCATCTGCTTCCGGTTGCGGGGTCCCTACTTCGTACTCGCTTCCATCGCCGTGGCGGAGATCCTCCGTCTGAGCGCCATCAACCTCACGGCCCTCACCAACGGTGCCGAGGGGATCCTGGTCACGGAACTCCCCGCCTTCAAGCTCGGCGAGCGGGTCCTCACGGACTTCTCGACCAAGGTCCCCTTCTACTACATCGGCCTCTCCCTGGCTCTGCTCACCATCGGGGTCACCTACGGAGTGCAGCATTCCAAGCTGGGCTACTTCTTCCAGGCCATCCGCGAGGACCAGGATGCGGCCCACTCCCTGGGCATCTCCATTTCGCTCTACAAGAACATCGCCCTCGTGATTTCGGCGGTGCTGACTTCCCTGGCGGGTGCCTATTACGGCATCTATGTGGGGTTCGTGGATCCGCCCACGGTGCTGGGGCTCGACCTCTCCGTCCAGATCATGCTCATCTGCATCATCGGCGGCATGGGGACCCTGTGGGGTCCCGTGCTCGGGGCGCTCGTCCTGGTGCCCATGTCCGAGGCCCTCCGGAGCAACCTGGTCACCGACCTGCTCGTGAAGGTCGGTCTGGTGAACGCGGATTCGAAGGTGGGGGTCTTCCTGAAGGAGAACCTCGCCCATGCCCACGTCCTGCTCTACGGCATCCTGGTCGTGCTGGTCATCCTGTTCATGCCGGACGGGCTCATGGGGTTCGTGAAGAAACTGGCCAGGCCCCGGAAACAGGAGGTGGCCTGATGCCCATCCTGGAAATCAACCACGTCAGCAAGTTCTTCGGTGGCCTCGCAGCGGTTTCCGACGTCTCCTTCTCGGTGGAAGCGGGAAGCATCATGGGCCTCATCGGGCCCAACGGTGCGGGCAAGACCACCCTATTCAACTGCATCACCGGGTACTATCCGCCTTCGAGGGGAGAGGTCTTCTTCCATGGGCGAAGGATGAACGGGCTGGACCCGGACAAGGTCTGCATGCTGGGCATGGTGCGCACCTGGCAGAAGGTGCGACCCCTGGCCAGGCTCTCCGTGGTGGACAACGTGATGGTGGGGGCCCTCGCGCACACGTCGTCCCTAAGGACCGCCCGGGCCCTGGCCATGGACCAGCTCAGGGTGGTCGGCCTGGACCACCGGGCGGATTTCACCGCCGGGGGTCTGCCCATCGGCGAGCGCAAGAAACTGGAGGTGGCCCGGGCCCTCGCCACCCGGCCAAAGCTCCTGCTGCTGGACGAGGTGATGGGGGGCCTCAATCCTGCCGAGAGTGCGGAGATCATCCAGCTCATCCTCGACATCAAGCAGCAGGGCCTCACGCAGATGGTCATCGAGCACGACATGAAGGCCATCATGCGCATCTCCGACCGCATCGTGGTCCTCACCTCGGGCGAGAAGCTCATGGAGGGCACTCCCCAGGAGGTCGTCACCAACCCCGACGTCATCACCGCCTACCTGGGTGAAAGCCATGCTTAGGATCGAGAAGCTCAATTTCGCCTACGACGACCTCAAGGTGCTTTGGGATGTGGACCTGGAAGTGAACGAGGGGGAGATTGTCACTGTCGTCGGTGCCAACGGCGCCGGGAAGACGACGACTCTGAAGAACATCTCCCGCCTGGAGAAGCCTGGCTCTGGCACCATCACCTTCGAGGGCAGGGACCTGGGCAGGATGCAGCCCCACCAGGTGGTCGAGATGGGTCTTGTCCAGGTACCCGAGGGCCGCCGGATCTTCCCGGAAATGACCGTGATGGAGAACCTGCGCATGGGGTCCTACGTCAAGGCCACCAGGCCAGACCGCCAGAAGAACCTCGACCGGGTGTTCGGGCTGTTCCCTCGCCTGCGGGAGCGGGAGAAGCAGCTGGGCGGTACCATGTCCGGCGGGGAGCAGCAGATGCTGGCCATCGCCCGGGGCCTCATGGCCAACCCCAGGCTGCTGGTCCTCGATGAGCCCTCCCTGGGACTGTCCCCCCTGTTCGTGAAGAACATCTTCGACATCATCAACGGCATCAACCGGCAGGGCGTTACCATCCTTCTCGTGGAACAGAACGTCTACCAGTCCCTCCGCATCTCCCACCGGGCCTATGTGATGGAAACCGGACGGGTCGTGCTGACCGGAACCGGAGATGAGCTGCTCGCCAATGATCACGTCAAGAAGGCCTTCCTGGGCATGTGAGGAGTGCACGATGACCTCAGTCCAAAAGTGGATGACCAAGGATCCCGTCACCATCGACCAGGAGGCCTCCATCATCGAGGCCATCCACCTCATGAAGGAAAAGGGTGTCCGGCGGCTTCCGGTGATGGCCAAGGGGCGTTTCACGGGCCTGATCACCGAGCGGATGATCAAGGACTACACGCCGGGCAGGGCCACTTCGCTGGATACCTGGGAGGTCCACTACCTGCTCTCCAAGACCCTGGTCAAGGAGGTCATGAACCCGTCTCCCATTACGGTCACACCGGATATGGACCTCGCCACCGCGGCCCAGCTGATCCTGGACCACAAGCTTTACGGCCTCTGCGTGGTGAACGACCGGGGTGACCTGGTGGGGATCATGTCCGTGGGGGACATGCTTCGCGCGGTGGTGGAGTTTTCGAAGGGCAAGAAGTAAGGCCAGTCTTCGGAATGGGTTGACCCTGCCGACGGTTCCCCGGGAAGATCGAGGGGCAATCCCATCTCCTGGAGGCACCTTGGGTTCAGCTCAGCGTTTGCGGGACATCCGCGATGGATTTTCGCGCCCCTTCTGGGTGGCCAACGTCAGCGAGCTGTTCGAGCGCCTCTCCTACTACGCGGCCTTCGCCTCGCTGGCGCGTTACCTGAACGAATCGCTCGGTTTTCCGACCCAGGCCGCCAGCAGCCTGGCGGGGCTGTTCGGCGGGCTGGTGTGGTTCCTGGCGGCCTTCGGAGGGGCCATCGCGGACCGCCTGGGGTTCCGCCGGGCCCTCTCCCTGGCGTACCTGATCCTCAGCTGCTCCTATTTCCTGCTCGGATCGCTGGGCTCCTCCTGGATGGCCCCGATTCGCGGGGTGGTGCCCATCGGCATGCTCGTCGCGGTGCTCCTGATGCTGCCCGCCCTCGGCATCGCCCTCGTGAAGCCGGCCGTCGTCGGCACGACGGCGCGGGCTTCCAAGGCCAATGTCCGCTCGATCGGCTACTCGATCTACTACACGCTGGTGAACATCGGCGGGGCCGCGGGCCCTTATGTCGCGTCCTACGTCCACCGGAACATGAGTGTCGAGAACGTCTTCCGGGTGGCCGCCACCAGCGTGCTGCTGATGTTCTTCGCGGTGCTGCTGCTGTTCAAGGAACCCCGCAAGGAGGGCGATGCACCCCCTCCCTCCCTGGCAGAGACGGGCCGGAACTTCGCCACGGTGATCTCGAACCCCAAGTTCATGCTCTTCCTCCTGATCTTCACCGGTTACTGGGTGGTGTACTGGCAGGAGTTCATCACGCTGCCCCTGTACGTCGTGAAGTACATCGACCCGAAGGCGGACACGGAGCTCCTGCTGGTGACGGGTCCGCTGGTCGTGATCTGCCTCACCGTCCTGATCAACCTGGCCACCCAGCGGATCGCCTCCGTGAAGGCAGTCACCCTGGGGACCCTGATGTCGTCCCTGGCCTGGATCGTGCTGATCTTCATGCCCACGGTGACGGGCGTGATCATCACCCTCGTCTGCGTCGCCCTCGGGGAGATCGTGCAGTCGCCGCGCTACTACGAGTACATCTCGCGGCTCGCTCCCCCGGGCCAGCAGGGCACGTACATGGGCTTCGCCTTCCTCCCCATCGGGCTCGGCTCCCTGATTGGCGGTTGGTTCGGGGGGAACCTCATGCACCACTTCGGTGAGGTGGCGCACCGGCCCACCGGGATGCTCTGGACGATCATCGGCGTGGGCCTGCTCACGGCGGCGTTGCTGTGGGTCTATGACCGCATGCTGCCCGTGCCGCAGGATGGCCCGGACAGGCCCTGACCGGGATTCCCACCCCCCTCATATTTCCCTGAGCTGAGTTTCAAAGGTGCTCGGACAGGAACTCCCAGCGGGCCCGCATGAGGTCCCAGTACTGCCACGGCTTGCCGAAGGCGCTGACGTGGTCGGAGCCCGGGTAGAGGCGCAGGTCGAAGTCCTTGCCGGCCTGCTGCAGGGCGTCGATGAACTGCACGGTGTTCTGGGGGTGCACATTGTCATCGGCCAGGCCATGCATGATGAGGGCCCGGCCCGAGAGGTCCTTGGCGGCGGCTGCCAGGTCCGTGCCTTGGTAGCCGGCCCTGTTCTCGGAGGGCAGACCCATGTAGCGCTCGGTGTAGATGCTGTCGTAGAGGCTGAAGCTGGTGACGGGAGCGCCGATGATGCCGAGCTTGTAGGCCTTGCTGTGGGTCATGGCATAGGCGCTCATGAAGCCGCCGTAGCTCCAGCCCTCGATGCAGATGCGGCCCAGGTCCGCGAAACCCTGCTGGCCAAGCCACTGGAGGCCGTCCAGCTGATCCGCCAGTTCTTCGGTGCCCAGGTGCCGGTAGATGCCAGCGGCGCTGGCCTTGCCCTTGTTGCTGGCGCTCCGGTTGTCGCAGACCCAGACCAGGATGCCGTTCTGGGCCAGGAAGTGGAACCACATGAGCTCTCGGTTCCAGGCGTCATTCACCTGGGGCGCCTCGGGACCTCCGTAGATGTGCTGGTACACGGGGTACTTCCTTGACGGGTCAAAGTCCGGCGGCAGGATGAGCAGGGTCTCCATGGGAAAGCCGTCCCGGGTCTTCAGCTGCTGGAGCCGGATGGTGCCTAGCTTCAGTGCCTTGAGTCTCGGACATGGATTCTCGTCGATCATCCGGATCAGCTTGCCGTCCCCTCCGAAGAGGGCCTGCCGGGGAGGCTGTTCCAGGCTGCTCCAGGTGTCTAGGAAGACGCTGAAGGACCCGTTCCAGCGCACCCGGTGGCTGCCCCGGGACAGCGTGAGGCGGACCAGTTGCTGGCCGTCCAGGCGGATGCGGTAGCTGTGGGTGGCCAGGGGGCTGTGCTCGGAGGCATCGAAGAAGACGAGACCCCTGGCCTCGTCCACGCCGTGCATCCTGCGCACGTCCCAGGGGCCGCGGGTGACGGCGTTCACCAGGCCGCCTTCGGCGTCGTAGCGGTAGATGTGGCGGTGACCCGTGCGGTCGGATTCCCACAGGAAACCGCCGTCCTTCAGGAAGAGCGGCGTCCCGTGGTGCTCTGCATCCTGCCAGGTCCCGTCCTGCTCCTTCAGGAGCACCCTGGAACCACCCTTCTCGAAACGCCGCAGCTCCAGCCAGGTCTGGGTGCGGTCCGAGATCTGGGCGACCAGCCGGCCCAAGGGATCCCAGCTCACGCGGGTGATGAGGGTCTCCTGGCCGGGGTGGGTCTCCGGGGTCCAGGAGGTGTGCCCCTGCAGGTCCACGGTGCCCAGGCGGGCGACGGGGTTGGGATCGCCGGCCTTGGGATAGCGGGTCTGGAGCAGTCTCTGGGGCTGCGTGCGGTCGTCCACCAGGGTGAAGAGGGGCACCCGGGTCTCGTCCAGGCTCAGGTAGGCGATGTGCCGGGAATCCGGGGCCCACCAGAAGGCCCTGGAGCCTCTGCTCCGGCCATAGACCTCCTCCTGGTACACCCAGTCCAGCCGTCCATTGAGCACCAGGTCGCTTCCGCCGCTGGTGAGCCGGATCTCCCGGCCCGTGGCCACCTCCGTGCAGTAGATATCGTTCCGCCTCAGGTAGGCGACCTGGGCGCCATCGGGGCTGAAGCTGGGGTCCTCCAGCGGGCCGTCGGCGAGCTGCTTGGCGAACCGACCTTCCGCATCCACCACGAAGTAATGGTCGGCCACAGGCGCCAGGAAGGCCGTGTGAGCGTCATTCCAGGAGAAGGCGCCGCGCCCCAGGGCGGCCTTGGCGTCAGGTGCGGAGGCTCCCGCTCCCACCAGGGCCGCCTGCAGCCGGTCTCTCCCCAGCAGGGGCTCGGTGTCCCAGGTGGCGGGGTCCACCCGGAGCAGGGTCAACTGGTCCGCTTCCCGCCGGGACTGCTGGAGGCCTCCGTCGGGCAGCCACTCCAGCTGGGAGGGGGGCATCCCCACGTAGGTCTGCTTCAGGGTGGGATGCGCCAGGGCTTCGAGGGTGATCCGCTCGGTGCCTTGGCCGAGCAGGGAGGCGGCCAGGGAGAGGCAGGCAAGGGAGGTGCGGATGGACACGAGGGCTCCGGGGGCTGCCTTCATATATATCGCAAGACGAGGCTGCGCCGAAACCCGGGCGAGCCGGGGCTGTCCAGGTAGGCCGAGTTCAGAGGGGCAAATGCGGCCGGGTGAGATTGCGGTGCCCACCGGCCGTCACCAGCAGGTTGTCCTCGATCCTGATGCCGCCACAGGGGGTCAGCTCGTCGATGAGGGGCCAGTTGAACTTCGCGCCCTGGCCGTTCGCGCGGAAGGGCCGCAGCAGCATGGGGATGAAGTAAAGGCCCGGCTCCACCGTGAACACCTGGTCGGCATCGATGATGCGAGTGGTGCGCAGGGTGGGGTGCTGGGGGGGCGGGGGATTGGGTGTGCCATCGGGTGCGCCCTGCTGCCCCGCCACATCGTGGACCTGGATGCCCAGGTGATGGCCCAGCCCGTGGGGGAAGAAGGGGCGGGTCCAGCCTTTCTCGACGGCCTCTTCGGGGGTGGCCTGGAGGAGGCCGCTTTCCTTCAGCAGCCCGGCGATGAGCAGGTGGCCCTGGTGGTGAAGGTCGCCGTACGCCAGGTTCGGCCTCACCAAGTCACAGAGCTGCAATTCGATCCTCTCCATGCCGGCGATGAGGGCCGCGAAGCGGCTGTCGCAGTGGGGGGCGGCCATGGTGCGGGTGATGTCGGCGGCGTAGCCCCGCACCTGGACGCCGGCATCGATGAGCAGGACGGAGCCGTTCCCCACCTTGCGCTTCCCCTCGTAGTGGAGCGTGGCTCCCTTCTCGTCCAGGGCCACGATGCTCCCGTAGGGCATCTCGTGGTCCACGATGCCGGCAGCCTGGATGAAGGCGTAGTGGATGTCCAGCTCGCTGGCCCCGGCCATGAAGGCGGCCCTGGCGGCCAGGTGCGCCCGGGCGGCGATGACCGTGGCCTCCTCGATGCACTGCACCTCGTAGGCCGATTTCGTGGTGCGATGCCAGTCCAGGTGGGCCGTGAGCAGGGCTGGGTTCGGCTCGAGCCCCGCGGCCTCGGCCCGGTCGGTCTCGTTGCCGATGTAAGCAGCCCGGCCCGGGTTGCCCAGCCGCTTCCAGGCCTCCTCCACGGTTCCCGCCTCCTCGAGCTCGAATTCCGAGGCCCAGAAGGGATTCCCCAGGGGCGACTGCTCGTACCAGAAATCCTCGGGGGCGTAGCGGATCAGCCGGGGACGCTGGCCGGGCCGGATGAGGAGCAGGTGGTGGGGGCCCGCCATGGGGCACCAGTGGGCGAAGTGGGGCGTGCGGTGGAAGGGCGCGTCCTGGTCGTCGGCAAAGTGGGTGTAGACCTGCCCGCTGGAGATGACCAGGGCCTCGAAGCCGGTCCGGGCCATGGCCTCGGCGGTGGTGCGCTGGCGGTCGGCGATGTGCTGGTGGAAGAGGGGGAGGAGTTCAGTCATGGGGCGTCCGGAAGAGGGGGTACAGGGTGCCAGGAGATCCGCAGCGGCGATAGTCAGAGGAACCGCAGGGGCTTTTCCTCCGGGGCGAAACCGTGACGCACGGCCTTCTCGAAGAAGAGCGCGAGGCTTTCCCGCTCGGCCTCGCCCAGGGTGTAGCTGATGTTCTGCGTGAGGTACTCCTGCAGCTCGATCTTGGTCCAGCCGATGGTGCGGCGGGCCTCCTCCACGATGGCGGGAAGCTGGGCCAGGCCGATTTCCAGGCTCTTGTGGAAGAAGGGGGCGACCCCGCCGGGGACAGGCAGTTCGGGGGCATCCCTGCGTACCAGCCAGAGGGCGAAGACGAAGGGCAGGCCGGTCCAGCTGTGCCATTCCTCGGCCAGGTCCAGGACGAAGAGTCCCTGCCGCGGGGCCCGCATGGCGGCGTCGCCAATCATCAGGGCGGCGTCGTTGGCCTCCAGCATGCTGGGGAGGTCGGGACCCATGTCGACGACCGCCGGAGTGACGCCGTACCGCTCCCGAAGCAGCAGCTGCGCGAGCACGACACTGGTGCGGCTGGACGTATCGAGGGCCAGGCTCCGAATCTGTTCCGGCGGCACCTTGGACAGGATCACGACGCTGCGCACCCGCTTGGGCGAGGCGATGCACAGCCCGGGGACGATGCGCAGGTCGGGGATCCTCAGGTACTCGATCGAGCTGACGATGCCCGCATCCACCTCGCCGTTCCTCAGGCGGTCGGCACAGGCGGAGGGATAGTGGAACTTCAGGTGGAAATGCTCCCAGCCCAGCCCGTGCTTGAACCCATGGTTCAGGGGCGCAGCATTGAGGTAATCGATGATGGACAGGCGGAACGGGACGGCTACCATGACAACAGTCTAGCGACCCTGCGATGATGACCCGATGATCCTCTGGCACTACGAGCTGAACACCACCATGGGGCCCATGC
This sequence comes from uncultured Holophagaceae bacterium, assembly GCA_903839205.1. Classification (GTDB taxonomy): domain Bacteria; phylum Acidobacteriota; class Holophagae; order Holophagales; family Holophagaceae; genus Geothrix. The sequence goes on along the minus strand of CAIMBM010000028.1, from coordinate 12,537 downwards.
GGGCCGCCTTCGACGGGCGGGGTCGGCTGTTGGAACTGGTCCTCGAAGGGTTCGATCCTCGGCAGACCAGTCCCCTCCCGCCCAAGGAGCAGCGCGAGGCCAAGCGGTTCCTGGATCGCCAGATCGAGGCTTACCTGTCCGGGACCCTGCGCACCTTCACGGTGCCCCTGGACCCCCAGGGGAAGTATTTGGACCTGCGCATCTGGGACATGGTCTGCGGCATCCCCTATGGCCATGTCCGCCGTCCGGCCGACCTGGCCGCGGGACTTGGGCTCGAGGAAGACGTGGTGGTGATGGGCTGTGCGGCCAACCCCATCGCCCTGCTCATTCCCGCCCACCGGGTGATCCTGCCGGGGGAAGGCCCCTTGCCGAAGGCGCTGCGGGATCTTGAATCGGGCCTGGGCTGGCGCAAGCCCCAGCCCTGAGCATTCTTCGATGGGCTCATGGCCCCAAAAGTGCGGCGATTCTGACATGCTTGGTTCCATGCCTGGTGCCTTCCATCCGATAGCCACGCCCTTCGGGGACCTCGGTGCGGCCTTCGGCAAGGACGGCAAGCTGGTCCAGCTCGTTCGCCTCCATGGGGTGGCCCTGCCGGCGCCCGAGCAGGCCCCGAAGAGCCTCCCCTACCTGAAGCGCCAGTTGGAGGCCTACTTCTCAGGCAACCTCAGGGACTTCAACATCCCCATGCATGCCGAAGGCACCGAGTTCCAGAACCGGGTCTGGAAGGAACTCCTCAGGATCCCCTATGGCCAGGCCATCTCCTACCTGGAGCTGGCGCGGCGCCTGGGGGACGAAAAGTGCATCCGCGCGGCGGCCCGGGCCAACGGCGCCAACCCCATCGCCATCCTCATCCCCTGCCACCGCGTGATCGGATCGGATGGCTCCCTCGTGGGCTATGGGGGCGGGCTGGACATGAAGGAGTTCCTCCTCCGCCTGGAGGGGGTGCTGCCGAAGGCCCCACCCCAGCCCAGACTGCCGCTCACCTGGGACTGATAACCCGCATTCCGGGCCTGCCCTTGGCCGGGCAGCACCTACCATGGGGTATGCGTGAACCGAAGGAACCGCCCCGGGGTGGGATGCGGGCGAAAGGCGGGGCCCACCGGGTCGACGAGGCGGAGTTGGCCCGCCTGGATTCCGCCATGGAACAGGCCATCGCTGATCCCGCAGCCTTCCCGGATGCAGCGTCCCTGGCCGCGGCGGCTTGCCTTGGCGAGGCCAGGCTGGAGGAGCTTGCTCTGCTCCATGCCCACCAGTCGCCCGGCGCGTTTCTCCAGCAAATCCACATCGAGTTTGCGTGCACCCGGCTCCTGAAGGGGCCGGCGGACCCGTGTGACCTCGCCCTCGAAGCCGGTTACGCCGGTGCCACGGAGTTCCATGGGGCCTTTCGGCGGCAAACGGGCCTCAGCCCCGACGGCTACCGGGCCATGCTGGAGTCGGACCGGTTCAAGCTGCCGCTGCCCGCGCGCCTTCGCGTGCAGGACGTGCTGGCCTTCCAGGGCCGGGACCGTGAGAGCGTCTCCGAGCGGGTCGAGGGACCCTGCCTGCGGAAGGCTTTCCTCTGCGGCGGCCGCGCCTCCGTCCTCACCTTGAGCTTCAGCGGGCCGTCCGTGGAAGTGCGTCTCGAGGGGTCGACCGGAGCCGCGGCCATGGCCACGGCCCACGGCGCAGCCCTGCGGCTGCTGGGCTGGAACGGCGATCCGGCCGGCTTTGAGGCCGCCCATCCAGACCTGGCCCGGGGGCGGGAGGGGCTCCGGGTCCTGCTCACCCTGGATCCCTTCGAGGCCCTGGTGTGGGCCATCCTGGGCCAGCAGGTGAACCTGGCCTTCGCCTATGCCCTGCGCCGGGATCTCGTCCGCCTGGTCGGCGTGCCGGCAACCGGGGGGCTCATCGCCCACCCCGACGCGGCCCGGATCGCCGCCCTTGACGTCGGGGACCTGCAGGCGCTGAGGCTCTCCCGGCGCAAGGCCGAGTACCTGCTGCATGCGGCCGTGGAAGTGTCAGCCGGGCGGCTGCGGCTGGAGAACCGGACCACGGCCACGGGAGCGGCCCGGGAACTGCTCGGGCTGCGGGGCTGCGGGCCCTGGACCGCCCAGTACGTCCTGATGCGGGGCCTCGGCTTCCGGGACTGTGTGCCGGTGGGGGACGCGGGTCTCACCCTCGCCCTGCAGCGCTGGTACGGGCTGGACACGCGTCCGGATGGCCCCGAAACCCTCCGCCTGATGGCGCCCTTCGCCCACCATCGCAGCCTTGCCACGTTCCACCTCTGGTCCAGCCTGAAGGGGGTTCCCGCATGAGTCACCTCCACCGGATCGACACGCCCCTTGGCCCCGTCCAGGCGGCCTTCGATGCCGCTGGCGCCGTCATCTACCTGGGCTTTGCCGAGCACGAGTACCGGGAGACCCTGCTTGCGAAGGTGGCTCGCCTGGCGCCCTCGCCAGATCCGGGGCTGGACGTCCTGGCTCGCCTGCAGGGTCAGCTGGAGGCCTATGCCGCGGGGCAGGGCAGGGCCTTTGCCTGCCCCCTCCGCCTCCACGGCAGTCCATTCGAATTGCGGGTCTGGGCGGCCCTTCGGCGCATCCCCTTCGGCGAAACCAGAAGCTACGGGCAGCTGGCCGCGGAACTGGGGATCCCCGGGGCCAGCCGGGCCGTGGGCCGCGCCAACGGCGCCAACCCCGTCTCCATCCTCGTGCCCTGCCACCGGGTGATCGGTTCCGGGGGGGCCCTCACGGGGTATGCGGGAGGACTCCCCATGAAAGAGCGGTTGCTGCGGCTGGAGGGTGCCCTCAGGGGTTGACCGTCCGCAGGGGGCCGCGCTCCAGCTCCAGCCGGGTCTCTTCCACCGCGCCGAAGGCGGCCTTCAGCACGGCCAGGCCACGGTCCATGTCCACCGGGCCGCAGCTGAAGAAATCCACGGCCGCGAAGCCGTGCTCGGGCCAGGTGTGGATGGCCAGATGGCTTTCGGCGATGATCACGGCCCCGCTCACGCCATGGGGGCTGAAATGGTGGAAGCTGTGGGTGACGACGGTGGCGCCGGAGGCCTCTGCCGCCTGGAGCATGGCCCTGGTGACCTGGCCGAGGTCCGCCAGGGCGGCGGCGTCGCAGCCGCTGAACTCCGCCAGGAGATGATGTCCGAGCGCGGTCACGGGCGCCTCGTCATCAGGGCCACGCATTCGACGTGGCTGGTGAGGGGGAAGAGGTCCACCACGGCAAGCTGGTCCAGGTCCCAGGCTGCCCCCAGGCGCTTCAGGTCCCGGCAGAAGGCCGCCCCGTCGCAGCCCACCAGCACGAGGGTGCGGGCGCCGGCAGTCCCGAGGCGGTCGCAGAGGGCCGGTTCCAGCCCCGCGCGGGGCGGGTCCAGCAGGATCAGATCCCCCGCGGCACCCAGGCCCTCGGGCACCCAGGCGGCCACGTCCGCCACCAGGCATTCCGAGGGGAGGCCGGCGGCCTCGAGGTTGCGCCGGGCCCAGGCCACGGCGGCCTCGCCGGATTCCACCAGCACCCGGTGCTGAAAGCGATCGTCCAGCAGCAGGGAGAAGAGTCCCACGCCGCCATAGAGGTCGTAGACCGTGCCGCCCTTCAGGTTCCAGGAACTGAGCAGCCCTCCGAAGGCCTCGGCCGCCCAGGGTGGGCTGACCTGGAAGAAGGCGCCCGGCTCGTGCAGGAGCGGGGTCCTCCCCAGCTGGTGAGGGATGGGCTCGGTGCTGCGGTGCCAGCCGTCGGGCTCCAGCTGCCAGGTGCGTCCGCGTTCATCGGTGGCCCACACCGTCTGGGCCGGGGTGCCCGTGGACAGCTCCCAGCGGCTGGCGCGGGCCGGCAGGGCGCGGCCCGCGAGGGCCTCCTGGAGCCGGGGGATTGCCTCGGAGAGGGGATCGGCCGCCGCGGGGCAGGCCCTGACCGGGACCAGGGCATGGCTGTGGCGCTGGAAATAGCCCAGGGCCGCGCCATCCCAGTGCAGCTGGATCCGGTGCCGGCGGGCCGAGGCGGGGGCGGGATGCCAGGTCCAGGGAACGCCTTCGCCCAGCTGCCGGCGCAGGAGATCCGCCACCATCTGCCGCTTGAGCTCGCTGCCGTGGGAGCCCGCCTCCCACAGCTCGCAGCCGCCGCAGGCCTCGGCGACGGGGCAGGCGGCCGCCGCCCTGCGGGGATCACGGGTGAGCCAGCGGGTGACGCGGCCCTCGCCGTGGCGGGCCTTCCAGAGGACCTTTGCCTCCACGACTTCGCCCGGGAACAGGGCCAGGGGCGCCTCTAGGAGCAGGAGGCGGCCGTCCTCGGACCGGCCCACGCCCATGCCGCCCCAGGCCAGCCGCTCGATGGGGCCGCTCCAAGCTTCGGTCCTGGTAGGGGAATTCCGATATGCTGGCGGCAGCTTGGCCTTCCTGGAGCTTGATTCCGCCTTGCGATTCACCGTGGCCCTCCCACCAGAGCACCGTAGCACTCTCCTGGACCAGGTGGCCGGAGAGATGCGCCGCGCCCTCGTGTTCACGGAGGGCGGCCCCGCGGACGTGGTCCTCGGTGTGCCCGGGGAGGGCCTGTTCGCCGGCTGCGGGACCTGGCCCGGGGGCGAGGCGGCCCTGGCCCTGGCGAAGGCCGGCTGGGAACGCGCCAAGGACCGGCGCTCCATGGAGCGGCTGCATGAAGTGGGTCGCGCCCTGGCCTCCGAACAGAACCTGGACCGTCTGCTGGACCTCATCCTCACCAAGGCCCGGGAACTGCTGAAGGCGGAGGCCGGGTCCATCTACCTGCTGACCGGCGAGGGGGAGCACCGGGAACTGCTGTTCGCGCACACGCAAAATGCCAAGGTGCGGCTGCCCTTCCACCGCATCGTGATGCCCGTCTCCGACCGGACCCTGGCGGGCTTCGTGGCCCTCAGCCGCGAGAGCCTCAACCTCCAGGATGTCTACCGGATCCCCGAGGAGGCACCCTACCGGTTCAACGACAGCTTCGACCGCCAGGCCGGCTACCGCACGCGGTCCGTGCTGGTGGTGCCCATGCAGGACACGGAAGGCCAGGTACTGGGTATCCTCCAGCTGCTCAACAAGCTAGATGAGGATTCGGAAGGCATAGGCTGCTTCACCACCGGAGACCAGGACCTGGCCCAGAGCTTGGCGGGGCAGGCGGCCGTGGCCGTGAAGAACGCCCAGCTGCGCCAGGAGATCGAGCAGCTGTTCGAGGGCTTCGTGGCGGCCTCGGTGACGGCCATCGAGGCCCGGGATCCCGTGACCAGCGGCCATTCGGGCCGGGTGGCCGACCTCACCGTGGGGCTGGCCGAGGCGGTCAATGCCACGCCCAACGGCACCTATGGCGGCCTGGTCTTCACGGAGCGGCAGCTGCGGGAGGTCCGCTATGCGAGCCTGCTCCATGATTTCGGCAAGGTGGGCGTCCGGGAGCAGGTGCTGGTGAAGGCCAAGAAGCTGGACCCCAGCCAGCTGGAGATGATCCTCCAGCGGCTCCGCCAGCGGGAGCTGGAGGAGGCCCTGGACCTGCTGTCCCAGGCCTGGCGGGGCGGGGAGCGCTTCGAGGGGGCCCGCTGGGAGGAAGTGGTCCGGGATCGGCGATCCGTGACCGAGCAGCTCATGGCCCTGGTCCGCCAGAGCAATGAACCCACGGTGCTGGCCCAGGAGGTGGCCGACGGCTTGGGCCTGCTGGAGAACCTGACCTACACCCACTGGAGCGGCGAGCGCCGGGATCTGGTCGAGGCGGAGTCCCTGGCCAGCCTGCGGATCCGGAAGGGCAGCCTCTCGGAGGCGGAGCGGCTCGAGATCGAAAGCCACGTGACCCACACCTTCCGCTTTCTGGAGCGCATCCCATGGACCCGGGACCTTTCGGGAATTCCCGAGATCGCCTACGCCCACCACGAGCGACTCAGGGGCCAGGGCTACCCCCGCCACCTGGGGGCGCATGAGATCCCTGTCCAGAGCCGGGCCATGGCCATCGCGGACGTATTCGACGCCCTCACCGCCCGGGACCGGCCCTACAAGGGTGCGGTGCCCCTGGATCGCAGCCTGGCCATCCTGCAGGAAGAGGCCCGGGACGGGGCCCTGGACCCACCCCTGCTGGACCTGTTCATCGAGGCCAGGGTGTTCGAGCGGACCGTGCCCCGGACCTGAGGCTGGAGCGCTGGGTCCGGACGGGGTAGGCTAGAGGATTGGAGTTGCCATGTCCGAACGCGAGCCACGCACGATTGATCTGCAGGGAATCATGGACCTGCTGCCCCACCGGTATCCGCTCCTCCTGGTGGACCGGATCCTGGATTTTGAACCCAAGGTGTGGATCCGCGGCTTGAAGAACGTCAGCTTCAACGAGGCGGTCTTCCAGGGTCACTTCCCCAGCCGTCCGGTGTTTCCGGGCGTCTACATCGTGGAGGCCATGGCCCAGACCGGCGGCTGCCTGCTCATGCGGGAATACGAGGACCGCGCCCGGAAGGTGATCTACTTCATGGGCATCGACGCCGTGAAATTCCGGAAGCCGGTGCTTCCGGGCGACCAGCTGGTCATGGAAGTGAAAGTGCTCCAGTTCAAGGGCCGCATCTGCAAGATGCGGGGCGAGGCCTTCGTGGCCGGTCAGAAGGTCGCCGAGGCGGAGTTCATGTCCATGCTGATGGACCTGGCGGAGGGAGAGGGAAAATGAGCGTGCAGATCCATCCCAGCAGCGTGGTGAGTCCAGAGGCCCGGCTGGGTGAGGACGTGGTCATCGGCCCATTCTGCCTCATCGAGGGCAATGCCGTGATCGGGGCCCGGACCCAGCTGCGCAGTCACGTGGTGATCGGACCCCACACGGAACTCGGCGAGGACAATGACATCTATCCCCACGCAACCCTGGGCATGGGACCCCAGGACCTGAAGTTCAAGGGGGCCCCCACCCGCCTGAAAGTGGGGCACCGCAACGTGTTCCGCGAGGGCTGCACCCTCCATCGGGGCACCGAGGGCGGCGGCGGACTCACCACCGTGGCCGACGACAACTTCCTGATGACGGGCTCCCACATTGCCCACGACTGCCACGTCGGAACCAAGAACATCTTCGCCAACTGCGCCACCCTCGCGGGTCACGTCGAGGTCGGCGACGGCTGCAACATCGGGGCCTTCTCCGCCGTCCACCAGTTCTGTCGGGTGGGCGACCACGCCTTCATGGGCGGGTTCACCGTGGCCACCCAGGATGTGCTGCCCTTCATGAAGACCGTCGGGGCCCGGGACACCAAGAGCTACGGGGTGAACACCATCGGTCTCCAGCGCAAGGGCTTTCCCCTGGACGTGGTCGAGGGGCTCAAGAAAGCCCATCGGCTGCTGTTCCACGCCGGACTGCTCCGCGAGGAGGCCATGGCCCAGGCCGAGAGGGAGTTGGGGCACATCCCCGAGGTCGCCTATCTCCTGCGCTTCATCCGAGAGGCCAAGCGGGGCGTGCATCGTGGTTGAACGTCGCCACGCGACCCTCGCCATCATCGGCCTTCCCAATGCCGGCAAGTCCACCCTGCTGAACGCCCTTCTCGGGCAGAAGCTGGCGGCCACGAGCCAGATTCCCCAGACCACCCGGACCCGCGTCCTGGGCGTCGTGGATCGCGGGGAGGTCCAGCTGGCCTTCCTCGACACGCCGGGCATCCACCTGCCCAAGCATGCCCTCAACGAACGCATGATGGCGCACGTGGAGCAGGCGCTGGAGGAGGCGGACCTGCTGCTGTGGGTGGTCGATGCCGATGACTACCTGGGCACAGGGGAACATGCGCTGGCCAAGCGCCTGCGCAAGCTCGGGCGGCCCACCTACCTGCTGCTCAACAAGATCGACCTGCTCTCCAAGGGACGGTTGCTCACGAAGATCGCGACCTACAAGGAGCTGCTCCCCTTCAAGGAGATCGTTCCCATCGGCGCCAAGATGGGGCTGAATCTGGACCCCCTCTGGACGATCCTCGAACGGGACGCCACCCTGCCCGGGTGGCTCCACGAGGAGGAGGTCTTCACGGACCAGACCGAACGGTCCCTGGCCTCCGAATTCATCCGGGAGAAGGTGCTCCGCAAGACGCGCGAGGAGGTCCCCCACGGCGTGGCGGTGCTCATCGAACAGTGGCTGGAACCGGGCCAGGAGGACTACCCCGAGGACCTGGGGCCCGAAGGCGTACTCATCGCGGCCCAGATCCTGGTGGACCGGGACGGCCATCGCAAGATCCTGCTCGGCAGCGGCGGGGAGATGATCAAGGACATCCGCCAGAGCGCCCAGCGGGAGCTGAAGAAGCTGCTCCAGCGGCCCGTGCGCCTGGAACTCTTCGTGAAGGTGGATGAAGGCTGGCGCGACCGGCCGGACCGGCTGGACCGGCTGTCCATCTAGATCGAAAGGTCGGTGGCCCGGTGCTCCGCGTCGAGGGGCCCGAGACCTGCGGTGCCGGTGATCGAAGTGTACTGCCCGCGGGCGGGATCAAAGGCGAAGACCTCGCCAGTCTCGATTTTGTAGACCCAGGCGTGCAGGTGGAGCATGCCGTTGGCCACGGCCTTGGCCACCGCAGGGTGGCGCCGGAGGTTCTCCAGCTGGACCAGGACGTTCTCCTCGACCGTGGCATGCAGCAGCTCATGGCCCTTCAGGTGGCCGTAGCTCTCCCACATGATCCGTTCGGTGGACCGGGCATGGGCCAGCCAGGCGCGGGTGGCCGGCAGCCCCTCCAGGTCCCCGGGTTCGAGCAGGGCCTTCATGGCCCCGCAGTTCGAATGACCGCAGATGATGATGTCCTTGACCTGCAGGCTGGCCACCGCGAACTCAATGCCCGCGGCCATCCCGCCCATGCTTTCGTAGGGCGGGATGAGGTTCCCGACATTCCTCAAAATGAACAGCTCGCCTGGTTGTGTCTGGGTGATCAGGTTCGGGCTGATGCGGGAGTCGGAGCAGGTGACAAAGAGCGTCTCAGGCGTCTGGTCCTGGTGGTCGAGCCGCTCGAACAGTTCCTTGTGGGAGCTGAAGACCTGGGTCTGGAACTGGTGGATGCCCTGGACGAGTTTCTGCATCCGTGGATTCTACCGGAGGTCAGACCCCCATCACAGGCTCAGGTTGGCCAAATGCTGTTCGGAGGTGATGGGGGTATTGGGCTCGTCGTGGATGATCTTGCCGTCCCGCAGCTTCACGATGCGGTGGGCATGACGGGCAATGTCCTCCTCGTGGGTGACCAGGATGATGGTGTTGCCCTTTTGGTACAACTCCTCGAAGAGGGCCATGATCTCGATGCTGGTCTTGGAGTCCAGGGCTCCGGTGGGTTCGTCCGCCAGCAGGATGGAAGGGTCGTTCACCAGGGCCCGGGCGATGGCGACGCGCTGTCGCTGGCCGCCGGACAACTGGTTGGGCATGTGGTCGCTGCGGGTCCCCAGGCCGACGTTCTCCAGGGCCCTCTGGGCCATCTGGTGCCTCTCCGCGGGTTTCTTGCCCGCGTAGATCAAGGGCAGTTCCACGTTCTGGAGGGAGGTGGTGCGGGCCAGGAGGTTGAAGGTCTGGAAGACGAAGCCGATCTCCTCATTGCGGATCTTGGCGAGGTCATCGTCGGTCATGGCGGAGGCCAGCTTGCCGTTCAGCTCGTAGGTGCCGTCCGTGGGGGTATCCAGGCAGCCGATGACGTTCATCATCGTGGATTTGCCCGAGCCGGAAGGCCCCATGATGGCCACGTATTCGCCGCGCTGGATCTCCATCGACACGCCGTCAAGGGCCCGGACTTCCATGTCGCCCATCTGGTAGATCTTGGTGATGTCGGTGAGTCGGATCAACGGCGCATCGGTCATGGAATCCTCGGTCGACCCGCTCAGGGTCCCTTCATCTTCGCAGATGTCGCCGGGCCGGTTTAGGTGGCCGCGAATTCCTGGTCGCCCTGGCGGCTACCCATGGCCTCGATCAGCACCGCCAGGCCCAGGCCTCCCCCGATGCCCAGGGTCGCCACGCCCAGCCCGCCGCCGCGCTGCCGCAGCTGGTGGACCAGGGTGCAGACGATGCGGGCGCCACTGGCGCCGATGGGATGGCCCAGCGCCACGCCCCCCCCGGCAACGTTCAGCCGCTCCGGCGGGATCGACAGTTGCTGCTGGCAGACGAGCAGCTGGGCCGAGAAGGCCTCGTTCAGTTCCCAGAGATCGATGTCCGCCACGGTCATTCCCTGGGCGGCCAGGAGGCGCCTCACGGCGGGAACGGGTGCCTCGCCCATGTCCAGCGGGTCCACGCCGGCCTCGCTCCAGCCCAGGATACGGGCGAGAGGGGCCGCCCCACCGGCCTGGTCCCGACGGCATAGGAGCAGGGCCGCCGCACCGTCGGACATGGCCGAGGCGTTGCCGGCCGTCACCTGGCCCTCCGGATCGAAGGCCGGTGCGAGGCGGGAGAGGCTCTCCACGGTGACTTCGGGCCGGACGGTTTCGTCATGGTCCAGCCTCGGGTGGACCAGGCATTCCCTCCGGAAATCGGCCCGGCCAGCCCGGTGGTGGCTCTCGGCGGCCCATTCGTCGGCCTCGGCCCGGGTGACGCCGCGTTTGGCCGCCAGCCGCTCGATGGTTTCTCCCATCAGCAGCCCGGTCACGGGACAGCGCAGGCCGTCCTGGTGCATGACGTCGGGCACCTGCCGGTGCCCCATGCGGAAGCCCCAGCGCAGCCCGGGCACCAGATGGGGCGTGTCGGACATGGCTTCGCTGCCGCCAACCAGGACCGGCGCCGATTCCCCCGGGAGCCGCTGGGCGGCGAGGATGAGGGCCTGGAGACTGGAGCCACAGGCCATGTTGATCGTGAAGGCCGGTGTGTCCTGGGGAAGGCCGGCCTTCAGGGCCAGGGTGCGGGCCGGATTCATGCCCTGGGTGTGATTCCGGGCCATGCCCCAGATGAGGCTCCCGGGGCGAGGGAGGGCTGGGTCCTTCGCCAGGCCCTCCACCACGGTCAATCCAAGGCCTACTGCGCCCAGGCCGGCAAGGCTTCCGCCGTAGCGGCCCTGGGGAAGCCGGCTGGCGGCGAGGATGACGATGTCCTGGGCAGGATTCACGGGCTGGAACTCCAGTCTTCGGGCGTGGGTTCCCTGGGCCCGAGGCGGGTGTCCGGCGGAAACCAGGCATCCCACAGGGCCAGGTGGCGGGCGATGTATTCGCGGCCCCAGAAGCGGACCCGGGCCCCCCAGGGGCGATCCTCGGTCGTGGCGGGCACGCCCCAGGCCTGGAGACCCATGTGGTCTGCCAAGTACAAGGCCCGGGGCAGGTGGAAGTCCGAGGTCACGATCACCACGTGGTGCAGGCCGAAGACGGCCTGCGCGCGCTTGAGGCTGTCCCAGGTCCGGAGCCCGGCGTAATCGCTCACGATGCTCGTGAGGGGCACACCCTGCTTGACGAGCCAGCGGCGCATGGCCTGCGGCTCATTGTAGGTGGAGTGGCGGTTGTCCCCGGACACCAGGAACCACTTCACTCTGCCACTCTGATAGAGGGCCAGCGCGGTCCGGAGCCTGCCCTCGAGGATCGAGGTGGGCTCCCCATCCCCGTAGACGCCTGCGCCAAGCACCAGGACGGCTCCTCCCACGGTGGGCAGGCGGTCGGCGGAGTAGATCTGAACTCGATGCAGGGCGGGGAACCTTCCCAGGGTCCAGAGCAGATCTCCCAGGAGGGACAGCGTCGGGACCAGGACAAGAAACCACCGGCGTTGCCAGCAGCGATGAAGGAAGGCGGAGATGGGCATCGTGAGTTAGCATAGACCTTTCGTCCGCCCAGACCCATGGACCTCCGCACCCCACGAGACCTATTGATGAACATGAGCCTTGCTTTCGTCCCCGCCTCCTCCCGGAGGGCCATTCGTCGCCGTCTGCGGGCCCTGGTTCCTCTCATCGTGGTCTTCGGGGGGTCGGGCCTGGGCTGCTTCCGCGCCACGGGGCTCTCCAGGCCCGACACGGCGGTGGAGGAGATCCCCGCCGCGGGCGGCGATCGGGTCTACGGCCTGAAGGCCACTGCGGGTCCGGGCGACTTCTTCCTCGGCAATGATTCCGTGGAAATTGCCGTCGATGGGGCCCCCTTCGGTGGCCGTTCGGCCCAGTTCGGGGCTCCGTCAGGCGGGGCAGTGCTCGACGCCGGGGCCGTCGCCCTCGACCAGAGCTTCCACCGGGTGTCCATGCCGTCCGACATGCTGGAGCGCCTGGGCCCCGTGGCGAATCAGGATCCCGACCTGCCGCTGGTCTTTGACCAGTTTCTTCCTACTGCCGGGAACAATTCCGCCCAGCTCTTCATGCAGGGCTATCTGCTGGACCCGAAGGGGAAGCTGGGGGTGCCCACCGACGCCCTGGGCCGCGTGGCCGGAGTGACCGTGGCCCACCAGATCACCGTCAACCAGGGCCAGATCTACTTCACCCTGGTGACGACCCTGACCAACGGGAGTGGCTCCGCCCTTCCGGTGCAGAGCCTCGGCGACTATCTCTCCCAGCACGGTGGCGGGTTCCGGTTCGTGGTGCCCGCGGTGTCCGACTTCAACGGGAATCCGCTTCCCACCCCCTGGGGCGTGGAAATCCCCCAGTGGACGGATTTCACCGGCAGCAACGCCCTTTCGACCAGCGTCCAGGCCCCCATGGTG
>CAIMBM010000027.1 GCA_903839205.1 uncultured Holophagaceae bacterium | reverse complement strand
CCGTCCGCTCCGCCATCCGGCTGGTGCCGGGCGGCGAGGTGACCATCGTCTACCGCCGCACCCGGGCCCAGATGCCGGCGGATCCCGCCGAAGTCCACGACTGCCTCGAGGAGGGCATCCAGATCCGGGACCTGCTGGCCCCGGCCTCGGTCCTTTCCGAAGGCGGCCGGGTGACGGGACTCTCCTGCACCCGCATGCGCCTGGGGGAGCGGGACGCCTCGGGCCGACCCCGCCCGGTGCCCGTGGAGGGCAGCGAGGTGGTCCTGCCCGCCGACACCATCATCTCGGCCATCAGCCAGGAGGCGGTGCTGGACTTCCTGGAGGGCCTGGAGGTCCGGCGGAACGGCAACGGCTACCTGGTGGTGGATCCCATTACCCGGGAGACCTCGGTGCCCGGGCTCTTCTCGGGCGGCGACGCGGTGCATGGCGCCTCCTCGGTGATCCTGGCCATCGCCGATGGCAGGGCCGTGGCCGAGGGCATCGCCGCACGCCATGGGGTGGAACTGGGTCCTGAACCCCTGCTGGAGAAGGGGCAGGCGGATACAGCCCTCATGGAAAAGAAGGGCAGGGTGGTGGGGGCTCAGAAGGTGCCTGTACTGCCCATTACGGACCGGCACGGCTTCGACGAGGTGCTCAAGCCCTTCGATGCCGAGGCCGCCGTGAAGGAAGCCAGCCGGTGCCTGGATTGCGATGACCTCTGCAGCCTCTGCGTCACGGTCTGTCCCAACCGGGCCAACCTCGCCTACGCCATGGAGCCCCTGGACCTGCAGCTGCCGATCCTGGTCCAGCGGGGGGGGCGCCTCCGGCAGGAGGGTCAGACGCCCTTCCGGGTCGCCCAGCCGGTCCAGATCGTCAACCTCGGCGACGCCTGCAACGACTGCGGCAACTGCACGCCGTTTTGTCCCACCAGCGGCGCACCCTACAAGGACAAGCCCCGGTTCTGGGCCGACCAGGCTGCCTTCGAGGAGTCCAACACGGACTGCTACCGCTTCGAGCGGCAGGGGGAGTCCCTGATGTTAGAGGCCAAGCTGGGCGGCCAGAGCCATCGCCTGACCCGGTCCCCGGCGGGACTCGAGTACCTTTCACCCCAGCTCCGGGCCGAACTGGATCCGGATACCTACGCCCTCCAGCGTTTCGAGGCCAGGGCGTCCCTGGGCGAGGGCTCCACCCTGGACCTCCGTCCCCTGGGCACGATGCTGGCACTGCTGCCGGCCGAAAAGGCACTTCCCGTCTGAGCCCGAAGGGTTTTGACGCCAAAGAGAAAAAATTATCGCCACGGTATAAACTATTGCCACATCTGGTTTGATCCATTAAATTTTAGCGGTGCTTCATCCATGCCGTCGGCCTTTCGAGAGGCTGGACCTCCGGCTTTCATGCCGGTGGGCAGGTCTCGAATTTCCCCAGCGACACCTGCTCCATCCAGTTCACCCCCACCCTCCCAACCCCAGGCCCAACCTCCCCGCGGGCCACCTCCCAGGAGATCCAGCATGAAGAAGTTCACTTCCACCGTCCTTGGCCTTGTCGCCCTGGCCGCGCTGCCCCTCGGCGCCGCCAACTGGAGCGACACCTTCGTCGGGTACCAGTACAGCAACCAGTTCCGCGATCCGGGCCTCGTGGGCACCCAGGTCAAGAACCGCCTCGAACTGAGCGGCGTCTACGGCTGGGACTACGGCACGAACTTCTTCGACGTGAACATGCTGTCCGCCACCAAGAGCTCCCCTGCCAACGACAGCACCGGGCAGCCCCAGGCCGGCGTCCCCGGCAACACCGAAGTCTACGTGGTCTACCGCTCCAGCTTCGACCTGGGCAAGATCTTCAAGACCAACATGGCCTTCGGCCCTGTGCGGGAAGTGGACTTCACCGTGGGTTTCGACTTCGACTCCCAGGACAACCAGTTCGCCTCCAACAAGAAGTTGATGATTGCCGGCCCCCAGTTCGGCCTCAACATCGAGCACGGGTTCTGGAATGTGGGCTTCGGCGGTTGCCGCGAGGCCAACTACAACGGCGTCGTGCAGAAGGAAGTGGACTTCAAGACCCAGTACGCCATCTGGACTTCCTGGGGCAAGCACTTCGACCTGGGCGTCCCCGCCACCTTCAAGGGCTGGTTGAACTACGTCGGACCCAAGGGCAAGGACGGCTTCGGTGTCGACACCAAGGCCGAGACCGTGGGCGACATGTACCTCATGTTCGACGCCAGTGGCCTCTTCGGCCGCAAGCACGGCGCCTTCCTGATCGGGCCCGGCTTCGAGTACTGGAACAACAAGTTCGGCGGCGTGAACTACTCCGCTCCGGCCGTCTTCAATCCCGCCACCGGCAAGGGACCCTGGAACAACAACGAGCGGACCACCGCCCTGATGCTCTCGGCCGAATTCCACTTCTAGCCGTTCCTGAACACCCGCGCGGGAGCCCAACTCCCGCGCGGATTTTGTCTGGGCACCTCGTCATGACCCCCTTCTCCTACCGATGCACGGACTGCGGGCGGCAGTATCCCCGCGAACAGGTCCGGTACCTGTGCCCGGTCTGCGGGGAGGGCTACCGCCCCGGCATCCCCCTCACGGGTGTGCTGGAGGTGGTCTTCGATTATCCGGCGATCCAGGCCACCTTCGATCCGAAGCGCCCCGACTGGAATCTTTTCTGTCCGGTAGAGCCTGAATTCCATCCGCCCCTGACCGTGGGCCACACCCCCCTGGCCCCGGTGGACCGCCTGGGCGCGGACCTGGGTCTGGACCGGCTGTGGGTCAAGAATGACGGCCTCAACCCCAGCGGCAGCCTCAAGGATCGCGCCTCCTTCCTGGTGGTGGCCGAGGCCCGGCGCCTGGGCATCGACCTCATCGTGGCCGCCTCCACGGGCAATGCCGCCTCGGCCCTGGCGGCCATCAGTGCCTCCGCCGGGCTGCAGGCCCTCATCTTCGTGCCCCAGGCCGCCCCCAAGGCCAAGCTCCTGCAGATGCTCCTCTGCGGGGCCATGGTGATCCCCGTGAAGGGGACCTATGACGACGCCTTCCGCCTGTCCCTGGAATACACCGACCAGCGGGGCGGGCTGAACCGCAACACCGCCTACCATCCCCTCACCCTCGAGGGCAAGAAGACCGCCGGCCTGGAGATCTGGGCCCAGCTCGGGTACCAGGTGCCCGACGCCATCTGCGTGTCCGTGGGCGATGGCGTGATCCTCGGGGGTGTGCACAAGGCCTTTGTGGATCTCAGACGGGCGGGACTCATCGAGCGCCTTCCGCGGCTCATCGGCGTCCAGGCGGAGAGTTCCGACGCGATCCACCGCTACGTCCAGACGGGCATCTATTCGGATGCGGTCCACCCCACGACCCGGGCGGATTCCATTTCCGTGACCTGCCCCAGCAATGCCCATGGCGCCCGGCGCGCCGTCCTCGAAAGCGGGGGCCGGACGCTCACGGTCTCGGACGAGGAGATCCTCACGGCCCAGAGCCGCCTCACCAGCCGCACGGGCATTTTCACGGAACCTGCCGGGGCCGCGGCCCTGGCGGGACTGGTGAAGGTCCAGGCTGGCCCCGACCCGCTGCCCAGGGATGCGAAGGTGGTGGTCCTGGCCACCGGGCACGGATTGAAGGATATTGAGGCTCCGCTCGGACGCATCCGGATCCCGGAAGCGGTGGAGCCATGCCTGGAGGCCCTGCGCCCATGAGGACCCTCATCCAGAACGGCAGGATCGCCCTCGGCGGCCGCCTGGAGGACGGGGATCTGCTGCTGGAGGGAAGCCACATTGCGGGCAGTGGGCTGGGGCTCTCGGCCTCGGCGGACCGGGTGCTGGATGCCCGGGGCTGCTACGTGCTGCCGGGCTTCATCGACTTCCACACCCACGTGGGGGACCGCATCGGGCGCTTCGAACTGGCGGACGACTACGAGAGCGGCACCCGCGTCGCGGCCATGAACGGGATCACCACCCTGTGCACCTTCGTCACCCAGGGACCCGATGAATCCCTTCGGAAGGCTCTGCAACGCGCCCGGCGACGGGCCGAGGGCCAGTGCCATGCGGACGTGGCCTGGCACCTCACGCCCACGACCTTCGACGAAGCAGACTGGGTGGATCTGGGGCTTCTCGCCGCGGCGGGCTACCGCACCTTGAAGTTCTACACCACCTACAGGGGCGCGGGCCTCTTCGTGGACCAGGCGCGCCTGGACGAGGGCTTCCGGCGGATGGGCCCGCTGGGCACTCGGTTCCTGGTCCACTGCGAGGACGACGACCTGCTGGCGGCGGTGGACCCGGGCTCCCTGGACCTCGCGAAGGCCTCGGCCCATGCAAGGTTGCGCCCCGGTGACGCCGAGATCCGGTCCGTGGAGGCCCTGGTGTCCCTGGCGGCCCGGAGGGGCGTGCCCCTGCACGTGGTGCATGTGTCCACGGTGGAGGCCGCCCGGCACATCCAGGCCTCCCGGGGGTCCCAGGACCTCACCAGCGAGACCTGCCCCCAGTACCTCTGGTTGGATGAAACCTGGCTGGACCGGCCCGACGGCCACCGGTGGATCTGCTCCCCGCCCCTGCGCGGCGACCGGGAGACCTTCCGGACCCTGGCGCGGGCGGGCGCCTTCGACATGCTCGCCACGGACCACTGCGCCTTCTGCCGGGCCGACAAGGACGACTGGGACGGCCGGGACATCCGCGGGGTCGCCAACGGCCTGGGCGGGTTGGGGGGCCTGCCGCACCTGGCCTGGAAACTCTGGGAGGCAGACCCGGACCGGGCCGCACTGGAACTCGCCCTCCGCCTCTCCGAGCAGCCCGCCCAACGCCTGGGGCAGGGGCACCGCAAGGGGGCACTGCGTCCGGGGCTGGATGCGGATGTGGTCCTGCTGGATCCCCACGGGCCCTCAAGGCCCATCCAATCCTCCCTCACCGATGCCCCGGAACCCTATCCGGGCTTCACCTCGCCCCTCTCCTTCCGGGCCGTCTTCCTCCGGGGAGTCCCGGTCGTCGAGCAGGATCGCCTCCTCGACCCGGGCCACCCTCCGGGTGAACTCCTTCAGGGGCCAGCCTGAGCCCTGGGACTAGGACCCATTGCGAACTTCCTTCTGGAGCCCACCATGCCCGCCCTTGCCGACAACGTCAAAGCCTTCCAGGCGCTGAGGACCGATCTCTACCACAAGGATTTCCTGCTGACCTGGGAGCATCCGGAGGAGGAGATCAAGGCCATCCTGGCGCTGGCGGAGGCACTGAAGCTGCTGCACCAGGAGGGGAAGTCCTACCGGGCCTTCGACACGGGGCTGGCCATTTCCATCTTCCGGGACAATTCCACCCGCACCCGGTTCTCCTTTGCGTCGGCGGCCAGCGCCCTGGGCTTCACGCTCTCGGAGCTGGATG